>JAAUSP010000193.1 GCA_012032575.1 Anaerolineales bacterium | reverse complement strand
CTGGTGGCCTTTTTTAGCCGCAGCGAAACTATTTATTCGGTTTTGTTGGGAGCATGGTTTTTGGGCGAACGCATGCACCGCTTCCAATGGCTCGGCGTCGCCATTGCCATTGCCGGCACAGGCGCGATGACCTTCCAGGCCGGAACCCTGGTTTGGGCCGTGATGGGCCTGTCTCTGGCCTCTAACTTTTTTTGGCATGGAGCAATCTGGTGGCCAAAAAATATTGCTATGGCGCCGCCGCTGACTCTGACTATCGCTCGGACATTGGTGATGATGTTGATGCTCGGCCTGTTTGGTTGGGCTGCCGGCGACCTGGCCTGGCCCAGTTTACCGACCTGGCTGTGGATTATATCCGGCGCATTTTTTGGCCCTTTTCTGAGTTATATGCTTTTTTATAAGTCGCTGCATTACCTTGACCTGTCCAAAGGGGCGGTGATTCGGGCCACTCAGCCGTTGTTTGTCGCCGTCTACGGGCTGGCCTTGTTTGGAACCGTGATCAATTTTCAGCAGTTCTTCGGCGGCCTGGTAATGACTGCCGGAGTAGTGTTGATGTTGTGGGAACGGAAGAGACTGGAGACTGGAGATTAGAGATTGAATCTCCAATCTCCAATCTCCAATCTCGATTACCAGGAGGGATTATGTACATTCCTAACGCATTTGCCGAAACAGATACGGCCAAGCTGTTTGATTTTGTCCAGGCGAATAGTTTGGTATTCTTTTTCACAGCACGAGGGCAGCCGTTCGCCACGCATGTGCCGTTTCTGCTGGAGCGCAGCGCTGAGTCGCCGGGCTGGTTGTGGGGCCATCTGGCTAAAGCTAATCCTCACTGGCACGATTTGGCGGGTGACGTTTTGGTGGTTTTCCCCGGCCCGCACACCTATATTTCGCCGGCCTGGTATGAGGATAACAACGTCGTGCCTACCTGGAACTATGTGGCGGTTCACGTTTATGGCCGGTTCTCGCTCGTAACCGAGCCGGCCCAACTGCTAAAAATTGTCGAAGACTCCGTTAACTTCTACGAGGCCCCCCGGCCAACTCCCTGGAGCCTGGACGGTTCACATGAATATGCCCAGAAAATACTGAAGGGCATTGTCGGCTTCAAAATCGAAATCACCCGGCTGGAAGGCAAGTGCAAGCTCAGCCAGAATCACCCTGCCGCCCGCCAGGAAAAGATAATCAAGGCATTAAGGCAACAGCCTGACCCAAATTCCGCAGAGATTGCCGGCTTGATGGCCGAGAATTTGACGAGACGATGAATCGTGAGGCGGGGAGGCGCGGAAGAAAATTTTTATGGACATTTCATCGAAAGGTAAATACTGATGACAAACCAAGCAATGCCCACCCTGCATGACATCATTGCCGCCCGGCAGCATGTTTATCGCTACCTGCGCCCGACGCCGCTGTATCGCTACTCCGGCTTGAGCGAACTGCTGGGCGCGGAGGTGTGGGTTAAACATGAGAACCATCAGCCGGTCGGCGCGTTTAAGGTGCGCGGCGGCCTCAACCTGGCGGCCCACCTGACCGAAGCCGAGCGCCGGGGCGGCCTCTTCACCGCCTCGACCGGCAATCACGGCCAGAGCATCGCTTTTGCCGCCCAGGTTCACGGGATAAAAGCGACCATTGCCATACCGGAAGGGGCTAACCCCGGCAAAGTTGCAGCGATGCGCGGCCTGGGCGCGGAGGTTATTTCTTACGGCCCTGATTTCGATACGGCCCGCGAATGGATTGCCGGCGAAGCCGAGGCGCGGGGCGGCCGGTTTGTCAGTCCCACCGAAGAGGTCCTCATCGGCGGGGTGGGCACCTACACCCTGGAAATTCTGGAAACCCTGCCCGACGTGCAAACCATCATCGTGCCGGTGGGCGCAGGCAGCGGGGTCTGCGGGACCAGCATTGTTGCCAAAACCGTCAATCCCAAAATCGAGGTGATTGCGGCCCAATCGGCCCAGGCCCCGGCCATGCAGTTGAGCTGGCAATCGGGTGAGTTGGTCACCGCCGAGACGCGCACCTTCGCTGAGGGCGTGGCGACGCGGGTGCCGTTTCTCAACACCCAGCGGATTATGCGCCACTATCTGGATGATTTTGTGCTGGTGGACGACGCGGTTATCAAAGAGGCGATTGTGCTTTTGCTCCAGCACACTCATAACCTGGCCGAAGGCGCGGGGGCGATTCCGCTGGCGGCGGCGCTGCAATTGAAGGAGCGTCTGGCCGGGCAGAAGGTCGTGTTGATAATGAGCGGCGGGAATCTGGCGCTGGAGCAGTTGCGGGATGTTTTGGGGAATTGAAAAACCATAAGGGCGTACTGGCGGAAACCTTTAGAGTCATGTTATGAGGGGTAAAGAACTTGAGTTATAATTAGGCGTGGAGGTGAAATATGTCAAATGAGCTTGAAAAACAATTGCATGATCGGTTTACACGGGGAGAAACCTTAACCGAAGCGGAGCAAATGCGGTTGGAAGAATGGTACGTTGCTCAAGATCAGGCTGAGCTGAGCGAGTTGAATTCTGCAACCATAGGAAACTCAATTACCATATTACAAACTCAAGTGGACTCAGCCCTGACACAGTTGGCTGTTATCACCAAACGAATCCAGGAAATCGCTGTTGAAAACGAAGCCCTTCGCCAAGAGGTGTTTGATTTACAACGCCAATTGGCTCAACAAACCTCACTTCGACCGGTATGACCATTAAAGCAGCCCTGCGCGAGCAAGTTCGTCAACGCGCTAGTTTTGCCTGTGAGTTTTGCGGTATTAACGAAACTGACATAGGGGGTCAACTAACGATTGACCATTTTCAACCTCGAGGGAAAGGGGGTGATGATAGTCTTGATAACTTACTTTATTGTTGTGCGCGGTGTAATCAATACAAAGTTGATTATTGGCCAACAACCTCCAGCGCTCCATACCTGTGGAATCCTCGCAGAGAGCCTGCCTCACACCATTTTCTCGAACTTGAAGATGGCACCCTTCATCCGTTGACGGTAACTGGCGTTTTTACACTACGTCGGCTGCGACTCAACCGCCCGCCGTTGGTTGCTCATCGCCGGCGCAAGCGCCAGGAAGTAGAGAAATTGCGCTTGTTAACCCGTTATCGAGATTTGATTAGCCTGATTGAACATCTCCTTACGCAACAATCGGACTTGCTGGCGGAGCAGCAACGCCTGCTGGAAGAGCAACAGGAACTACTGAAGCTACTTTTAAGGGATGAACTTCGGTAATCATCCGTATTATTGATACCGAGCAAAATTCTTAACTCAATTCGTCAAAAGGTTGACAAGGGACGTAATTAATGTCAGTCAAAAAAATGCCCAAAAAAGATTACAGTCTCGAAGTCACCCCGGCCCATGCCCAGCGCCGCCCCGAACACGTTCAGGACGAAGCATGGATCCGTGATTTTTGGCACGCGCCCAGATTGGGCATATTGCCACCCGTTGGGATGAGCAGCCTTTTATCAACCCGACCACCTTCTGGTACGACGCCGAACGGCACGAAATCATCTTTCATTCGAACATCGTCGGGCGGGTGCGGGCCAACAGCGAGCGGCACGAGCAGGTCTGCTTTGAAGCCAGCGAGTTTGGCCGCCTGTTACCCTCGAATGTGGCCCTGGAGTTCAGCATCCAATATGAAAGCGTCATCGCTTATGGCCGGATTCGGGTGCTGGAAGATGTTGAAGAAAAGCAGCGGGCCTTGTATGGCTTGATTGGTAAATATTTTCCGACCATGACCGCCGGACAGGAATACCGCCCCATTACTGATAAAGAATTGAAGCGCACCTCGGTCTATGCCATTGCCGTTGACAGTTGGAGCGGCAAACGCAACTGGGCTGAAAGAGCCGACCAGAGCGACGAATGGCCGGCCCTGGGCGAGGAATGGTTTGAGGGAATTATATGAAAAAGTTACGCTATTATGTGGTTGATGTTTTTACCGACCGGCCTTTTGGCGGCAATCAATTGGCTGTGTTTCCCGATGGCCGGGACCTGTCGCCCCAGTTGATGCAGCAGTTGGCCAGAGAGATCAACTTTTCGGAGACTACCTTTGTTCTGCCACCCAAAGACTCCGGCAGCGATTTTTGGGTGAGAATTTTACCCCAGCGGTCGAAATGCCGATGGCCGGCCATCCGACGGTCGGCACTGCCTTTGTGCTGGGGCGGGAACAGTTGATAGATCAGGCCGGGTCTGAGACGATGATCCGGTTTGAGGAAGGCGTCGGGGTAATTCCGGTGCGGGTGCAGTGGCAAAATGGACAGCCCGGATTGATCAAAATGAGCCAGCCGCTGCCCCAATTTGGCCCGGAATTTCCCGACCGCGCCGGCATCGCCGCGATGCTGGCGCTGGAGCCGGATGAAATTGATTCTGATTACCCGCTGCAGGTGGTTTCGTGTGGCGTGCCTTTTTTGTTTGTCCCGCTCAAAAACCTGAGCGCCATCCGCCGAGCCAAACTGAGGCTCGATTTGTGGGAACAGCAGCTCAAAGATTTCGCCTCGCCTCACCTGTTTGTGTTGACCAGCGAGACGGAATTGGAAAATTCATCAGTTCATTGTAGAATGTTTGCCCCGGCTCTGGGCATTGTCGAAGACCCGGCGACCGGAGCCGCCAGTGGACCGCTGGGGTGTTACCTGGCAAAATATAGCCCGATAGACCGAAGACCGAAGACCGAGGACCGGCAGGGTAGGGAGCAAATCCCTTTTGTTAGCGAGCAGGGTTTTGAGATGGGCCGGCCCAGCCTGATCCACATTGAAATTGAACAGGCAAACGGCCAGATTACGGGCGTGACGGTCGGTGGACAGTGTGTCTTTATGGGCGAAGGGTATTTTGAGCTGCCGGAACTATCGTAAACTTCTCATGGAGATGAAAGCACAATGGCTAAACAACAATCTTACTCGCCGGTAGCCTCGTATGCCGAGCTTAAGCGGGTGGAGGGCTTGATCACCCAGGCCCAAACCGTTGACGACATCCGCAAAATTGTCGAAAAAGATGGCCCCAAAGTGGGTTATAAAGCTTTCTGTTACATGCTGACTGACAAAATGACCCCTGAGGCCATGAAACCCGACGAAGCCTGTGTTGCCGCCGCCCGGCTGGAGCAGGAAGGCAAAGCGGATGAGGCTATCACTGTTTACAAAAAAGTGCTTGAAGCTCATCCCGACCATCCCCTGGCCAAAGGCAAAGCTTAAATTTCAGGTCAAAGGGGGATTTATGACCAAAATCAAAGGCATTGCTGAAATTGTGCTGAATGTGCATGATATGGATGCCTCGCTTAAGTTTTACCAGGAAGTTCTGGGGCTGGAAATTATCGGCCGGCCCGGGCCGGTGTTTTTGCGGGCCGGTGATCCGGCGGTCAGCGTGCCGCAGATGATAGTGTTGGTTCCTCTGCCGCCGGCCAGCGAGGCGTTTGCCAAAGCCCCGGACCTTGCATCACCTGGCCCTGGAATTAGCCCCGGCTGATTTTGAGACGGAAGAAGCCCGGCTAAAAGCGCTCGGTTATCAAATTCGCTATGGACAGCACCCAGTCATCCCTTCACGGACCATGTATGTGGATGACCCCGACGGAAATGAGGTTGAGTTTATTTGTGGGGCTTAGTCTCCCAAAAAACCAAAACCTCACCCAAAAAATCGAGAATCAAGCTAATTTAGTCGGTCACGCCCGTAAGGAAGTACTTCCGTCTGCTTGACGTTTGCCCTTCCTCTCCCTTAAAATAGAGATTGGGTTATTGGTGATTAGAAGTTTTTATCAAGCCTTGCGTTGATTAGTGTAAAAAACACCCCCTTGGTAACCACACAGCAATTCGATCACACGAATAAAGGTTTTTTGACCAACCAAATATTACCTAATGTGATTTATGATATGGCAAACACATCGCCGAGGAGTTGTGCTGTCCGTGCGCCCGTCAATAAAAAACAGCCTCAATTTAATCAAAAATAATGACGAGGCAATTGCCCGCTGGATTTCTCATGTCATCAGCCCGCACATTGTCGGCGTGGTCATTACTTCGGCCATGGCGCTTCAGTACAGCCCCGATCCTATTATGGCGTTGGTATGGCTGGCGGGCTTAATGCCTCTGTTAGTCTTGCCACCCCTGGGCTATTTGGTGTGGCTGGTGCGCCGGGGCAAATTAGCCGATATCTATATGCCGGAGCGCGAAACTCGCTTGCGCCCGTTGACCCTGATGATGGTCTGGCTGCTGGCCTGCCTGGGCATGATCCGTTATTGGGAAGCGCCGGTGATGGTTGAGTTGTTTGTATTGGCGGCCACGGTGATGATTGGTATCCTGAGTGTGGTGACGCTTTTTTGGAAAATCAGCTTCCATGGCGCTACTATTACCGCCGCTGCTACGGCCACGATGCTGGTTGCCGGGTCTTCGGCCTGGCCGGTCATGTTATTGGTGCCGCTGGTCGGCTGGGCCCGCGTCCGGCTGGAGCGACACACCCCGCGTCAGGTTATCTTTGGCTCGCTGGTGGGGGCGCTGATTGCGCTCATCCTGGTTCACGGCGTTATTCTTAGAGTTTTCTAATTTTTCCCCTAATTATTCAAACCAAATTCAAACTCTTTTGTGATACTCTTAGAGGGAGTAAATTTGGCTTGTCTAAGCTATGAGACTGTTCTTTAATTTTCTATGGCAGAACTATCCGTTATTACCCTGTCTATTAATTGTGTCACTGCAATCAATAAAGGTTGAACCAATGAATTATCACCAAATTGGCAAATTAATGGTAATTGTGACGGTAGTTTTAACCGTTTTGTGGGCAAGTTTGGCAGGTTTGGCTGAACTGGCTCAGGCGGCTGCAATGCCCGACCCGGCTTTGACCGCGCCGGCCGGCGCACCGTCAAACCTGCCCCTTCTGGCCTCCGGCCCTTTAACCGTAACCAAAAGTTCGGTGAATGAGGGCGATACCCCTCTCCGCCCCGGCGAACGTATTACTTACACCATCACTATTTTCAACAACGGCGACCAGGCCACGACCAATGTAACTATTTTCGATACGCTGCCGGCCAACACTACTTTTGTGCCGGGGAGTATTGATGTCTTGCCCCCTTCCCCGGATTGGAGTGTCGGTACTGGCTCGATTCTGGTTCAAGGTATAACAGTTACGGACCAAGCCCTGGTGACTGTAACCTATGCTGTTACCGTCAACCCGGTAGTGGCGAATGGAACAGAGATTATCAATACTGCCTCTGTCACCAGCACCGAACTTGCCGACCCCACCAGTGCCACTGTGACTGATATCGTCGTTGCTGAGGCCGATTTGAGCCTCAGTAAAAGCGGCTCACCCAATCCGGTGTTGGTGGGTGACTCGTTAACCTACAGCCTCACTATTACCAATGCCGGTCCTTCGGTTGCAGCGAATGTTGTGGTGACCGATACCTTGCCCTCGACGGTCAGCTTTGGTGCGGCTCCCGGCTGTAACGAGTCGGGTGGTGTTGTCACCTGTGCTGTCGGCACCCTCAACAGTGGCGCATCCGAAACTGTAACCCTTGTTGTCACCCCCACTCTCGCCGGAATCTTGACCAACTTGGCTACCGTCTCTTCCGCGGCAAATGATCCTGATAATAACAATAATGATGCTTCGACCACGACGACAGTCAACCCCAAAGCCGATCTCGTTATCAGCAAGATTGATGAACCGGAGCCGGTGATTGCCGGAGAAACCATAACCTATACCCTGACCGTCACCAACAACGGCCCATCCCCCGCCGCTGATGTTGTTATCAGTGATACCTTGCCCCTGAGCTTGAGTTTACAAAGTGTATCTCCGGCCACCAGCACTCAGAACGGGCAGCAATTGACCTGGAATCTCAGCAATATGAGCGTGGGTGAAACCCAAACTTTTACAATTGTGGCTAACGTGGGCGGTGATGTTAGGAATTCAATTCAAAATACTGCTGTGGTTAGCAGCTCAACCTTTGATCCTGCGGCGGGGAATAACAGTGATACGGAAACTACTTCTGTTAATACCTCGGCTAACTTAACTGTGACCAAATCTGATAGTCCCGACCCTATTGGCACAGGAAATCCACTTATATATATCGTTCAGATTAACAACAACGGCCCTTCGGATGCTTTGTTAGTTACATTAACCGACAATTTGCCAGCGACTGTCTCAGCCCCTCTGGTTATCCCCAGTCAAGGGAGTTGCAGTTTACCACCTGTTATTACCTGCAACATGGGCAAAATAGCTAGTGGCAGCGGGGCAAACGTTACCCTGTTGGTTACTCCTAATTCACCGGGGATAATTACCAACACGGTCAGTGTGGCAAGCAGCGAATTTGACCCTGATACTTCTAACAATACGGACGCAGAAGCCACCACCGTCAATCCGGCTAATCTCTCTGTCACTAAAACCGACTCGCCCGATCCGGTGCAGGTTGGTCAGCCGCTCACCTATACGCTCACCGTCGCAAGCGCCCCTGGACTTTTTAAGGCAGATAATGTGACCCTGGTTGATATTTTGCCTGCCAATGTAGCACTCAAATCAGTTTCGATTAATCCGCCCGAGCAGGGTAGCTGTAGCGGAACCAGTACGATTACTTGCGATCTGAATGAAATGTTTTCCGGGACGAATGCGACCGTGAGCATAGTTGTTACCCCTACAGTAGCCGGGCTGGTTACCAATACAGCTACCGTAACCAGTGATATGCCCGATCCGAACCCGGCCAACAATACGGCCACCTCTACCACCACTGTAAACCCGGTGGCTGATCTCATGATTGCCAAATCAGACTTTCCCGACCCGGTCACTGCCGGAACCAGCCTGACTTATACCCTGACCATCACCAACAACGGGCCTTCAGAGGCAACGGATGTGGTAATTACCGATACCCTCCCCGCCAGCGTCACTTTTGACTCCTCATCCGGGTTCTGTTCGTCCCAACCAAATAATCAGGTTCGCTGTACCTATGCTAACATTGCCAGCGGCAGCGCCGGGGCACCGGCCACCATCACTGTCACGGTCAATCCGGCGGCTCCTAATCTCATCACCAATACGGCCAGCGTGACCAGTAATGAGTTTGACCCCAACGCCAATAATAATGCGGCCACTATCACAACTACGGTCAACCGGCTGGTGAACCTGTCCATCACCAAAACCGGTTCAGCTAACCCGATAGCGGCAGGCAACAGCTTAACCTATACCCTGACGGTTGCCAACAGCGGCCCTTCTCAGGCTTCCGGAGTCATTATCACCGATACCCTGCCGGCGGGAGTGACCTTCGCTGCGGCATCGAGCGGCTGTTCAAATGTAAGTAATCAGGTAATCTGTAGTAACCTGAGCGTTGCCAGTGGTGGAGCGATAACGGCCTCGATCAGGGTTATCGTAGCCCCCTCAACATTGGGAACTCTTGCTAATGTTGCCACCGTAACCAGCACTGAACCGGACCCCAATACGGCCAACAATACCGTCACTGCAACTACAACTGTAACCCGTGTAACCGACCTGTCCATCAGCCAAAGTACCCCTAATCCGGTGACAGCAGGGGATAACATTACTTTTAACCTCACCGTGATAAATAACGGTCCGTCCGATGCCGGTAATGTCACTGTGATTAATACCCTGCCGGCAGAAGTTGCTTTTCAATCGGTTAGTCATGCCGGTTGTAACCATAGCGGTGGTATTGTAACTTGCAGCCTGGGCGGCATGGTCAGTGGCAGCACCGTTCCTATAGCTATTGTAGCCAATGCCAATAGTTCAAGCGCAGGAAATATCATCAACACAGCAGCGGTAACGGTCAGTGGCAGCAATGATCCTGTCCCTGAAAACAATTCAACTGCGGCTCCCGCTTTTGTTGGGGAACTGGCCAAAGTTTTCCTCCCGCTTCTCCTCAAACCCACCCCCACCGACTTGTTTATCGAAAATGATACAGGTGGCGGTGTGAACTTCAGTGTGGTTGGAACCGGGGTGAGTTGTAGTGTCCCGGCCGGCAATCAGAATTTCTTCTGCGGTAGTTTCCCGCCAGGCACCTATACGGTACAGGTGAACAGTATTTGCGGAAATCTAAGTACCTCAAAATATTATGAGAGTGGACCGCAATCAACCCGCGTTTTTTGCAACTAAACCTTTTGGCCCCTCTACTGAGGGGCCAAAATTCAATGGTTTTTTACCCAAAAATGCTCAGTTCCTGTAGAATATGGTTTAAGGACTGGGTATAAACAATGAGTTCCGAATTTTTTGTTGCTGGCGGGGCGCTTTCCCCTGATGCGCCCAGTTATATCAAGCGGTCTGCCGATACAGTATTGTACTCTTTGATATCAGAAGGCCGGCCCGGTTATGTGGTAGCGCCCTCACAAATGGGCAAAACAAGCTTGATGATCCACACTGCCGGAAAATTGGCCCCTCAACAACAAGCCAGCATTGCCATGATTTACTTGAGTGGCCTTAGCTCAGACATTGAGCTTGAAGCATGGTATCTGGGGTTGGTTACCCGCCTGAATTTTCTTTTAAACTTAACCGTAGATACAGAAACCTGGTGGGCGGCGCATACCTCACTCATTCCCCCTGAACGCTTCATTCAATTCTTACGGGAAAAGGTTCTGGCTGAAACTTCCGGGACTGTGGTTCTTTTCTTTGATGAAATTGAGGTTCTCTCTGGCCTGAAAGTTGCTGCCGATTTTCTGTCTACCCTGCGCTTGATTTATGAAACCCGTATAACTGAGCCAGACTTTCAGCGCCTCAATTTTGTTCTTCTGGGAACAGTTTTTTCGGCTGATTTTGTCACTAATTCCAAATGGTCTCCTTTTGCCATTGCCCAAAAAATTGAACTGACTGATTTTAGCCGGGAGGAGATTCAGCCCCTCCGGGCTGGCCTTGCCGACGTTGACCCCAAACAGGCTCAAACAATTTTATCCCGTATCTATTACTGGACCAGCGGCCAGCCCTATCTGACCCAAAAGTTATGTCTGGCCATAGCCGAGTTAATTGACCAGGGGCACGAACAACTGACCGATACTACGGTAGACCGGCTAGTAGAAACATTGTTTCTTTCCTCAGCCAGTAACCGTGATCTCAATTTGTTTGCCATACGCGAGAACATTGCCAATCATCCTCAACACCGCCAGTTGCTGTTGCTTTACCGCCGGGTTTACGAAGGCCAAATAATAGCTGTAAATGAACAGGCTGTAGATCAACAGCGTCTAAAACTTCTGGGCCTGGTTCGGGCCGAAGGTGGAAATCTTAAGATACGCAACCTGATCTATCGGCAGGTCTTCAATCTGAATTGGCTGAAGGACAGTTTGCCTTCAATTAAGCCGGCCCGCTATCTAGGGGTTGGTTTAATCCTGTTAGCTCTGGCAGTGGCAGTTATATTGGGTATTGCCGCCTACAATCGTTTTGAGCAGATCATTGCCGCTCAAGCTCAACCTTACCTGGACAGCTTTAACAATACGGCCAACCCCGATACCCGCCTGACCAGCCTGGCCAGCCTGTTTAATTTGCCCGGCTATAGCGAGGAAGGCCGCCAATCTTTCTATCACGAGCTTAGTCCCGCAGAACAACTTTCTCTGTTTGAGCAAGCCGACCCCCGCAGCTCTGGTCCCGATTTAGTTAAAGTGATTCAGGGAGTCTACACCGCACCTGATTTGGAAAACAATGAGCTGGATAATGCGCTGCTTATGGCAATGACTCAACCTTTGAAGCAGTTAGTAGACGATCCGTCAACACCTGACGCTGTTAGCCTGGAACTCGAAATTACCCAATGGCTCAATGGTCGAAAGGCTTACAACGCCGGCGAATACCGTGAGGCGGTAAGGGCTTACCAACGCGCCATCGAATTAAATAACCAAAATCCGGGGACATATTTTGATCGTGCTCTGGCTTATGTGGCTTTGGATGAGTCAGGGCCTGCCTTGACCGACCTGTCCACGGCCTTGATGCTTGATGTGCTTTGGCAGCCGCGTGTGAAGCAAGCCTTAGATAGCAACAGTCAACTCTACAATGCTTTGTGGACTGAGGCTGAGGTGCCGGATGCGCTGATTGCTCTGGTCCCTAGCCCTACTGCCACGGCTACCGCTACAGCCACCTCGCCCGCCCCCACAGCCACCCCTTACCCCTACCTCCACCTCCACCTCAACTCCACCTGCCTCAGCAGCCACCTCCGCCCCCACTGCT
>JAAUSP010000192.1 GCA_012032575.1 Anaerolineales bacterium | reverse complement strand
ATTTCGAGCGCCAGCGAGAAATCTTCTCGCCCGCCGTAACATTTTAGGCAGCGGCCGCGGAGATTTCTCCCTTCGGTCGAAATGACATGGGGCTGGTAGTTACCTTAGCCTTAGCCTTAAGACGGGTCAAGCTGGGTGAGTAACTACGCCAAGTTCAAAAATTGACAGCCACCTAAAACCATGTTATTCTAGGTGTAACGTTTTAGTGTAACGTTTCAGTATAAGAAATGGGGCGACAATGGGGTCCCTATCTCGGCAGCGACCAGCCAAACGAGTCACCATCAAGGATGTGGCTCAAGCAGCAGGGGTGTCAGTCACTACGGTGTCAAATGTGCTCAACCAACGCACTGAGGCGATGGCTGAACCAACTCTGCTGCGGATTCAGGAAGCGATTCTCTCGCTTAACTATCACCCCAGCCGGGTGGCGCGTAGTCTTGTCACCAGTCAAACGGCCACCATCGGCCTGATCATCGCCGAGATCGAAACCCCTTTATTTCTTCAAGCGCTTCATTCTATTGAACCGATTGCCCGTAATGCGGGCTATAATGTGCTCCTCTGTAGTGCCCAAAATCTGGCCGACGAACAACAGGCCGTTAATTTGCTGTTGGAAAAACAGGTTGACGGCATCATCTTTCTTTCCACTTCAATCTATATTGCCGACGAGTATCTTGCCCGGCTGCCGCTCTCCGCACCGCCAATTGTCACGATTAATCGCACCCTTCCCCTTCCCCTGAACTTTGACCAGATTCAGTGGGATAATAGCGGCGGGATTATGGCGGCAGTGGCTTACCTGGTTGAGTTGGGACATCGCCGCATTGCGCTGCTGCGCGGTCCGGCCAGCCGGCGCAGTTCCAGTGAGCGGCTGGAAGGCTATCGCCGGGCGCTCCAGCAGCACGGCCTGGAATACGATGAGGCTTACGTCCAACTGGCCGATTATGAAGCAGCCCCGGAAACGTGGGTTCAGGCCACCCGGCAACTGCTGGCATTAACGCCCCCGCCGACGGCGATTCTTGCTTCCAATGACATTGTCGCCGCGGTAGCCCAGCGGACCATCCTGCGGGCCGGGTTGCGTGTTCCGCAGGATGTGGCTGTCATCGGCACCGACAACCAACCCTTTTGTACCTTTTTGAACCCGGCCCTGACCACTGTGGGCGTCCCAATTATCGAGGCCGGCCAGCACGCCATCGAACTGCTCCTGGCCCGCCTGGCCGAACCACACCGGCCCCAGGAACAGGTAGTTTTGCCCTGTTCCCTGATCGTGCGCGAGTCGAGCGAGGCGGTTTAAAATAGTTGTCAAAATAAATCTGCGTGTTGCGTGTTGCGTGTTCCGTTTGCCTTACGGAACACGCAACACACAACACGTCATATCTTAATTCTACTCAGGTGAATGACTGTGAATCCAACCGAACCGCTAAAATCAATGCAATACGAGCAGCTTCCCGTTGCCATCTATCGCAGCAATCAGGAGATGGGCCAGGCCGCTGCTTTTGATGCCGGCGACATAATCAATGAGGCCATTGCGACCAGAGGCGAAGCCAACGTGATTCTGGCCACCGGCAATTCGCAGTTGACCTTTCTGGACGCCTTGCGCCAACTGCCGGGGATTGACTGGTCCAAAGTCAGCGTCTTTCACATGGACGAATACCTGGGCCTCGACCCCAGCCACCCGGCCAGTTTTCCCCTGTTTTTGCAGCGCCATTTTCTCGATTTTGTCACGGTCAAAGCCTTTTACCCGGTTTCCGGCCAGCAGGGCAACGAAGAGGCCATCTGCCGTGAATATGAAAGTTTATTACGCACCCATCCCGCCGACATGGTGGCGATGGGCTGGGGCGAGAACGGCCACATCGCCTTCAACGACCCGCCCTACGCCCTGTTCAACGATCCGGTCTGGGTCAAGGTTATCGAATTGGCCGAAGCCAGCCGCCGCCAGCAGGTGGGCGAGGGCCATTTCGGCTCCCTGGCCGAAGTGCCGACCCACGCCATCACCCTGACTATTCCGGCCCTGTTGGCCCCGAAACAGATTCTGTGCATCGTGCCGGAAGCCCGCAAAGCCGAAGCCGTCCGCGCCTGCCTGAACGAACCCATCAGCGAAGACCACCCCGGTTCGATTCTGCGCCAGGTGCAGAATGCTCGGTTGTATTTGGATGTGGAGTCGGCGGGGAAGATGTAATTATGTGTTGATTAAAGAGGTTTATGCGGTGAAAGTCTGGCAGATTGCAACAGGAGAACTTGGGCGAGATTATCGAGAGTTATTCTTTGCTCACGATATTATGATCTTAGGGCCAAGTCATACAGGTAGGGTTACTGGTGATGCTACTAAATATAGCTATGCTGGTGGAACTCCAAATTCAGCATATAGCCAAGTACATAGCTTCGCTTATAATCCTTCATCTGGTGATCGCGTTATAATGCGGTTTGGAAAAACTGTTATTGGCGTTGGTCAAATTCCACAAGATGGGAAATATTTCTATGATGAAACTTTTAAGCATGTCTATGGATGGGATTTGGCTCATTGCCGAAGAGTAATCTGGGCTTCGAGTTCATGCGATTTAGGGGTTTTAGGAAATGTTTTTAGTGGGGCAAGTAAGATACCATCGTTTACCCAGGTTCTTAGAGAAGAGGTTGTAAAAGAGGTTCAGAACATAGACAATTCACACTTTGCCAGGTCACCTAAAGATATGCCCAAAATAGATACATCGGAATACAAAGAAACAGACCTGGGGGTTGAATTGTTTCGCGCTGGCATCAGTAATAAAAATATTGAAGATATATTAAAGGCTTTGCAACAGGCTAGTAGGCTCTGTTCTTGGTATCGTTCAGGACATTCTGGACGTAAACCGTCTGAAAGTGAGATTATCTCTCATAGTATATTGCCCCTTTTTTTAGGGCTAGGATGGTCACATCAACAAATAGCCGTTGAATGGAACAGAGTAGATATGGCATTTTTCAAAAACACACCAACAATGAGCGAGAATTGTGTAATGGTGCTTGAGGCAAAGGAATTAGGGCGAGCATTAAGCGAGGTATTGAGACAACCAATAGCCTATGTTGAAGATTTGAAGCTAAAGAATGTCAAGTACATTTTGACAACTGATGGAGAAAATTTATTTGTTTATGGCAAAAATGGCGATAAGTGGGAGTCAAATTCAAATCCCATAGGTTATATCAGTGTTTCAAGTCTTCAAAAAAATTACATATTACCGAAGGGCACTAACTTAGTTGATACATTAGTTATGCTACAGCCCAGTTCAATGTAAGAAAGGAGAAATATCAGAGAAAACTAAACCACCTAATCCATCCCTATACTCATAGGTCACCGCCTGACCTGTCACCCTCATTCAACGAAGAATCCAAGTAAAGGAGAAAGGGTATCCAAAATGAAGAGACTATCTTATTTATTATGCCTGCTGCTGCTGGCGCTGCTCATTCCCGCCACCGTGGCCGCCGCGCCGCCGCTGCAAACCGGGCGAAATTACACCGTCCAGGCCGACGACACGCTGGGCAAAATTGCCGAGAAGCAGTACGGTGATCCGCTGGCCTTTACCGCCATTGTTTATTACAACAATCTCAAGGCCACCGAAGACGACAGCCTGACCTTGATCGAAGACCCCAACGTGGTCGAGCCTGGCTCAACCATCTACCTACCCACGGTTGAGGAAGCCAATTCCTACCTGATCGGTAACATCCCCGGTGGCGTGTACAATGAAGCGCCCATACTGGCCGAAATGGTCGCTGCCGGTGAGCTGCCCTCCGTTGACGAACGTCTGCCGGATAACCCGCTTATCATCCCCGTAGTTGAGGAGATTGGCCAGTACGGCGGCGTCCTGAACCGGGGCTTCACCGGCCCGTCTGACCACAATAACTACACCCGGGTGGTTTACGATGCTCTGGTGCGTTACTCACCCACCGGAGCTGAAGTCATCCCTCATATCGCCTCCGGCTGGGAGTCGAACACAGACTTCTCCGAGTGGACCGTCCGGCTGCGACCGGGGGCCAAGTGGTCAGATGGCGCACCCTTCACCGCCGATGACATTATGTTCTGGTATAACGATATTCTCTTGAACGAAGAGCTGACGCCCAGTGGTCTAACCTGGATGAAAAATCCCGACGGCACCACGGCGACCGTCGAAAAACTGAGTGATTACGCTGTCAAATGGGCTTTTGCCACCCCGAATACCGCCTTTCTGCTGGACCTGGCCAATAAAGACGGGGCGGACGCGGCGATCAGCAACCTGGTCTTTGTGCCGGCTCACTATCTGAAGCAGTTCCATCCCACCTATGCCGATCAGGCCGAACTGGAGGCCAAGGTGGCCGAGGCGGGCTTGAATACGTGGACAGAACTTTTTTCGCGTGAAGCCCTACCCCATTTGAGTGGTAAGCGCCCCAGTATGGCCGCCTGGGCCCCGGATGGTACCTCCGTGTCCGACCCAATCTTTACCCTCAAGCGCAACCCTTACTACATCGGCGTGGACCCGGCGGGCAACCAACTGCCCTACATTGATGAAGTCCGCTTTACCCAATATTTAGACCGAAAAACCCTGAATCTGGCCGCGGTGGAAGGCAAGATTGATATGCAGGGGCGGCACATAGATATGAACAACTACCCAGTTCTGGTGCAAAACGCCGAAGCCAACGGCTACCGGGTCATCACCTGGCCCGCCTTTGGCGGCTCTGAAGCGGTAGTGATGTTCAACCAGACCTGGGCCGGTCCTGAAGTTGAGATGTTCCGTAATAAAGATTTCCGCATTGCCCTGTCTTATGCAATTGATCGCGAAGCCATCAAGCAATTGGCCTTCCTGGGTGTTGGCGAAGCTCGCCAGGGCGTGCCGGCCCCCTTCCATCCCTACTATCCGGGTGATGAATATGCCTTTAAGTACACCGAACACAACCCGGACATGGCTAACCAGATGCTCGACGAAGTTCTGCCCAACAAAGACGCCAACGGTTTCCGCACCCTGCCCGATGGCTCCCCGCTGGACATTGAACTTGGCGTTGTCCCGGAGCAGTTTGTGGACTGGCCGTCTATCGGCCAACTGATTGTCGAAGACTGGGCCGAGGTGGGGATCAAGGCCCACATCGAACTGAGAGAACGGACCCTCCACTTTGCCATGCGCCCGGCCAACGAACTGATGGCCGAAATCTGGAACGAAGACACTACCGGTTTCCCCTTCAGCGGTCAGCCCAAGTTTGACCCGCGCAGCGACCCGGCCTTGTGCTTTGCGCCACTGTATGGCAAAGTGGTACACCAGTGATGGCGCCGAAGGCATCGAGCCGCCGGCCGACATCGCCCGAATAGTAGAGATCATTGATGAAGCTAAGGTGTCGCCACGCGGCCGCCAGATCGAGTTAGCTCAAGAGTTGTTCAGACTTTGGGCCGACAATGTCTGGGAGATTGGCACAGTGGGCCTGACTCCGGCCGTTCAGGGCGTTGTTGTGGTTAACCAAAATCTGAAAAACGTGCCGGCCATAGCCGGTAACGACTGGCCGCTGCGCACCCCCGGCGATACCCGCCCGGAACAGTATTTCTTCGCGCAGTAGTGCTTTCTTATATTCTGGTTCCCAAACCCGGTTTGGGAACCAGAATTTTTCTCATACCTACGTGTTGGCGTCACGCCGGACGTGGGTATGAGAAAATCATCAAACGCTCGTTGTGAATTGTGAAAGGCGAATTGTGACCTGTTTTCGTTCACAGTTAATCATCCACAGTTCACAATTATTGAGGTAAACCTATGGCCCAATATATTATAAAACGGCTTTTACTCTTGCCGTTGCTGCTCTTCATCTTTTCCATCATCGCCTTTGCTCTGATCCAGGCGCCTCCCGGCGATTTTGTAACCAGCTACATTGCCGAACTGGCTGCCTCAGGTTCGACCATGGAAAAGCCCAAATTGAGGCTCTGCGGGCGCAGTATGGCCTCGACCAACCGCTGTATATTCAGTATTTCAAATGGATGGGCCGGGTTCTGCAAGGTGATCTGGGGGTGTCCCTTGACTGGAGAAAATCTAACGTGGAGTTGATTTCGGAGAGGTTGGTGCTAACCTTGATGCTGGGTGTGTTTACCTTTTTAATCACCTGGTCCATTGCTATTCCCATTGGCATTTTTTCGGCTACCCATCAATACTCTTTTCTTGACTACTTTTTTACCGTGTTCAATTATATCGGCGTTGCTACTCCCAGCTTTATGACCGCGCTTATTATAATGTGGGTGGCTTTTAAATATTTCGGAGCCAGCGTAACCGGTCTCTTTTCGCCGGAGTATGTGGACGCGCCCTGGAGTTGGGGCCGTCTGGTTGACCTGCTCAAACACCTGTGGCTGCCTGCCCTGATTCTGGCCCTCGACGGCACGGCCCGGCTGGCCCGGATTATGCGGGCTAATCTGCTGGATGAACTGAAAAAACCCTATATGGAAATGGCCCGCGCCAAAGGTATGTCGGAATGGCAGTTGGTTTTAAAATACCCGGTTCGGCTGGCTTTTAATCCACTGGCAGCACCATTGGCTGGTATCTGCCGCTGATCTTCTCCGGCAGTTTGATTGTGGCCACAGTACTCAACTTACCCACGATTGGGCCGATGCTGTTACGAGCGCTTATTGTGCAAGATATGTTCCTGGCCGGGGCCATCATTCTGATCTACTGTATGCTGGCCGTTATCGGAACCATCCTGTCCGATATTTTACTGGCCTGGCTCGATCCGCGTATTCGGATGGAGGGAAATTAGTTTTATGGCTACCTCAAATGTGCCCCCCATCCTCACCGAACCCAAAGAGGGCATCGCCGCCGGTGCGGTCGAACGCTTGCCCAACCCGGCTCACGATACGGAGGCTATCTACATTGCTCCCAACTGGAAACTGGTCTGGTGGCGGTTTAAAAAACACCGGCTGGCCCTGATTAGCGGCGTGGTCATTATATTCATCGTCACCATTGCCCTCTTTTCCGATTTTTACAGCATCCTGCCGCCGCACGAGAGCGACGCTATTCGCTCCTTTGTCCCCCCCCAATCCCTGCGTTTTTTTGGAAAAGATGGTACCTTCCTGTATGTGTATGATGTAACCGGCAAGCGTGACCCCGCAACTTTGATGATGGAGTGGGTTCCGAACGAAACTAAAATTGTTCCCGTAAAACTCTTTGCGCGAGGCTACGAATACAAAATTTTTGGCCTCATTCCTACCAACTTTCACCTGCTGGGTGTTGAAAATCCGGCCAGCGGTGAAAAGTTTCATCTGCTAGGTACGGATCGTCTGGGCCGCGACCAGTGGTCACGTTTGATGGCCGGCACTCGCGTATCACTTTCAATTGGGCTAGTCGCCGTGATCCTCAGCATTTTCTTGGGCGTACTGTTGGGGGGTATCTCGGGCTACTTTGGCGGTTGGATTGATCTGGTCATCCAGCGTCTCATTGAATTGCTCCAATCATTACCGCCCATCCCCATCTGGATGGCCCTAACTGCCTCCCTCCCGCGCGATTGGTCCGTGGAGCAGGTTTACTTTGCTATCACCATCATCCTCTCGCTCATTGGTTGGACTTCTCTGGGCCGGGAAGTCCGGGGCCGATTTCTGACCTTGCGGGAAGAAGACTTTGTGTTTGCGGCGCACCTGGCCGGTTGCAGCCAACTGCGGGTTATCTTTCGTCATATGGTCCCCACCTTTGCCAGCCACATTATTGCTGCCAGTACTCTGGCTGTACCGGTGATGATTATCAACGAAACTTTTTTGAGCTTTCTGGGCCTGGGGTTGCGCCCGCCGGCCATCAGTTGGGGCGTGCTGCTGCAAGAGGCCCAAAATTTGCAATCCATCGCCCTGGCCCCGTGGCTGCTCTTACCCGGCCTGGCCGTGATTATCACCGTGCTGTCCCTCAACATTTTGGGCGACGGCCTGCGCGATGCCGCCGATCCGTATAGTTAGAGATTGGAGATTGGAGATTAATTATTGTCAGAATTGAGTCCAAACATGTCATTTCGAGCGACGAAGGAGCGAGAAATCTCCTCGGAATCACTCTTTAGTATAGATTCGAGAGATTCCTCGTTTCACTCGGAATGACATGGATAATTCATCTTTTATTTCTGCTAATCTCTAATCTCCAATCTCCCGTATTAAAGGATACCTATGGAAGAATCTCAACCTTACCTTTCCGTGCGCAACCTGCAAACTCATTTTATCCTCGACGAAGGCGTGGTCAAGGCGGTGGACGGGGTCAGCTTCGACGTGTATCCCGGCCAGGTGGTCGGCATTGTCGGCGAGAGCGGCTGCGGCAAGAGCGTGGCGATTAAATCTATTTTGCGGATCATCGAAAAGCCGGGCCGAATTGTTGACGGGGAGATTTTGCTGCGCCGGCAGTCCGGTGGAAACGGTAGCGGCAGCGCCGAGGCCATTAATCTGGTCGAACTGGATGCGCACGGCCAGGAAATGCGCTCGATTCGCGGGGCTGAGATTGCCCTGATTCCGCAGGAACCGATGGCCTCCTTCAGCCCGGTCCACACCATTGGCAACCAGATTGTCGAGACGATTTTGCTGCACCAGCCGGTCGGCAAAAAAGAGGCCGAGCGGATAGCCATCGAGCGGCTGCGCGAGGTGGGCGTGCCCAGCCCGGAGCAGCGTCTCAATGCTTATTCCTGGGAACTCAGCGGTGGGTTGCGCCAGCGGGCGATGATCGCAATGGCTCTTTCGTGTAATCCGCGGCTGCTCATCGCCGATGAACCGACGACGGCTATTGACGTGACCACTCAGGCCCAGGTGCTCAATCTGCTGCGGGCCTTGCAGCAGCAGCATAATATGGCTATCATTTTCATCACCCACGATTTGGGTGTGATTGCCCAGATTGCCGATTTTGTGGTGGTGATGTACCTGGGCCGGGTGATGGAAACCGGGCCGGTGGATGACATCTTTCACGCGCCCAAACATCCCTACACCAAAGCGTTGCTCAAATCCATTCCCAGCATCCAATCTCATTCGCGTACCCCGCTGCCCACCATCGAAGGCTCGATCCCGCACCCGTTCAATCGTCCCGCCGGCTGTCCCTTCTACCCCCGCTGCCCCGATTTCATGCCCGGCACCTGCGACCAGCGCACCCCCGAAGTCCAGCCGGTCAATGAACGGCAGTCGGTTAGTTGCTTTTTATATCACCCGGTGGCTGAAACGACCTAAAGATTTCGCCGGGATGAGGGGATGGGGGGATTAAAAAATCTCCTAATCCCCTCATCCCGGCCCAATCAGTCCGAACTGAGGTAATCTTAGTGAACACAACGTCAAACGACCAGAAACTTCTGGAAGTCAACAACCTCAAAAAATATTTTCCCATCAGAAAGGGGTTTCTGAGAAGAACGGTCGGCTACGTCCGCGCGGTGGACGACGTGAGCTTTTATGTCAACGAGGGCGAAACGCTGGGGCTGGTGGGTGAAAGCGGCTGCGGCAAAACCACCACCGCCCGCTGCATCCTGCGGGCCGTTGACCCGACCGGCGGCCAGATTCGCTTCCAGACTCAGGACCACCGCCTGGTGGACATCGCCGCTCTGTCCCGCGCCGAGATGCGCCCGCTGCGGCGCGAGATGCAGATGATCTTTCAGGACCCCTTTGCCTCGCTCAATCCGCGCATGACCCTGCTCGACATTGTCGGCGAGCCGCTGCTGGTCAACGGTGTAACTAATGGCCGCGAACGCACCGAGCGGGTGGCCGAAATCCTGCACCTGGTTGGGCTGCGGCCCGAATATATGCGCCGTTATCCTCACGCCTTCAGCGGCGGCCAGCGCCAGCGCATCGTTATCGCCCGCGCCCTGGCTTTGCACCCACGCCTGGTGGTGGCCGACGAGCCGGTGTCGGCGCTGGATGTGTCGGTGCAGGCCCAGGTGTTGAACCTGTTGCTGGAATTGCAGCAGCAGCTCCACCTGACCTACCTCTTTGTGGCCCACGATTTGAGCGTGGTCAAGCACATCAGCGACCGGGTGGCGGTGATGTATGTCGGCAAAATTGCCGAGATGGCCCCGACCGAGGAAATCTTCAATGCCCCGCGCCATCCCTATACGGCGGCTTTGCTCTCGGCAGTGCCGGTGGCCGACCCGCGTGTGCGCTCGCAGATGATTCCGCTCAAGGGCGAAGTTCCCAGCCCGGCCAACCCACCCTCCGGCTGCTATTTCCACCCACGCTGTCCGTATGTAGTGGACCAATGCCGCACCGACCCGCCGGCCCTGGAAGAAATCACGCCCAGGCATTACGTCAGTTGTCACCGCGCCCGTGAGCTGCATCTGGCCGGCCTGGGGGCGGGGGGTTCTGCTGCATTATCTCATTGAGTTCTATGAAAATGTTGCGTCTTGCGTCTTGCGTGTTCCGTTTGCTTCGCTTCGCGTCACGCAACACGCAACACGCAACACGATTTTATTTATCAAAATAAGGGTACCTACTCAGCCATGTCATTTCGACCGAAGGGAGAAATCTCCGAGGCCGTGCGGTGAGGATTTCTCGGCCTACGGCCTCGAAATGACATGAAGGCTGAGCTGTTACAAATAAGGAATGAGTGCTATGCCCACACCCTGGCAGAGATTTAAACAAGCCGCCCGACTGGAGGAGCCGGATCAGGTTCCGGTCGCTTTTATTGTGGACAGTCCCTGGCTGCCCGGCTATGCCGGAGTCCATACGTTGGATTTCTTTTTGCTGCCGGACCTGTGGCTGAAAATCCACAAGGATTTGCTGGACCGCTTTCCCGACGCGGTCTGGATACCGGGCTTCTGGGTCGAGTACGGCATGGCCGCTGAACCATCGGCCTTTGGGGCACGAGTTCATTTTCATGAGGACCGGCCGCCCTCCATCGAGCCGGTGACGACCGATCTCGCCTTCTGGGCCGATGCGCCCGCTGCCGACCCTTACGAAGACGGCTTTATGCCCCTGGTGCTGCGGCTGACCCAACACGCCGAAGAACGGCTGCAAGCGGAAGGGCTGGGTATTAACATGGTCGCCGCGCGCGGCCCGATGGTCACAGCGGGCTGGATTATGGGCATCACCGATTTGATGACCGGGCTGATTACCCACCCCAAGGAAGTCAACCGCTTTTTGGACACCCTGACCACCACCATTATTCGCTGGCTGCACGCCCAGCTCAAGCAAATCCGCCAGCCGGAAGGGATCTTGCTGCTGGACGACATCGTGGGTATGATCTCCGTCAACCACTACCATGAGTTTGTGGAGCCGCATCTGCGCCGCATTTTTGATGAGTTTGATGGCCTCATCCGCATCTATCACAACGACACGCCCTGCGCTCACCTTTATCCCGCCCTGGCCGAAGCCAACTTTGATGTCTTCAATTTTTCTCACAAAGCCGACATCGCCATCGTCAAAGCCCAGATGGGCCATCGTGTCGCCTTAATGGGCAATGTGCCGCCCCTGGAAATTGCCGTGCGCGGCACGCCCCAGGCCGTGACCGAATCGGCCAAAGCCTGCCTGGACAAAGCCGCTACCGGGGCGGGGGCATGATCCTGTCCGTGGGGGGGGGGATGTCGCCGGGCACGCCTGCCGAAAGCCTGGATGCCATGCTGGCCGCCGCCCGAACCTGGACAGCGCCAGCATCAATCTCAGGTTGATCCAAACGGTTTGGGCGCAGATACTCTCGCCTCCCAGGCAATAATCCGCCACGAATTCACACGAATTAACACGAAAAAAGAAAAATAATTTGTGAAATTTGTGTAAATTCGTGGCAAAAATAGCCAATTGTAGCCTTGGGAGTTGAGGGGAACTGCACCCAAACGGTTTGCCGGGAACAGGTCACTCGACCCTAATCCATTTTATTTATTGTCGCTGCCTGCTATAATGAGTGCGAACTATACTCAGGAGGAGTCACATTTGCTATGAGTCGCCAGGAAGAAATACTGGATGGATTGTACGAAAACACCCTTGACGGTAACGCCGAGCCGGTCAAAGCGCTGACCCAGGAAGGGCTGGAGTTGGGCATGGACCCGATCAACCTGCTCTTCGACGCCCTCATTCCGGCCCTGGAAGAGGTGGGCCGCCTGTTTGAGCAGGGCGAATATTTTGTGCCGGAAATGCTCATCGCCGCGCGGGCTATGGCAGGGCGCGATGGACATCCTCAAACCGCTGCTGCTCTCCAACGCCGACATTCAAATCGGGACCTATGTGATGGCGACGGTCAAAGGGGATATTCACGACATCGGCAAGAATCTGTGCA
>JAAUSP010000191.1 GCA_012032575.1 Anaerolineales bacterium | reverse complement strand
GGCAACCCCGACAAGGCCTTGAAAGCCCTGGCAAGATTGCCCTTTAACCGGTTATCCTTTCTTTTTTGCCGATGGGGGAGGGTTAGGCGGGAGCCAACCATCCGGGGGGAATAGGTCCTGACTTGACCATCCTTCGACAATGCCTCGCCCGAAGTGCTCAGGGCATAAGAGGCTTATGTCAGGGTTGCCAATGGAATGAAGGCACCCGTAAACGTGGCACCTTTGGGGAACCTCGGGGCTTAAGGTCAATTCCCCGAGGTCAATGACAACCTCCGAGCATGCGTTTTCTTGGATAGCCCGTTGGGCATCCTTGCTGGTGGCCTCCCTTTCGACCTTAATCTCCCTTGGCTCATCAAAGGAGCAAAGGATATCCTCGACCCCGAGGGGGATAACCTCGGGCTCCGTTTCAATTTCGATGGGGATGTCTTCGGGGATAACAAACTCAAGCGAATGCTCTCCGATTGGAACCATGACAGGCTCCCGAATGACCTCCAAGGTTGGTTGGGGGGGCTTGCGCAAGGCGAGCTTGCCAACATCGATGCATGACGTTCCCTTGCCTCCCGAACCTCGATGGGGTCTCGTTTGTGAATCAGGCTGGGGGAGCGATTTAGAAGGCTATATGACCGGCCATCCTCGGTTGGGGTTTCATCCTCGGAGGTCATGAATCAAGCCCCCAAACTTCTCCCTGGGGAACAAGGTCCAGGGTGTCCGCATAGGGATCGGAAGGGGTTGGCTCGTTCCAGCCTGGGGGCGAGGATGGTTGGGGTTGGATTGTTATCGAGATTGCCTCCCCCATAACAAGCCACAAAAGATTGGCAATGTCGTTTGCCTCGGGAAGGGATGGGGATTCGAGGGCCAGAACCGTTGATTGGGTCCTGACCAGAATTATGAATTGCATTGGATTAAAGCCTTTCGTATCTGAAAGATGGTTTGATATGCTCGGCAAGAAACTTGCCTTTGCTTTCCGCTTTAAGGAAGGCCTGATAGGTTTCCCTCGGAACGTTAAGATAGGCATACCATGACCCATCATTGAAATGGACCATGAGGCTTTGGCCAAGATAGGCAATGCCTCGAATGTGGCTTGATTGGACCTTTTTTTCTTTCACCTTTGGGTTGCCTTTAAAAGGAAAGCCCAACCAACCCCGGTTAGGAATTGGTTGGGCTTTTGCCCTTGCTGGCCATGCTTCGAATTAAGCCGCTTTGCCTTTGCTGGCTTTGGCTTTGGGGGCCTCGGGGGCTTGTTCGGCCTGGGGGAGGCTACGGAAGGCTTGCCAGGCGGTCACAAGGGCTGGAAGGTAATCCTCGATAACCTTCCGATTGTTCTCACCTGGGGTCTTTCCGCCGAGGTTCGGGGGGATGAGTTTGCCGAGGTATTGAACCTTCCCGCTGGCATCCTTGCCGTTTTGCAGGCCAAGTTCCCAAGCCTCCCGAGTTCGCTTGGCCGTTGCTTCGGTGGCCTTGTCCGAGCCGAGGACCTTGGCTTTGTAAGCCTCGAAACCGATCGAATTGACCGAATCGAGCCAAAGACCCAAAAGGTCATCCTCGGCAATGCTTTCGGCCTTGCCATCGTATTTGACCGGCTCGAATTTGCTAGCGCTGGCCTTGAACGCCGATTGAAAGGCGGTCAGGGTCAGGCTCTGAAGGGCTTTTTCGGTGGCCTCTTTGTTGGAGAGAAGGCTTTCCTTTTCCTTCGAGTTCTCCTCGAAGTGTTTGGTCAAGGCCGATTCGATTCGGGCCTTGAGAGAATCGGTCAGGGTATCGATTAGGGTGGTCATGATTGCATTCCTTATTGATTGCCCTCAAATTGTTGAGGGGTTGCTTTTGTTCCCCTGAAAACCCTTGGCCGGGAATCCAAAAGAAACAAAGTTATTCTATGTTTGCCCTTATGAGGTTTCCTTGATTGAGAGATTGACCTATGAGAGGTGTTAAGGTTTGGTTCGCTCGCAAGCCGATTCGAATTCTTGCAAGGCTTGTTGGGTTTGGTTGAAAGTTTCGAGGGCCTTTTGTTTGTTTTCCCCTTGAGCTTTGTTAAACTCTTGGGAGGCCAACTCAATGTCTCGATGCAACCTTTCCCGATGGTCAATCCCTTAATCAAAGAAACCTCTTTCAGGGTTTCATGCGATTGGTATTCAGTTTTCAGAGAACCCGTTAGGCGTTTGAAAGAATCGGTCAGGCTTTGCTTTGTTTAACTTTCGGTTTGCCTCTTTTATTTCCTTTCTTGCCCGGGCTTTCGTTTTCTCTATCTCGCCCTGACAGAGACGAGCCTATCAAACCTTAATAACTCATGCAAGCGCCGAAAGCCAAAAAGAGCATTAAGCCAATCTTTTCTCGTTTGCCCGCTTTGCATTGCCCTGACGGGCTCTGCCCGAAGGTTAATGCCCCGAATTGCTTTGCGCTTTCCCCGCCCATGCCCAAGCCCTGCCCCTTCCTTGCCCTGGCCCTGGGGGCCTTTGGGAGCCCCTGGGAGCGCTTTGGAAGGGCCTGGGAGCATTCGGAGTGCCTTCGGGCAGGGCTTGGCCAGGCCTTGGTCAGGGTCCGGACAGGCCCGGTCAGGCTTGGACAGGCTCGGTCAGGCTTGCTTAGGGCTCCCTATTAGTCCGTTTGCCTTCCCAATGCTACCAACCCCTCCCAAACCCTTGAAACCATTATCAATTCCGCCTTTCCTTGCCTTGTCAAGCCCTGTCAAACCCTGTTAGGAGCCTAACAAGCCCTGCCAAAGGCTCCCAAGCCTGCCCGGGAATACCCGTATTATTCCCTATTCCTTGGGGAGCAAGTTGGGCAGGACCTCCCAAGCCCCGGGAAGGATTTAGGAAACCTTTGTCAAGCCCTTTCCGCTTTGCCGGAATCTTGCCGAGCCTTGTTAGGCTCCTAACAAAAATGGGCTTGACTTCCCAAGGCAATTGGGCAGGGGTTGAAAGGGCTTGGGAGCCCTCGCCCAAGGAATTGGAATTATTTTGTTCGAAAAGCTTGACATCCTCTAACAGGCTGTTATGACTAGTGTTTCACGATTTTGACGAAGGTGTTTCACGCAAAGGATTATGCGAATCATTATCATCTGCTTGCCGAGCCTTGACAACCGCTAACAGCCCGTTATTGTTCGTGTTTCACGCTTTTGGTGGAATGGTTTCACGCAAAGGATAATGATAATCATTCGCAACTCTTGGGCAGGTTGTGTGCCGGGTGTAACCTAGCGAAATGATTAGTGTTTCACGATTGTTTCACAGGCTTCGAAACCCCCCTTAATGTAGGTGGATGTAGGCGCGGCCTAGTCGCAATGACGATAAGAGGGTAAAAATGAAACTTAAACAACCTGATCGAACCTGATCGAAAGCCTAACAAACCTGACCAAAGCCTATCAAGCCTGGCATCGCCCTGAGGGGCTCTGCCCGAAGGTGACCGAAGGCCGAGCAAGGGGTTATGAAAGCCAAAAACAAAACCTATTCAACCTCTTAACCAACTTATCATTCCTTTCGCCTTCCCCTTCAAACAAACGGGTGTGCTTCCGGCAAGCCTCCTCAAAGTTTTTGACACCGTTAAGAAAGCCTGGAACACATTTCGTGTTATAGTGAAGATGAAACCCTTTAAGGCCGAGAATTATAACAGGCGTCATAACAAACCAATCGCTTTCCTGAACCCTTCCTTTAAGAGGGATTTTGATTTCTCTTGAAAAAAGCCATAATTTAAAGCCTTTCATTTTGCCTCGCCCTGAGGGCTTGGCCCGAAGGTCTCGGGGTATCATTTTTGCTCCTTGTTTAAAACATACGCTTCCTCATTCTCGTCAAGGCTATAACCATTAACCTGACAAACACCAAGCGCTAAGGTCAAGACCATCTTATCTTCATTCCTGCCCATTAGTATTTGGTAATCACCTTGCTTGATGTTAAACCGCTTGATAAGCCTTTCAATCTCCGCATAGGCTTCGTTGAAGCCTTTGCAAGGCTTTGTTTCAATTTTGTTGAGGTTCATTTTAAGCCTCCCAGCTTCTTCCAATAAGCACGCAATCGCTCTCTATCGTTCTCATCATCCAAGTCAATCGGACCAAGTTCCTCAATCATCCAAATCTTGTCCGACTTAGTTTTCACACTCATAAGCGCTTTCGCGGCCTCTTCCATCCTTTTCATTTCTTCCTCATTAAGAGTTTTCATTTTTGCTCCTTTTGATAATCCTTTGAATAACCTGTCAAAAACATCTTGATTGTTTCTTTTTTTGTTTCCGCCCGAAAATCTCTTGACCCCGCTTCGATGCATGCTGTGTAATATAAATGGTTCTCAATTATGCGGTCTATCCAACACCACCTTTTATTATTTATGATTGCATTTATCGGAAACTTGGAAGCGATGACAATGCCAAATTTATAGACCTTTAACATTCATGTTTATCTCGTTAACCGATCGATAATGTTGTCAATTCCTTCTGCTTCTGTGTCTTTTGGCTTCTCAATCTCAGCGATGACATCATCGATTCTCTCATTCACAGCTTTGACTGCCTTTTCCTTTTTTTCCTCAAAAGTTGGTTTATTTTTTTTCTCGGAAGTTTGTTTGTCTTGGATTGGTTGTCTAAAAGCTAAATGGTAATGAATCCCCGAAAGTCTTGTCTCATGTTCCTTGAGAGCATCAAGCAAACTTCTGGTTTGTGAGAAAATTAGAGAGAGCTCCTCCTTCATTAAAAGTATGTTAATTAAAATCAAACTCTGAAAAATTATTAATGCTGTTGTAATGCCTGTCATTTTGTTTTCTCCTTTAATTTTTGCTAACCGGAAAATAAGCAAGGTATGGATTATGTGTCCATTTGCTCAGATCCCTTCCTTTCAATGCATCCATTCCCTTCTTGGTTAAATGCGTCATGATAACCTTATCCCCGTCTTTATACCCTGCCTTTGCAAAGAGCTTTCGTTGAACCCCATTTTTCCAAAAGACCTTCTTAGTGTACGCGTAATGAACAATCAACCCTTCGATGGTTTGCTGAAACATCAAAAAGCCATAATAACTTTCAGGGCTTTCGCTGTCCGCGGCCATCAAAACCTCGGCAACCTTGAACAATTCATCAACAACCGCGCCATGCTCTGTCATGAAAACTGGTCGAGAGATGCCTTTGTTCTGCCAGCAATTGCTTATTCCGTCTTTATGATAATATAAAGAAGCAAGCATTTGTTGTTTAACGTAGAACAGGTCATCGGGGCTTTGGCCGGGCCGAATGAGGATGCTCATTTTGTGTCTCCATTGTTTTCCAATTCTTTCAAGGCCTTCTCGGCCTTCTTGGCGGCCCTATAACCCTCCAGACCTTTCAAGGGCTCCTTGGCCCCATCCTTGGCTTCCAAGCCCTTTAGAGGCCCTTCCAGGAGCTCCGGCACGGCCATCTCATCCTCGGGCGCCAAGACGGAAACGTTGGCAAGAGGAACCCAAAGGGGGAAATTATTTGGATTTCTTTTTAGAGGGGTTGCCACCACAAATTGGCCGAGCAACCGCAAATCCCATTCGACATTCTTAAGCAATCCAACAGAGGTGCCACTAAACGCCACAATTGGCATTGTCATCTTTATCATTCGTAATTTCATTTTTCTTTTTCTCCCTGTATCTTTTATCGTACTCTCGCCACTTTTTCCGGGTTCCTTCCGGATCTGCGAGATATCTTTTTATGCTGTTCTCTCGGTTAAGCTTGATGAGTCTTTCGCGATTCTTTTGATAGAACCTCTTCGAATACTCCTTAACCTTTTCTGGATTTTTTAATTTCCATCGTTTATAAGCTTCGTTTTGCTTTCTTCGTCTTTCTTCAGCGCTATCCGACATAATTCACTAACCTCCCGAAGGGCCATGAGGGCCTCTCCTTTTTCTTGTTCGAGATCTGAAAGGGATTGTGCATTATCTTCGTAAGCTTCGACATCACGGATTCGCATGCAAATGGTTGAAGCTGGGACTTTCAGAAGTCTCGCAAAATCCGCATTTGTTAATTCTACCGGAGAAACCTTGGTCAGTGTCTTGATTGCCCGAAATAATCTGTCATCCCATTTTTTTGTTGATCCATTTTTATTCATTTTTGTTTTTGCTCCTATTATTTTTCTAATGTGAGGCATCTGGCCTCTTTCTATAAATAGTACCATTCTGTGAAACTGTCTTTAAGCAAATAAACCAAAATGCTATTTATTCATTATGGAAACCCTTGTCGGCATTGTGCAATTTTTATCAAGCCCTGAAATGGTTTGCCTAATAATTACGGGGGCTTTGGTCGAAATCATCAAATTGGCGACCAAACCCATCTATCATGGCCATCGCCTCTTTCCGGGGGCGATCAGGTTGCTCGCCCTTGCCATTGGTGGGGCCTTGGGATGCCTTCTCATCGGTGATGCTGATGGGGGCCTTATTGGTGTGGCCCTCGGGTCGATAGCGGCTCTGGTCCGCTCTAGGGCCATCTCAGAGATTGTAAAGAAGAATTAGGGACAATTAAGGGGGTTGGGGTATAATAGCGAGATGGGAATAATCTATAAATATCGGAAAGGTCACCTAAAAGGAAATAAAATACTCCGTGAACAATACCGTAAAATCTATCGTGAGCAATGGAAAAAAAGAAGAGACCCTGTTGAAATCGAGAAAAAACGGCTTGCAAAAATAAAAGCTTGGAGAAAAATAAATCCAGCTCAAACCGATGGGAAAACTGATGATGAAGTTTGGACGATTATTGAAGAATCTCTTTCGCCAGTTCCTGCTTAATAACGATTTCGGTTTCGGGTATAGTTACTTCTGTCAGGCTTGGCCGCCGGGCGTTTCGTAAATTTTTCGTATACAATAATAATCCGGCCGGTTAGTCCCTAAAAAGATTAACCGGCTTTTTTTTGTCTTAAACTCTGTTTCTATCTCGAGTATAGTTACTTTTGATTCATGATAATGAATTATTGCATACAGAGAAATAAACAAAGCCCAGGCCGATGCCGCAGAGCTGTTTTCGGAAAGATAAGGGTTTGGGGAGAAAGCTCCACCAAAATAAAAGAAGAAGAAACTGCCCTTTGGGATTTAGGAATAAATCCCCAGAAAACAAAATGCTCAATTGAGGACAAGACAATGCAAAGGATTTGCGTTGACCGGGGTCGCAGAGGAAATACGGAACGTGAGATACTTGGAGAAATAAAAGGCTTTGGAAAGAACTTCATGAGCCACAAAGGATTTGTTGCTGTCGATCGACTGGGATCGAAGCAAAATAAAGTCTCCAATGGAACACTAATCCGGGGCAAAAGGTATACCTTTTGCCGGCAATACCTCGCAAGTGGTCCAAGCACTTCACTATTTTTTTAGTATACAATACCATAGGCTACGACTTGGTTTCCGGGATGGAGTAATGCTTTGGGGTTTCAACTCCCCTGGGCAGTCTTTATTTAAAGTAAACATTGATTTAGTGTTAAAATAGCGGAATGGATGATTTCCTCGACAAAATAAAGCCTCTAACCTGCGACAAATGCCTGCTTCTTAAGCCTCGTGTTTATTATAGACATTCGCCGACAACCTGTCAGGATTGTTTGGAAAACAAGCCACATCGACCGGTGGAAATGGCCGAAACCAAGCTTGTTGTAAAAAACCATCTAGCGAAATAACGAAAGGGTGGGTTCATCGACAATTTCTTTTGGCGGTTCCGAAAAAGATAACTTTTTATACATTAACCCGGCGGCTTCACCATTTGGATGAACAAATCAAAATCCGAAATGACTGGCTTCGGGAACTTGAAAATCGAATTCTTTCAGGCGAAATCCAAAACGAAACCCGATACGAGAAAATGGTCGATGAAACATTTGCCTTGTATCGAGCTAAAGAAATCTTCGAAAAGATGCTTAAGCAGACACCCAATAAAACTTTATGGTGCGGATAAAAAATAAGAGTTGTCAGGTTGTGCAAAATATGGTAAAATATTTTCTGTTCAAAAACAATAAAGAAATACAAAAGTACAGATTAGATGTAATAATCTCGCCATCTTCGTGGCGATGGTATTAAATGCTAATTAAAGAAAATGAGCAACAACCACAGGAATAAAAATTATCTCGACATGCAAGTCAAGGCTGAAGATGAAAATAAGCTTTATTCCGGGCTTGAACAGACAAAGAAGAACCCTCAAGCAATTCCACAAACTTCGGCAATTTTGCTTAAGATAAAGATGCTCGTCAACGATGACATCGACAAAATGATAGATAAAGCAATCGAACAAAAGCAGGATTTAACCCGTGATGAGCACACTCGATTGGCTAATCACTTTAAATCGTTCAAGGATTTGATCGCCATCGAACAAAGAGCCGCTCAAGCAATGAAACTGGGAGAATTGTCGGACCACCAAATCCGGGAACTTCTGAAACAGCATCTCGGATCGGATTCGTATTTGGATCCGAAGTAATCCTTTCAGAGGTATTCAAGAGGCAATAACCGCTCTATCTTCGTAGCAATGTTAATTAATACCTAATTAAAGGAAAATGAAACCTTTTCAGGATTTGGATACTTCTCTTCTCGACCAAGAAGCGTTGACTCTTCTTCAGGAACTTCAAAGAAGAAAGACTTTAACCGATGAAACCGAGTATTTCAATCTAAAGAAATTGCTCAACCCAATTCAACTCGAAGTCATAAATGACCCTTCAACGAGGAAGGTGTTATGCTGTTCTCGCAGGTCAGGAAAGACCTTAACCTTTGCTTAATGGCTTGGTCAAACAATGCCTCGACCAAGCCAATTCGACTTGTGTTTACATCGGCTTGGACAAATCAACCGCTCGGTCAATCATTTGGAAGGAATTGAAGGCGATCATCTCAGGATGTCGAATTAGAGCATTACCTAACGAAACCACCTTGACCATCTATTTCGATAATGGCTCCCAGATTGCTTTATATGGTGCTCAAAACGAAGGCGACATCGAAAAATTAAGAGGCATTTCAATAGCATTGGCTGTCATTGACGAAGCCCAATCCCAAAAACAACACATCCAGCGTTTGATTGTCGATATCATAAATCCTGCTTTGCTTGATAATATGGGTTCTCTCTATGTTGGCGGAACTCCTGGCTATATGCTGTCTGGCTTTTTCTATAACCTGTGGCATGAAAAAGATAATGGTTGGAAGAAGTTCTCATGGACACTTCGGGAAAACCTCTTCGTTTTGCAACGAAGAATTGACAAAATCCCGGAAATAAAAAAGATAGCAAAAGAAACCAACGCAAACATCTACGACGTTGCTTATCGATGGCTTATAAAAGAGGTTCTGAAAGAAAATAACCTATCTGAGCACTCGCCAGCCTTTCAAAGAGAATACGAAGGCAAATGGATTGCCTCCTCGAAGGATGACCTTATTTATTACGGCTTTGACCCGAAGCGAAATGGTTATTCTCAGCTTCCGGAAAGGGATTTTCTTTACGTCATTTCGGTCGATCCTTCCGGAGGCAAAGCCTCCCGGGATAAAGACGCTCTGGTTGTTTTGGGATACTCTCAGGATAATAAAGAAATGTTCCTCATCGAGGAATTACAGGGGAAGTTCTCAATCCCCGAAATCGCCGAAATAATCAATGGTTGGGTTCTTCGATACGGACCGATCGAAATAACCGGAGACTTCGGCTCGGTCGGCAATAAAATCATCGATGAATTTCAGGACCGATACGGCATAACCATGACCATGCCCGCCAAAGGCAATAAAAATCTCTATATAGACTTTATCAACTCCGACATGGAAAAGGGGCTTATCAAAATGCCCATTTACAAAAGGGAAGGGCATCCAGACCAAATCTGTGAAACCGGCGTGGCAATGCTTACGGCTTGTTGGGATTCGAATCGGTCTTCTGGAAACAAGCTCATCGAATTGACCACCACCCACCAAGACTTAACCGATGCCTTTCTTTACGGCTATCGTTCCTTGAAGGCCTATGCCTCCGAAACGCGCCAGGATGCCCCACAAACGCTCGAAAGCTTTTTTAAGGTCCAGGAGTCCAAGATGGAAGAAGAGGCCGTAAAACGCCAAATAAACCTCTATGATGATGCCCAGGATTACTCTTGGTCGTAAAACCTATTTAATGGAGAAATCAAATGGATGAAAATAGCAATCTTCAAAAGCTTCTTGAGACGTTGGTTAAGTTTGGCGTTCGAAAATATAGATACAAAGATATCGAAGTGGAACTCGGCGAAAGCCCAGCAATTCCGCGAACAAGAGATGAAATCCAAGATGAAATCAAAGACGAAATCCGACGAGAATTCTCAAAATTGAGCGATGACGAAATGGAGCTCTATTCATCTTCTTAAAGGAAAACAATAACTTATGCAATTAAATGGATCATGGTGGGACAAAGAAGAGTTTGAAGTCGGCAAATACGTTTTCGGATTTATCGATCGGACAGCTCAATCTGGCCTCAATTCAGCTCGGCTCGCCAATGATATTCATCACCTTCGAATGTATAACAGTTCTCCCGTCGGTGCAATGCATTATTACACCCTGGATAAAAAATCCTCATTACTTAACCGGGATAGGCTTGTCTTCAATGTTATCAAAAGCATCACGGATACTCTGGTCAATCGAATAGGAACACAAAAGGTTCGCACCTATTTTCTCCCCTCAAACGCTGACTTCGGGAATCACAAGCTTGCGAAGAGCCTGCAAAAGTATGCCGATGGGCTTTTCAACGCCTTAAATGTCCACGAAGTGGCTCGGGATGTCTTATTGGACGCTGCCATTTATGGGACAGGATTTTTAAGGGTCCGGGCAACCCAAGATAAAGAAATAAAAATTGAGCGCGTTAGGCAACCAGACATAATCATTGATGAGGTTGAATGTGTTTCTGAAGAACCCCGGCAAATCCACCAGAGACGATTTATTCATCGCGATGTTCTTCTTGCTTTGTTTCCGAAAAAGAAAGCAATCATTCTGTCCGCAATGGAATCAAGCGCTTATGCGCAATCTGGCTATTCCAACATGATCGAGGTTTACGAATCCTTTCACCTTCGGTCAGGCCCTGAAAAAGAAGACGGCAAGTATGCTGTCTCAATTCGAGAGGGGACATTGTTTGTCCAGGATTATGATAAGGATACAATGCCATTTGTTAAATTAAAGATGGGCTCCAAAAGCATTGGTTGGTTTGGGACAGGGATCCCGGAGCAATTGCGAAGCCTGCAACGAGAAATTAACCAAACCCTTGAAACCATTCGCATTTGCGTTAAGCTTTCAATTCCAAGAGTTCTCGTTTCCCACTCTGCAAAGGTTTCGGAAAGCCAGATTGACGATACTATCGGTGCAATAATTCGGCATAACCCCGGACAAGAACCGGTCTTTTCAAACCCTTCTTGGGTCAATGCCGACATGATCGGACACCTTGAAATGCTTATCCGAAAAGCCTATCAAATCACAGGCGTTCCCGAATACGCTTCTTTCGGAACAACCCCAAATGCTCGAATTGACTCGGCTTCCGCAATCCAAACACAAACCGCGGCAACGACCGAAAGATTTGGCGTTTTGCAAAAGGACTTCGAAGACTTCTTTGTTAAGCTTTCGCAGAAGCTGTTGGAGTTCGGAAAAGAGCTTTATTCTGATGATGTTCCCGATTCTGTCCCTGGAGCAAAGTTTATTAAAACAATCCCATGGGATAAAGTCATTTGTGGGGATAATTTCAGCATTCAAACCTTTCCAACCTCGCTCTTGCCGATCGAACCTGCCGGAAAGATTGACCAAATCGAAAAGCTTGCTCAATTGGGCATTCCTCAAAAGGAAATCTTGCAACTTCTTGAATTGCCCGATGTGGGAAGCACAATTGCGTTAAATACCGCTGACTTGGAATACATCGAGGATTTGATCGCCTCATGGATGGACGGCGGGGAATATAAGAGCCCTGAAAAATACGAAAACCTTCAGCTTTCATTAAAGCGATGTTTGCAAGTCTATTTGTTCTACAAAAATAAAAATGCCCTGATGAGTTCCTTGCCAATTTAACCCAATACATCGACGAGGCGACAAATCTTCTTAAGTCTGCCCAAATTGAACAACAACAAATTGATGGAAGCCCACAACCACAAGTCATCCCGCAAGCTTAAAGACTATTTAAACAGGAGAAAAAAATGACCGACATAATTGAGCAATTAACAAAAGAACCCGATGAGCAACCAGCCATCGCAAATGTAAGCCCGCAAAAAGCAAAGCTTATTAATTTGGTTTCCAACTTCAATCAGCCAGACCTTCCAGGGTCGCTTCAGGGCACCCCAAAGAGCGAACCCAAGCCGGAAGCACAAACCGAAGTCAAAGCGCCCCAGGAGCCCATTAAAGCGGTTGAGGAGCCCTCCAAGGACCCTACCAGCCCA
>JAAUSP010000190.1 GCA_012032575.1 Anaerolineales bacterium | reverse complement strand
CTGGTCGGGGTGGGCGAGGTGTCATCGGGCTGGAGCGGCAGCACGGGCAGATGGGCGGGCGGCATGGGGACCAGCTCGGCCAAAGCCAGGCCGGGGGCCGGGTCAGCCGGCACGTTGACCGCCGCCGGAATGACCGGGGCTTCGTTGTTATCAGGCACAATCAGCTTATCCACGGCCATAAAGCTGTCCATCTGGGCACTCTTTTGACCTATGGCCGTCAGCCGGAAGCGCACCGGGCTGGGCGAAAGGTTGAAGATGCGCACGTAATAAACCTCGGTCGGGGCAACCGGGCCGGCCCAGAGGCGCTCGCCGGTGATGGCGTCAAAGTCGGCGCTGGCCGGGGCGCCCAGCCCCAGGCTGTCGAGGGGGCCGCTGCTGTCTGCCAGCCAGGCGTCAACCTGCTCAAAGTTAAACACCTGAAAATTGACCCGGCTGGCGATAGCCCGTCCTTCGGCCTCAAAATTCAGGCTGAGCACAATCGAGTTGTAGCCGGGGTCGCCCAAATCCAGGCGGCTGTAGGCGTACCAATATTCCTGGCCGGGGTCAAGCGTGCCGGTATTCAGGCCGCTCACCAGCAAATCAGCCGCGTAGGGGCTGCCGCCCACAGTCTGGCCGGCCCAGGCCGGCAGCGCGGTTAAGGCTAACAGCATTATCAATCCAAACGCGCGGATAATGGGTTTCATCGGGTTATGGTCCTTCCTTCATTAACATACTTGGCCCGCAGGGGGATGACGGCGTAAGATAGCACGATTCAGCAGGAGCGTCAATTCAAGATGATTGGGGCAATAATTAACACTTTATTGATTAAGACACCCAAGACCTTGCCGCTTTCTTGATTAAAACACCTAATTTTGCTATGATTAATCAACCTCGGTTATTAATTTAGGATGTTTCACCAATCGTATGCAGCATCTGGAAACTCAATTAGCAGCGGCTACTACTGAACAGGAAATAATCGAAGTGCTCAAGGCCCTGGTTTTGGAAATCAAGCCTGAGGGCCGGCTTTGTTTTTGCCGGCATGAGCCTGAGCAGGTGCTGCTCTTTCTGCAACAAGCGCTGGCCCTGGCGGTCAGCCTTGAGTCTAAACCGGCCCTTTACCAGTGCCATCAACTTTTGGCCGAAATCTACGAAGATCAGGCAGACAGTGTCAAGGCTCTGGTGCATTTCAAACAATTCCACCAGTTTTGTCAAGAAATAGAAGAGGGCAAAGGGGTTGTCAAGCGCAGACAGGCCGAAGCCGAAGCCTGGCATCACGCCGCTGAATTGATGGCCCTGGTCGAGGTGAGCCAGGAGATTTCGGCCACGCTCGATTTGCCCAATGTACTGGAGCGCATTGCCAGCCAAACCCATAGGCTGCTGCACGCAACGGATACGGTGGTTTATTTGCTCCAGCCCGATGAAGTTATTTTGCAGGCGGTTACAGCCATGGGCGACTACGCCGATGAAATGAGCCGGAGCACCCCGACCCTGGGGCAAGGCATTATCGGCTGTGTGGCTCAGAGCGGGGTAGGCGAAATTATCAATAAACCCTCGCTGGACCCACGGCGCGGCCATATTGCCGGCTCCTGGGATCAAGATATTGGCGCTGATGACGACCTTTTCCCCATGCTGGTTACCCCCATTACCCTGCGCGAGAGCGTAATAGGCGTGATTGCCGTCTGGCGTCATGTGTCGGCCGGATTGTTTACCCCGGCCCATTTGAGTTTTCTGGCGGCCCTGGCTCAGCAGGCGGCCATCGCCATTCAGAATGCCCGCCTGTTTGAGGCGGAGCAGCACCAGCGGCAACTGACCGAAAGTCTGCGTGAAGTCGCTTTTATTTTAAGCGGCAGCCTGGACCAGGCTACGGTGATTGCCAAAATTTTAGAGCAACTGGGCCGGGTGATCAAACACGACGGCTCGGCGCTTTTTTTACAGGAAGAGCAGGATTTGGTGTTGGTCGCCGGAAATTCAATCAACCCGGCGTTAATTGGCTCGCGCATTCCCATTTCTCAGCCGCAACGCCCCGCCGTACAGGTTTTCCAGGAGAAAAACGTAGTGATTGTGGCCGATGTGCAGGCTGACCCAAGCTGGGATGCCTGGTCCGGCACCAACCCGCTGCGCACCTGGATGGGCGCGCCGCTGCTGGTGGGCGAAAATGCTATTGGTATCTTAACCGCCGATAACTTTGCTCCCAATGCTTACACCCCTACCGACGGGCAAAACCTGCAAACTTTTGCCAATCACGCCGCCGCCGCTATTGAAAACGCCCGCCTGTTTGAGGCCGAAGAAAAGGCTAACCAGGAATTGGCCCGCCGCGCCCACGAAATTTCGATTTTTAATGAAGCCATCCAGATGATGACCCGGACCACCAACCTTTCCAATGCGCTGGAGGTGGTGGCCAGGATCATCGTCAATTTTTTAGAGGCGCGCAATTGCGGCATCGCCCTGCTCAATGAGGCTAAAACGGAATTGGAGGTGGTGGTCAGCGTCTCGACTGACAGCAGCTATCCCAGCACGGTCGGCACCAAAATACCCGTCACCGACAACCCATCTTCCAAGCATGTGCTTGAAACCCGGCGTTCCTGGTAATCAATCAGGCCCAGCAGGACTCTTTAACCGCGTCTATTCATGAGCTGATGCGCCAGCTCAATACGCAAAGTTTGTTGATTGCTCCGCTGCTGGCCCGCGGCGAGGTTATCGGCACCATTGGCGTGGATACCGATCAGCCCAATGGAGAATTTACCCCCGCCCAAATCCGCTTTGTGGAAACCATGGCCGGCCAAATTGCCGGGGCTGTGGGCATTGCCACTCTGTTTGAAGCCGAGCAGCAGCAACGCCACCTGGCCGAGCAGCACAGCCAGGAACTTGAGTTGGTCAATGCCTCGTTGCAGGCCACCAATGCCGACCTGGATGCGTTTGCCCGGATGGTGGCCCACGATCTTAAAAATCCGCTGGGGGTGTTAATCAGTTACGGGGATTTGCTGGTTGACTACGGCCTGGAGACGCCGCCGGACGAACTACAGCTTATTTTTCAGGATTTGTACCGGGCCGGGCAAAAAGCGTTCAATATTGTGGAAGAGCTGCTCCTGCTGGCCCGTGTCCGCCATAAGGACTCAGTGACGCTAAAGCCGCTGGATATGGCTGAAATTGTCGCAGAAGCTAAACGGCGTCTCACGTTTATCATTGCCGACCATCGGGCCGAAATTATTTGTCCAGCCGATTGGCCGGTGGCGGTGGGCCACGCCCCCTGGGTTGAAGAAATCTGGGCCAATTATATCAGCAATGGTCTCAAATATGGGGGAAAACCGCCCTGTTTGCATCTGGGGGCCACGCCCCAGGAGGATGGCATGATCCGCTTCTGGGTGCGCGATAATGGGCCGGGGCTGCCGCTAGAGGCACAGGCTCGCCTGTTTGCCGAGTTTACCCGCCTGAACGAAGTCCGCGCCCAGGGGCATGGCCTGGGTTTATCAATTGTCCGGCGCATCGTAGATAAGCTCGGCGGCCAGGTGGGCGTGGAAAGCGAAAATGTACCGGGGCAAGGCTGCACCTTTTATTTCACCTTGCCGGTGGCCTCCGCTTAAAATACGCCAGCTTCGCCAGGCGATTTGTCAAAGCGGGCCAATTGTGCTAAACTACGTAGCTGTCCCTGCTGTTCTCGTGATGCTCCACGCGTCTTGAGCCAACAGTACCTTGAATGGGAGCTTTTGTTTTAGAGGGGATGCGGTAGCCTTCGCCAAGGCAAGGCAACACCTTCTATCCGGGCACCCCCCTGCTTATAATGAGCAGGTTCAAGGACAAATGGAATGCACACGGCTCGGCGGGGCTTTCTTTTTTAATGAAAACGCGACTCAATTGGAGCCGTGTTTTTTTATGAAAGGAGATTGGAGATTGGTAATCTCCAATCTCTAATCTCCAATCTCTATCTCTCCCCTTACCAGAGCAGCTCACAGCACCCATTGAGCCAATGCACGGTGATTCCGCCCCGGTTGCTGCTCAGGCGAACAAAGCCATCGCCCAAGTTCAAACCCAGGCCATAAATCTGCCACAGCACCGCCAGCGCGATGACGGCCATTACGGTCAGCGTGGGCAAATGGAAAAACGTATCCAGCATTTGCTCTAACGACTTTTGAAACCTGGTCAAGGGGTTTGGGTATCCTTTAACAAAGGTAACTGCTCAGACATGTCATTTCGACCGCAGGGAGAAATCCCTGATGCCTATGTGTCGTTCCAGAGATTTCTCGGCCTATGGCCTCGAAATGACATAGGGTCTAAAATTTTTAACAGCCCAATACCGTCTCTGCGGCCAGCATGTCCACCACGGTTTTGAGGTCATTGGTTTCCTGGTATTTGCGGAGCTGGCGGTCGGCGCTGGTGCCGTGTTTCAAAATGGTTCTGATGTGCTCGATCTCGCGGCGGACGCCCAGTTCGTCCACCATCTCATCCACAAAATCAATCAGCTCGCCCATCAGCAGGCGCAGCGGCACTTCCTCTTCTTTGCCCAAGTCAATCAATTTGCCGTCAATGCCGTCTTTAATGGCCCGCCATTTATTTTCGGCAATCAGGCCGCGCCGGTAAATGCGCCAGGTTTGATTTTTTTTGCGCAGCTTGATAAGTTTCGCCACCGTCGCCTGGACCAGGGCGGCAATAGCCATCACGTCGTCCACTTTGGTCACACAGTCGCACATTCTGAATTCAAGGGTGGGGAACTTGGGGTGGGGCCGGATGTCCCACCAGATTTTGGTCGGCTCCTCGATGCACCTGGTTTTGAGTAAAAGCTGCACGTAGTGCTCATACTCCTGGGCCGAGTTAAAATATTCGGGCGGGCCGGTGCGGGGCAAATCCTCAAAAACGATACTGCGATATGATTTTAAGCCGCTGTTGCGCCCCAGCCAGAACGGCGACGAGGTGGACAGGGTTAAAATGTGGGGCATAAAATAGCTCATTTGATTCATAATATCAATGCGCAAATCCGGGTCCTTAATACCCACGTGGATGTGCATGCCAAAAATCAGCAAACGTTGAGCCACCATCTGCATATTGGCAATCAGCCCTTTGTAGCGGTCCTTATCGGTTACAAGCTGGTCCTGCCAGCGTGAAAAAGGATGAGTGCCGGCGGCTACAATTTTGCGCCCGCTTTTGTCGGCTACCTCGGCCACCGCGCCCCGCAGCCGGGTAATCTCGGCCCGCGCCTCTTTGATGTTACGGCAAACGTGGCTGCCAATCTCTATCTGCGATTGCATAAACTCCGGCTTGACCTGATCCCGAAAAAGCACCGCCCCTTTATCCAGAAACTCGGTAATAAAAGAGGTCAGCTCGCGGGTTTCCGGGTCAATAATCTGGTACTCCTCCTCAATGCCAATCGTCAATTCCTCCACAGGTTCCTCCCCTCTTGACTAATGCCGGCCTGCCGGCCCCCATTTTGGACGGATTATAGCACAGCCCTGGCAGACCTCAAAGGTTTTCTGTGAGAGTCGTTTTAAGAAGCTCAACTCCTGGGGTCTTTCAATGAATTCCTCTTTTTGATAATCTGTGCTACAATGAAAATCCTCACTTTTAACTCTCCTGTAACATTGTTGTTAGATGAGTAGACTAGCCTGTGCTGCAACCAATCTCATTGGATGGAGGTATATAGTTATGGTTGATAAAATGATGACCGTTTCCCCAGCATCGGCAAACGGTAAAGACGCCCTGCGCAAAGTGCCTGAGCCGTGCGTGGTGGTCATTTTTGGCGCTTCGGGCGATCTGACCACGCGCAAATTGATGCCGGCTCTGTTCAGCCTGGCCTGCGAAGGCTTGCTGCCGGAGCATTTCGCCATAGTTGGGGTGGCCCGCACCGAGCTGGACGATGACAGCTTTCGCCAAAAGGTGAAAGAGGGCATCGAGAAATTTTCGCGGCTCAAGCCCGACGAGTGCAGCGCCTGGCCCCAATTTGCCGAAGGGCTGCACTATCACCAGGCTGCCTATGATGATCCGGCCAGCTACCTGAACCTGGGCAAACTGTTGACCAGGATTGACAAAAAAGCCGGGGTGGGCTGCAACTGCCTCTTTTACCTGTCCACCCCGCCCCTGCTTTACCCGGTGATTGTCGAACAGTTGGGCAAGGTCGGCCTGGCTCAACAGAGCGACGACTCCTGGCGGCGCATCATCATCGAAAAACCGTTTGGTTATGACCTGCCTTCGGCGGTGGAACTCAACCGGCAGGTCCACGGCGTTTTTGAAGAAAGCCAGGTCTATCGTATTGACCATTACCTGGGCAAAGAAACGGTCCAAAATCTGTTGTTTTCCGCTTTGCCAACGCCATTTTTGAGCCGCTCTGGAATCGTAACTACATTGACCACGTCCAGATTATGGTTTCGGAGGATGTCGGCCTGGGCAGCCGGGCCGGTTATTACGACACCGCCGGGGTGATGCGCGATATGGTCCAAAATCACCTGCTCCAGCTTTTCACCCTGACGGCCATGGAGCCGCCGGCCGAGTTCAACGCCGTCTCGCTGCGGGATGAAAAAGTGAAAGTGCTCAAGGCCGTCCGCCCCATCAAGCCGGAAGAGGTGGCTGATTATACTATCCGCGCCCAGTATCGCAGCTATCGGGATGAAAAAGGCGTCGCGCCGGGCACCGAAACGGCCACCTACACCGCCATCAAATTGTTTATTGATAACTGGCGCTGGCGCAATGTGCCTTTTTACCTCCGCTCCGGCAAAGCCCTGGCCGACAAAGTGACCGAGATTTCGGTGCAGTTTCGCCACGTGCCGCACCTGATGTTCCCCCTCGCTCCCGGCGATCAGCTTCCGCCCAACACCCTCAGCCTGTGCCTTCAGCCCAACGAAGGCATGCAGTTGAGCCTTGAAACCAAAATTCCGGGCGCGGGCATGCGCACCCGCTCGGTGGATATGACCTTTTTATACGAGCAGGATTTTGGCAAAAATACCCTACCCGATGCCTACGAGCGGCTGATTCTGGATGCGCTGCAAGGCGATGCCTCTCTCTTTACTCGCGGCGACGAAATCGAGCTGGCCTGGCGCATTGTTGACCCCATTTTGCAGGGCTGGCAAAGCAAACATGCCCCTTCGATCATCTTTTACGAGTCCGGCACCTGGGGACCGAGCAAAGCCGAGGAGTTTATCAAAGCCGACGGCCGGCAGTGGATGTATGGCTGTGGCATGCCGCAAGATGGATGAGGGTAATTTATGAATCTTCATGTTTTCCCAAATCTGCAAGGACTAGGCCAAGCGGCTGCGGTCTATGTGGCCCAACTGGCAGCAGAAGCTATTCCGGTACGGGGACGCTTTACCGTGGCGCTGTCGGGCGGCTCGCTGCCGCAACTGCTTGGCCCGGCCCTGGTCAAACAGGCCACCGACTGGTCGGCCTGGCACGTTTTCTGGGCCGACGAGCGCTGCGTGCCCCTGACTCATCCCGACAGCAACTATGTTTTGGCCCAGCAATATTTGTTCGATCACGCCCCCATCCCCCCCCGGCCAAATTCACGCCCCCGATACCTCGCTCAGCCCGACCCAAACCGCCGCCGCCTACGAAACCATTCTGGCCCAGATTTTCATGGTTCCACCAGCCATTCCCCAACCCGAAGAGCCTTTGTTTCAACCTTTCGATCGCCCTACCGCCCAAGTTTCCGGCCCTGTCCAATTTCCTCAATTCGATCTCATTCTCCTCGGCCTGGGCGAAGACGGCCACACCGCCTCGCTCTTTCCCGGCCATCCGCTGCTGCAAGAAACGGAGCGCTGGGTCGCGCCTATTTTCGATTCGCCCAAACCGCCGCCGCAGCGCATCACCCTGACCCTGCCGGTGCTCAACAACGCCCATCACGTGGCCTTCATCACCGCCGGGGCCGGCAAAGCCGATATTTTGCCCCAGGTGTTCGCCGCCGGTTCAACCCTGCCCGCTCACCTGGTCCAACCCACCTCCGGTCATCTCGACTGGTTTGTAGACGAAGCCGCCACGGCTAAACTCAAATAGTCGAACTCCTAACCCGAACAAACCGGAACCAAAAGGAATAAACCACAGATTTCACAGATGACACAGATTAAAGGAAATAAAATTTGTAAAATCTGTGCCATCTGTGGTTAGCTTTCTGGCTCAAAAAACAAGCATATCATTGTTTAGATACTTAATTTAACCGGCCCGATTTGCCAGCCTTTTTTCCTCTTTTATAATAATTGGCCTATCCCATTTTTATAAACGAAAGAGGAAACAAGACCATGACCGAACGATTTGGAGATGTAACCCACAAGGGCCGACCCCTGACCGTGCTTGGCCCAAAACTTCAACCCGGCGACCCGGCCCCCAATTTTGAAGTAGCCACCGGCCTCTTCTCACCTGAAATTTTCACCCTGGCCGACACCGGCCAGAAGGTCCGGCTGTTCAATGTGGTGCCCTCGCTCAATACCGGCATCTGCGATGCCCAAACCAAACGGTTCAACGAAGAACTGGCTCAATACGGCGACAGCGTCGAGGGTTATACCATCAGCGTGGATTTGCCCGTCGCCCAGTCCAGTTGGTGTACCGCCAGCGGGGTTGACCGACTCAAAATGCTCTCTGATTACCGCCAGATGTCCTTCGGCGACGCCTACGGCACCCACGTCAAGGAGGTACGGGTGGAGCAGCGCGCCCTCTTTATCATTGACGCCGCCGGCGTCATCCGCTACGTCGAATACGTGCCGGAAATCGCCCAGCACCCCGATTACGATGCCGCCCTGGCAGCGTTGAAGGAAGTGGTCGGGTAAGTTACACCTAAAAGCAAACAAAAACACCTCGCCTGGATTAGGCGAGGTGTTTTGTTGTATAGGTAAATTGGCAACAATTGATTAAGCGTAGGTTTTCTCTTCAGCCGGATGATGGTGGTGGGGTCTTGGGGCAGGAATTCCGTAAAGCATCCCCTCGGCACTAATATCTTCATCAATATCCGGCCAATGGACACCATAGCCGTTGCCAATAATCTCAAAATTAGCTCGCTGTTCTTGGGTAGCTTCTGCTAAACGCCACGACCAGACCAAAGGAACACTAATGATACGTCCATCAGTCAAATAAGCTGTAATCAAATCTTCCGTCACAACCATATCTTTTATTTTTACAGGAGTTTTAACCACAATGGTCATGCCATGCCTCAATTATTCTATTGAGATTCAACTCAATCGTTTTACGAATCCGGTTAAGTTCCACCGAAGAAAAACCATCATTTGACTTAAGGTTAACGGGTCAAGCCAGAATTTGCAGACCAGCTTTTCCCGGCGAACGTGGACATGCTCTGGCTCATTACAATCAAAACTATAGAAATAGAAACGATAAGGGCCAGGTACATCTTTAACGGTAGGCATAATACCGTTCGATCACTTTCAATACAAACATAGCATAACCGCTGGTCAAAGTCAACCCCTCAATGCACAAGGCTTTGAAACACCAACTTTCCAGTTTGGCCCACGCTCAAAATTAGCTTATCTACGCCGCCAGTAAAACTGATACCACAAAAAAGCCCCAATGACGACGAGGCTCAGAATCCCCCAGGGCAACTCACTCCAATCAAAAGAATTTCGCGGCTCCTCCGGCACAATGGTCAGGGCCGGGTCGGGGGTGCCGCGTTCGGCCATGAGAGCGGCGGCAGTGGATTGGTAAATAGAGGTGGCCGTCGGGGCCAGGGTGGGAAATTCGGCCAGGGTGGGCAGCCGGTCGGGAGTGGGCGTGCGGGTGGGCGTGTTGGTAGCAGCCGGGGTGGGAGTCACCGTCCCCAGGCCGAAAATAGGCACAGCCTCTTGATCGCCCTGGAAACTGACAAACTCAGCCGCCACCCAGCCGAAACCGTCCGGCGCGGCGGGAAAGTCAATCTGCCACCAGTCGCCGTCTTTGCTCACGGCCAGCACGTCGGCCTTATCGCCCTTGTACAACCCGCCCATCAGTTCACCGTCGGTCGAAGGTTCGGCCCGGACGTTGATCGGATCGTTGACCTCAATCGTCCCGGCAATAATCACTTCCGTGGCGGTGGGCGTCGGTGTGATCGTCGGCGTGGCCGGAACCGTGGCGGTGGGAGTTGTGGTGGGGGTAGCGGTGGGCTGGTCCACCTCAATCACCGGCACGCCGGCAGCCTCGCCGCTGAAATCCACCACGGCCTCGGCCACCCAGGCCAGGCCCTCTTCGACGGCGTCAGTTTCGATCTGCCACCACTCGCCGGTTTCACTTTGACCGACCACGACTGCCTCCGCACCCTCATCCAGCCGGCCCACCAGGTCGAAATCCAGACCGGGGCCGCTGCGTAAATTGACCCCGCCCTCCGGCACTTTGATAGTAGGCACAGCGCTGACCGCTTCCAGCGTCGTCGTCGGCGTGGCCGAAGCCTGGAGAGTCAGGCCGGTCAGCGAGGCTTCCGAGGGGCTGGGGGTTTCTACGGTGGGGACTGCCCCGGCGTCGCCGGAAAAGGTGACGATTTCGGCGTTAACCCAGCCGCGGGCGTCGGAGCCGCGCGGGAAATTGATTTGCCACCAGTCGCCCGCCGATGTTTTGCCAATCACCTCAATCGGACTGCCGGCGGCCAGTTGGCCGATGCGTTCATAAGTAGTAGCGGGACCGCTGCGAATATTGGCCCCTTCTTCGGCGGTAATGTACGGACCGGTGGGCGTGGCGACAGGTTCAGTGGTAGGACTCACCGCCGCAGCCGGGGCGGGAGGCGGACTGCCGCGCATGGTTGTAACCAGCTCGCGGGTCAAATCAAGATAGAGATTGCCATAGCCGGCGCTCGGCTCCAGGTGAGTCCCTTCAGGCCATTCGTTGAAACTGTTGATAATGACCATATTGGGGCTGCTGGCGATGGCGCCCTGCCACGTTTCGCGGTAATAATCGCCGCTCCGCCGGGGGACGGCAAAAGCATCGGCGCGGGGCAGACGGGTGTCGTCGTAGCCAGGCATCACCGTAGCGACCCACAGGCGGTTGAAGCCATTTTCGGCGGCGTAGGCCCGCACCCGGCTGGCCCATTTGGCTAATTGGTCGGCGGGCGAGCCGGCCCAGGCAATGCTGTAGAGATGATGGCCGTCGAAAACGGCCTGATAGGCCAGTTCAGTGCCCTCCGCAATCCACACCGATGCCCGGTTGGGGTCCACCTGATCCCGCATCGCCGCCCAATCGCTCACCGAGAACTGCTGCTGCCGCCAGAAAAAGATGACCGGCTTACCCTGGTAACGCAGATAGGCTGGGTGCTGGGCGTGAGTCGCCAGCAGTTTAGCCAGGGCATCGGTGACGGTGGGGATGCTGCCCAGAAAAGGACTGGTCACTTCCAAGTCCACAGCGGCTTTGAAGCCCTTGGCCTGGGCCACGTCGAGCAGGGTGCGAAAGTTGGTTTCGGTCTGGTTGCCCGCTTCCTGGGGACCGTACCAGGATTGAACAAAGGCGTCAATCCCGGCACTCTGGGCCTGCCCCACCTGCCGCTCGATGGTGGCCCGGTCAGCGGAATTATACGGCTCGGCGGGCAGGTCAACCGATTGGCCGGAAGTCCAGGTGTTCTGGTCGAACCAGGCGTAATAAAAGGCCAGCACCAGCGGCCCCTCCTGCGCCATCGCTCCCGGAATTTTTACCAGGAAAAAGAAAATTGATAGCAATATGCTTATACGAAGAACTACTTTCATGGGTCAATCTCGCTCCAAAGGCCGAGTATAACATGTAACAGGGGCTTGGCAAAAAAGCGGGAAAGCGGGAGGCGAAGGGACGAGGCGACGCGAATCGCCTCGAGTCCTCTTTCGTATTTGCGTTACAGTTCTTTCATTTCATCTGTCGGGTGCGCCAGAGCAGGCGCACAAAATTTCGGGTGTGGACCAACGGGTTGATGTGGCTGGTTTCGCCGGCATAAATGGTTTCGATGGGTACCCAGGCCAGAACAAAGCCCCGCCGCACACACATTGTAATCATCTCGACCTCATATTCAAAACCCCGCTCAAAATTCTGCTCCAGCAGCGGGGTCAGCAGGCGGCGGTTGAGCAGGCCGGTGAGCGCGTCGTGGAGCGCATCATAAATCAGCTGCTGCTCGGCAAACTTGCGGTCGGTGATATCGGTCTGCGAACCGACCAGGCGCGTCACCTGGCCACGCTCATCCCATACCGACAGACCGCGACAAACCATCCAACGATAGTCACCGTTGCTGTTGCGAATACGATACTCGGCCTCAAAATTGGTCAGCAGCCGCCGAAAGTGCGCCGCCAGATGCACCCGCAGCCGCTCCAGGTCATCGGGGTGAACCCGGTCAAACCACTCGTTTGGGCTCACCCTGGCCCAAAAGCAGGGACTGGGCTATCAGCCCCCAGATGGGGATGGAGTTTTTACGGCCATCTCACCAATCAGCGGCTTGTTTTGCAGCCCATTGACTCGGCCACAGCCGTTCAGGT
>JAAUSP010000189.1 GCA_012032575.1 Anaerolineales bacterium | reverse complement strand
TACCTCGACCACCGGCGTCACCTTGAACTGGCGCAGTTTCAAGTCATCCGCCAATTCGGTCAGGGCAGCGGTGGCCTCATTAATCGCCCGTTCCTGGCGCTGGTCTACTTGCAGCTTGCCCTCAGTCACAAACTCTTCCACAAAGTGGGTTTCGTGGACAACCCGAAAGAGTATTATTTCGGCCTGATGCAGTTCAACCAGGGCCAGGGCGTGTGGTAAAGCCTGGGCGGCCAGAGTCGAGCCGTCCAGAGGGACCAGAATTTTTTTATACGCCACCGACATAGCAACCTCCCGGATAAGTAAAGATGTATGTTAGCAACAAGGCCAGGGGCTTCCGGTTAACCGGGCAAAGGTGGATAAGCCAGTTGTCCCGGAATAGCCAGATTGATGCGATACAAGGACGAAGAGGCAGCGATGTACAGGGTCCGCAAATCCGGCCCGCCAAAGGTGCAGTTGCCGGGTATCTCCGGCAGGGGAATAGTGCCCAGGAACTCGCCCGCCGCGGAGAAGATATAAATCCCGGCCTTTTCGTTTTCGCCGGCGGTCAAGTAAATGTTCCCTTCGATGTCCAGCACCATACCGTCACCGCCATAATCCTCACCGTGGTCGTACAAGACGCCACGCCGCTGCCACGTCCCATCTTCAGCCAGATCATAAGCCACCAGAAAACGCGCCCCGCCGGGGTCCGGGTTGTGGTCCACCAGATAGAGGGTGCGGTTATCGGGGGTGATGAGGATGCCGTTGGGAAACTGCATATCGTCAATCACGCGGGTGAGCGAGCCATCCAGTTCGATACGGTAGACGGCCATGCAGTCCTGCTCCAGATCGTTGCGATAGCCGTAGCGCGGGTCGGTGAAGTAGATACGTCCCTCCCGATCAAAGCACAAATCGTTGGGCGCGTTGAGCTTTTTGCCGTTGTAATGCGAGGCCAGGGTGGTGATGGTTCCATCCGATTCGTAGCGACGCACGGCCCGCGCCCCGCCATCCTTGCCATCGCAGCAGACCACCAGCCGGCCCTGGGCATCGAAGTTCATGCCGTTGGCTCGCAGGCTTGGTTCCTGCCAGACCTCCGTTTGGCCGGTGGCAGGCCGGTAAACCATGATCCGATTGTTGGGGCAGTCCGAGAAATAGACATTGCCCTCGGCATCGGCGGCAGGCCCTTCGGAAAAGGCGCAGCCTTCGGATACTTTTTCCAGTTTGGCATCGGCGGGGATGATGTCACTGAGTTGAGTCATACTACCTCCAATTCTAAAATTCCAAAATAGGCCGGCTTGTGAAAATCAGCCGGGTCGGTCATGGTCGGGGACCAACAGCTAAATTCGGGCGGGGCATCGTGGGGCCGCTCGATGCGATAAAAATTGGCCCGCCACACCGGGGGCAAATCGCCCGCTGGAGCCACCGCCGCCCAGGGAATGACCAGCACCGCCCACCAGTGCTGCGCCGCGTCGTCTCGACCGGCCCGCCAGCGGATCCCCGGACATTTCCAGGGAATATCCACTTGCAGTTCAGGCCGCTGCGAGGTGGGATTGTAAACACGGGCGTCAAGCAGGACTTCATTGGGGCTGACCTGAAACTCAAAATAGTGAATCTGGTCGGCCTCGCCGGGGCCAAAGAAAATTTCGACCACTTCTTCGTCGTAAATAGCCTCATCGCGCTGGGTGTACGTACCCCAAATATCGTAGTCGTCGCAGTCGTAGCGGACATAAAGTGCTTGCGCGTCGTAACAGACGCGGGCCGTGGTCTGCTGGGCAGCCGGGCCGCTGCCGTCGGCCAGGATGAACGGCGGCAAGGCCGGGAGCCGGCCCAATCCCAGGCAGTCGGGTCGGCCTGGATTACCCAGTTTGAAGGTACACGCGGGACAGACCAACGAGGGACCGTATGAGTCATAGTTGTACCAAGATTAAATCATTTTTCCCAAAGGGTTATCAATAAGGTTCATTGGCCGGTAATGTAATTCTCCAACTGTCCGATCAGAAATTCCTGGTGGGCGATAACCTCTTTGACCACATCGCCGATGGAGATGACGCCCATTAGTTTATCGCCATCCATCACCGGCAGGTGGCGGATGCGTTTGCTGGTCATCAGCGCCATACAATCCTCAACCGTTTGATCGGGGCGAACAAAAACCACTTTTTCGGTCATAATTTCGCCCACACGGGTGGTTTTGGATGACTTCCCTTGCAGGCTGACCTTGCGGGCATAATCCCGCTCCGAGAGAATGCCAACCACCTGGCCGGCCTCGACCACCACCAGCGCCCCGATTTCTTTTTCGGCCAGCAGCTTTAAGGCATCAATCACCCACGCCTCCGGCCCAATAGACCAGACAGCCGCCCCCTTCGTTTGTAAAAGTTGCTTCACCGTTTTCATAACTCAACCTCCTTGTTTCGTACACTCGGTGATTTATATTTTCTACCAGATTTTTCTGGTATGCACCCCCATAGGTAGTGAATCGGCAATGATTTTGTTGTGGCCCTGGCCGTGATGCGTGATGCGTAAAAACTAACCACAGATTTCACAAATTACACGGATTTCAACAAATTTTTTGCAAAATCTGTGCAATCTATGGTTAAAAATATTTAAACTACATAATTCGTATCTTCTCAATAAGTAGGGGCGAACCCTTGCGGTCGCCTCCTGGGGCAGGCGCGAGGCCGTGCCCCTACCCCGAATTATTGAGAAGATACCATAATTCACATAAACATCAAGATCGGACTGCTTTGACAAACTCGCTGACCCGCCGGGCCGAGGTGCTTGTCAGGGCAAATTCCGGTGGGCGAAGTTCGCCGCCCATGAAGGAGCGCGGGTTGCGATAGGTCATCTGGCTTTCCACGACGACGCCGGCCCCGGTATGCACCTCTTTAACCCCGCTCTGGCCGACAATTTTCCTGACCGTCCGTTCGGACACCCCACTCGACAGGCCCGGCATTATTATAATCCTATCTGCCGCCTGCTGCACTAATTCGGTAATCAAGTCCAACCCCTCCAGAGCCGAACTTTCCTGGCCGGTGGTCAATACCCGGTCGAGGCCCAGCGAGATCAATGTTTCCAGGGCTTCGCGCGGGTCGCGGGACATATCGAAGGCCCGGTGAAAGGTGACGCTCAACGGGCGAGCCAGCTTGACCAAAGCCGCCGTGCGTTCCACATCCACCGTCCCATCCCGGTTGAGCAGGCCGATCACCACCCCGTTGGCCCCCAACGCCTTGGCCTGCTCGATGTCGTATTTCATCACCTCGAACTCGATATCCGAGTAAAAAAAGTCGCCGCCGCGCGGGCGGATTATCACATTCAAATCAATCCCGATATGTTTGCGGGCCAGGGCAATCGTGCCGGCGCTGGGCGTCGTGCCGCCTTCCAGCAGATTGTCACACAACTCCACCCGATTAGCCCCACCCTCCTGCGCGGCGATGGCCGACTCAACCGAGTCAATGCAGATTTCAAGGACAATGCTCATTTGACCTCGACAATAATTTCAATTTCGACCGCCCAGTTGTGCGGAATGGTCATACCGACCGCGCTGCGGGCGTGGCGGCCGGCCTCGCCAAACAATTGGATCAGGAAATCGCTGCAGCCGTGGATGACCGCCGGGGTGTCGTCAAAATCAGGAGCCACATTGACCATACCCAACACTTTGACCACCTGCACCACGTTGTCCAGGCTGCCGGCCACGGTTTTGATGGCTGCCAGCGCGTTCAGGGTGGAGAAACGGGCCGCTTCGTACCCTTCTTCCACCGACACGTCCCGGCCCACTTTACCTTTGATGGCCTTGCCGCCCCAGTTCGACACCTGGCCGGAGGTATAGATGAGATTGCCCGTCCGCCTGGCGTGCATCAAGCGCCCGGCGTTCAATTCGATGGGGTCAAGGGTGTAGCCCATTTCTTGGAGTTTTGCTTCAAATGACATTTGCATCAATCCTTTTTAGATCATCCAGTTTGAATTTAGTGTCGAAAATCACCCTTCGATACGGCCTTCGGCCTACTCAGGATGATTTTGACTTAACATCGCATCCTGAGTAACCCTAAGTTCGTGCTGAGCTTGTCGAAGGGCAAAGCGAAGGGTGTATCGAAGGATGCGATTATGTCTATAAGATAAGTTCAATCACCCGCTCCGGCTTGCGGCCATACGGCTCGCGGAAGGCGCGGCCAGGGGTGGCCCCGGTGGTCTGGCTGTTCTCCACCACCAAAATCCCGTTGACGGCGACAAAATGGACGCCTTCGGGATAGCTGATCGGATTTTCGTAGGTGGCGGTGTCGCGCAGGGTGTCGGGGTCGAAGACGACCAGATCGGCCATGAAGCCGGGCCGGATGAGACCGCGATCCATACAGCCGATGCGCCGCGCGGTGGCCGAGGTCATCTTGCGGATGCCCTCTTCCCAGGTCAGCAGGCCCATATCGCGCACGTAATGGGCTAAAAATCTCACGTGAGTCCCCCAGCCACGCGGATGCGGCCGCCCGCCGACCAGAATTCCATCGCTGCCGACCACGTGGGCCGGATGCTGCAAAATAGTCTGCACATTTTCCTCGTTGCCGATGTGAGCCAGGCAGGAAACGCCCAGGCGAGTCTGAATGAGCAGGTCCACAAAAAATTCGTAAGGCGTCTGCCCGGCACGAGTCGCTGCGTCGGGCAAAAACATGCCCACCAGCGCCGGGTCGTGCTCGCCCATAATCCCGCCGATTTGCAGCATCTCCCAGCCCATCGGCACATCGCTGAAGCCGTCGGAGCCGGTCACTTCCATTTCGTGGCGCAGCCGCTCCTGCAGGTCCGGCGTTTTCAGCCGGGCCAGGGTCGCTTCGGTGCCGCCTTCGTGCATCCAGGTGGGCAAAAAAGCGTGCAGATAGGTGTTGCCGGCCAGGTAGGGATAGGTGTCCATTGTCACCTCGACCCCCTCGGCGCGGGCCTGGTCAATGGCGGCCAGCAGTTCGGGGGCGCGGCCTTTGTTGACGGTGTAGCCCAGGTGGCAGTGGGTCAGGTGGACCGGCACGCCGGCCTTACGACCAATCTCAATCGAATCATAATAGGCTTGCAGAGCAGTCATGCCGTAATTGCGATGGTGCGGGCAGTAAAAGCCGTTGTAAGGCCGCATGGCTTTGCACAACTCGACCATCTCCTCATCGCTGGCAAACATGCAAGGTGCGTAGGTCAGTCCGGTGGATAGGCCAATCGCGCCCTCGCGCATGGACTGGTCAATTAATGCCTGCATCCGGCGCATCTCGTCGGCGGTGGGAGGCCGATTTTCCATGCCCATCACGGCCATACGCATCGTACCGTGCGACACATGGGTAGCGACGTTGAGCGCCACTTTATGCTCAAAACGATCCAGGTAGGTGGTGATGGTGCTCCAATCCCACTCCAGGTCGGGCCGACCATTCCAGCCGGCCAGTTGTTCGCGCAGCATCGCCGCCGTTTTTGGGGTGACCGGGGACAGTCCCAGCCCATCGTGGCCGACCACCTCGGTGGTGACGCCCTGGCGAATTTTGCACTCCATCAGCGGATTGTACAGCGGATACAAATCGGAATGGGTGTGCATGTCAATAAAGCCGGGGCAGACAATCCGTCCCCCGGCGTTGATAACCCGCTGCGCCGCCGTGCCGCTCAACGCGCCCACGGCCACAATTCGGTCGCCCTGCACGGCGACATCGGCCCAGTACCAGGGTGTGCCTGTGCCGTCAATGAGGCGAGCGCCGGTGATTAATAAGTCATACATAAAAATAACCTCTCAAAATAAGTAGGCATGTCATTCTGAGGCGAAGCCGAAGAATCCTTACAGGGTCACAAATTAAGGCAAGGTAGCCGGTATCAAACCCACCCCGCCAAACAATACTCAGTAGATCCAAACTTGAGGAGCCAGCATCCTCAGATGCGGCTCCCTTCGGCATCTGAGGATGCCTCACTCCTCGGAAAATTGGATCTGTTGAGACTGTTGACAACTATCAGAGGGATTCTTCGCTCGTTCCTCGCTCAGAATGACATTATCGTTACAGTTCAACCCACTGACCCGTTTCCGCCGCTTTGTAGGTTGCCAGGACCAGCGCCACCGAGGTGCGGCCTGCTTCGCCGGAAGGTTCGGGCTGGCGGCCTGCGCGGACGGCTTCGACCATCTCCGTCAGTTCGGCGACCATGCCGACCATCGCCCGTTCGGACAGGCCGGCGTCGGGATGGTAAAACTGCTGGACGGTGCGCTTGCCGGTGGTGAACAGTTCCAGCGAGTCCCACGAGCGGACGTGAAGCATGCCGGTTTCGCCGTAAACCTGCATCTCGCAGCTCACCGTGCGATACGGCCCCCAATGCTGGAAAAAAGTCCCCTGCGCCCCGCCCTCAAACCGGGCCAGCACCGAGCCGTAATCTTCGGCGTGGGTCGCCTGGGGCGGCTCGACCAGCGCCGCGATTGCTGCCACCCGCTGGCCCAGCACCCAACTGACCCGGTCAAAACCGTGAACGGCATTGCACATAAAAACGCCGCCCCCGGCAATTTCCTTGTCGCGGTACCAGGGCAGTACCAGGCTGTGGCTGATGGACATCGAGTCCAGCACCGTCAGCGGTTGGCCGATGGCTCCGCTTTCGATCAAATGTTTGGCTTCGCGCATTTCCGGGTAAAAATGGTGGGTGAAGCCGGTCATCAGGTACACCCCGGCCTTGCGACAAACGGCGAGCATCTGGTCGGCTTCTTCCAGGCTGCGGGTGATGGGTTTTTCCATTAGCACGTGGACGCCGGCCCGGGCGGCTGCTTCCGCCGCCGGCAGGTGCAGCCGGGGCGGCAGACAAATGCTGATAATATCAACCCCGGCTTTGAGCAGCGCCTCGTAATCGTCAAAACGGGCGCAGCCCAATTCGCGGGCCAGCGGTTCGGCTCGCTCGGCGGCCGGGTCGGCCAGGCCGACCAGTTCTACCTGGGGTAGCTGTTTGTAAGCCCGGGCATGCACTACCCCAATAAAGCCGGCCCCGGCCACGCCTACTCGAATTTTGGCGGTCACACTGTTCTCCCTGATTGTTGGTTATTGAATTTGTTGGCCGGGATTTGGGGATTTGGGGATCAAAAGCAAAAATTTATCCCCGGCTTCGTCTCCCCAATCCCGGCGAATTATGGAAAAGGTGAGCCACAAGGATAGAAAGAGGCGAGAAGACGAAGAAATCCTCGCCGCCTCGCCTCAGCAAAATCAAGACTGGTGATGTTAACCCACTTTAGCTATTTCCGCTGCGAAACCACTGACCGTCTTGGGCGTTTTCCATAAATTCAAAAACAGCGCCATCTTGGAGCACAAAGACCACCCGCAGGGTTTCGGTCGGGTTGAACGGTCCCAACAGCACTTCGGAGTCGCCCATTGCCTCTTCCAGATTGTCCACCCGAAAGGCCATGTGGGGCAAATCGCGCACCGGGCCGGTGACGGGGGTATCCGGCTCAAAGCGCAAATATTCAATTTTATAGGGATGAGTGGCCGGGTTTGTCACCCACACTTTGGTGGCGGGAACGTACATTTCTTCTGCTTGTTTGTCGTCGGTGATGACGCCGACATGATCGAATTCGCGCATATGAGGTAGCTCCTTGTATCTACTCAGCAACCAGACCAGTGCTTCCCGGCGAGGCTAAGGCTGAGGCTGAGAACGAAGGTTGCCCTTGTTTTGTCCTTGTTAGCCTCAGCCTCAGCCTTAAGAAAGTACAGGTCAAGCGGTGAGTAATTACCCTGGTTTTATTAAACTTTCAACGCCCCTTCGGTCAGACCCTTCATGTACCAGCGTTGGGCAATGGCAAAGCCAATCAGGCCGGGTAAAATGGCGATAATGTAGACGGCGGCAATCCGCGGCCAGGCCCACTCGCCAAAGCCGCCAAAGGTGGTGGCCAGCACCACCGGCATCGTCCGCACCGATTGGTCATTGGTCAAAGTGACGGCCAGCAAATATTCGCCCCAGGCGCTGACAAAATTAACAATAACCAGTACCACCAGCCCGTTGACCACCAACGGCAGCATAATTTCCCATAAAATTCGCCACGAGCTGGCCCCATCAATTTTGGCCGCATCCACAATTTCATGCGAGATTTGCTCAAAGATACCGCGCATGATCAGAATACTGATAGCCAGGTTTAAGGTCACATAGGGCAGAATCAGGCCGGGCAGGGTATTAATCAGGCCGACGGCATTTTGAATCTCAAAAATACCAATGAGCGAGACGAGACGGGTTGGAAAAAAGAGCGTGCCGACCAACAGGCTAATGACAATGGCCGCACCGGGCAAGCGCAGGTGAACCAGAGCGTAACCGGCCAACAAGGCGCTGATCGAGGTGAAAAATACCGTAGCGGCGGTAACAATAATGCTGTTGCTGAAGTTTTGCCAAAAGGTTGGAATATGCTCAAAAACATATTGGTAATGGGAAAAGTCAAACTGCTCCGGCCAGAGTTCGCCGGTGTAAGCATCGGGGATAGATTTGATGGATAATAAAAATACCCAAGCAAGCGGAAAAATAATAGTCAGGCAAAAAAAGATGATAATAGCATGGCGCAGAATGGTGAGAAAGCTAATTCGAGGCCGCCGCCGGGGCAAAATAGGCGCGGCTTCTCGCACGGTCGGTGAGTCCAGGGGTCGGGTCAATTCCATCGTTAATCCCTTTCTGTAATAACAAACGTAACTACTCAGCCATGTCATTTCGACCGAAGGGAGAAATCTCCGAGGCCGATGTAGCATGATAGGGATTTCTCGGCCTACGGCCTCGAAATGACATAAGGGCTGAGTTGTTACGACCTCAAAACCTAATCTTGATTACGGAAAATATAAAATAACGCGGCAACCACCACTAACATGCTAATGGCCCCCAGCCAGCCAATAGCGGCGGCATAACCCTGCGGCCAGCTTCCCAACTGAAAGCCCAGATGCCACATGTAAACCGTCCAGGTATAGGTGGGCAGCGAGCGATTGGTGCCGCCCATAATCAAAAATTCGTCAATCACGGCCATCGCCGAACCAAAGCGCAGGACAACCAAAATTAAAAAGATCGGACGCAGCCGGGGCAGGGTGACGTGCCAGAACATTTTCCATTCATTAGCCCCATCAACCCGCGCGGCTTCAAATAATTCTTTGGGAATAGAAGCCAGACCGGCCAGGAAAAACATCGTGTGATAACCCAACCCCCACCACCATTCCATAATCGAAATGGCCGGCAGCGCCAGGGGCGAGTCGCCCACCCACTGCGGGGCGGTGCGATAATCAAATAAGTGCAGGTAATTGATCAGAATTACGTTGATTGGTCCCACTTCAAAATCATACAGCCAGCGCCACAACACAAAAACCATCGGGCCGGGGATAACCGCCGGAATCAACAGAATCAGCCGGTAGAAGGTTGCCAGCACCGGGTTCTGTACCCGATCCACTAAAATGGCGACAAAGAGGGGAATAAAAATAACACCGGGCAGAAAAACAGCCGTAAAAATGGCGGCTCGCCACAATCCAACCAGAAAGATCGGGTCAACGATAGCATCAGCAAAATTTTTAAACCCGATGAAATTAGGCGGAGCGGGATCGAGATACTTAAAATCGGTGAAGCTGATATATAAAACCTGAAGCAGCGGATATAATTGATAGCCCAGAAAAAAAACCAGGGCTGGGATCAAATAGAGCCAATTAATGCTATGCTTCAGTTCGCGCCAATGCCACCAACGGGTTCGCACTGCGGAAGTGGACAAGGTTGTGCTCGCCATCACGCTCCTCGAAAATCTGACAAGGTGACAAGGTGAAAGGGTGAGTCTAAAACTGTCACCTTATCACCTTGTCACTATGTCAGCCTTTATACCAGTACGACCAAGATAAAACTAACCGGCCTTCTTCACTTCAGCGGCAACGGCATCCTTGGCTTCCTGCATCACCGCTTTGGCATCGGTGGATTCACCTTTGAGATACTTTTCCCAGATAGGTTGGGCCAGAATAAACTGCTGCAAACCAAAGGCGTGGTTTGGAATGGCCTTCGCGACTTTTAACTGCTCAAAAACCAGCGGCACCCAGGCTTCTTTCTGGAGCCAATCCGGGTTATCCTTTTGCAGTTTCTCGTTGACCGACAGGAACGGCGGCAATTGGCCCGGATGGCCGGAAGCACTGCCGGAGATGGAGTCTTTCCAGATTTGATCGTTGAAGGTTAACGAGCGCATATACTCGGCGGCCTTTTCCTTGTTTTGACCCCACTTGAACAAACAGGCCCCGGTGGTCCAGAACACGGTGGAACCGGCCCCGCCTTTGGCTTTGGGCAGCGCGCCCAGGCGCAGCGCCGCCGGGTCCGACCATGTGCCGGCCATGCGCAGCGGCGCATTCTGATACTTGATGTAGTAGGCGACCTGCTGGGCGGCAAAAGCCACTTCGTCGGGGGTAGAGTTGACGCCGCCATCGGTAGCGCCGGGTTGCAGCGCGTTGGCCGAGGAGAGGTCGAGCATCTGCTTCATGATTTCAAGGGCCTGGAGTGCCGGTTCGCTGGTGAAATCGAACAAAGGCACGCCGCTCGGATCACCATCGAGCATGTAGTAAACATCGGTGCTGATGCTGTGGGTGATGGGGCACAGTGACCGCCAGCCGTGCGCGTCGAAGGTGCAGCCGTAGCGGGCCGCGCCGGAATCGAGCACGGTTTTGGAGTTGGCCAGGTATTCGTCCCAATCCGCCGGGGGTGCATCGGACAGACCGGCTTTTTCGGTGATGGAGGCATTATAACCCTGGACGATGATATCGAGCAGGAACGGCCACGAGTACAGCTTGCCGTCCACACTACATTCTTCTCGGATCGAGGGGATGATGTCATCAAGGACTTCTTTGGGGATGTAGTTGTCCCACGGCTCAATGACGTCAGCTTTGATCAGAGAGGCCATTTCCACAAAAGGGGTCATGCCGACATACACATCCCAGGTGCTCTCTTTATTTTTGCCTTCGGCCACAAAGCGGGCCACATCAAACCCGGCCACCGGAGCAATCTGGAAGTTCAAATCGCCAAAAGAGTCATTGACAGCTTTCAGGCCAGGGTGCAGGTCAACAATCCATTGATAAAAGGTGGGGGTCAGGGGGCGAGTACCGGCAGCGGCGGCGGAAGCTTCCTCTTTGGGCGCTTCGGTAGCCGGGGCAGCAGCCTCCTCTTTGGCGGGAGCTTCCGCAGCCGGGGCAGCGCCACAGGCGGACAGCGCGCTAATCCCGCCCAGGCCCATACCAGCCACAATCATATTCTGCAGAAATTGGCGGCGGCTGATGTCGCCTCGCTGGAACTGCGCCCGCAGCAGTTCCTGAATCCGTGACTCCTCGTCTTTGCGTTTCATGCAATCTCTCCTCTTTCTTTTAATAAAATAAAGTTAAATTTACTTCAACGCCCACTTATTATGAAAAAACAGGCGTAAAGCTACAGGAGTTATTCTTTTAAGCCGAGCTGACACATTGGGTGAAGCGCAAACGGAAGGGTGGAAATAAGCTGTCCAAATGTCAACCTCATTGTCAACTCTTTAACAGCACGTGGAGCATTGCTACAGCGGCCCGGTTAAACCAGGCCAGCTTTTAGAAAGTTAGGTAAGGAGAAAGATGCGCGATTCAGGAAGTAGCCGAGATAATCAAGTGACCCCTGTCCCCCACTATACTGCTAATCAAGGCCGCTGTCAAATTATTTTCAAATCTCAGGCAGTAATAAAATAAAGATACTTTCTTTCTGCAAGAAAGCAGGATACCATAAAAGAAGAAGCCTGTCAAAATCACACTAAAGCCGGTTTTGGCTTATTCAATCGAGTGCAGTTCCTCTCAACTCCCAAGACTACAAGCGGCTATTTTTGCCACAAATTTGCACAAATTTTACAAATTGTTTTTCTTTTTTCGGGTTAATTTGTGGCAGATTATTGCTTGAAAGGCGAGAGTATCTGCGCCCTATTCAATCTTTGCTCTTGTTGTCGTTGTCATCGCCCCCGCCACCGCCGCTGCCGCTGTTGGAACCGCCGGAGCCGGAGTTGTCTCCCCCGCCGCCGGAGTTGTCATCACCGTCTCCATCGGAATCATCACTACCGCTGCCGGAGTTATCATCGCCGCCGGAGTCATCACTGCCGGAGTTATCGTTACCACCGGAGTCGTCGCCGCTTGAGTCATCGTTGCTGTTGTCATCCCCGCCGCCGTTATCGTCAGGTTCGTTTTCATTACCACTATCATTCCCGTTATCGTCGGGGCCTACAGTGCCGCCTTCATTGGTGTTGTCGCCGCCGGGAAGGGGCGACTCAGGTGATGCAGCCGGGGGGGGGCCGGAGTATCAGTCGGCGGCGGCAGCGGGGTCGGGGTATCGGTTGGCGCGGGCGTGGGCGTAGCAGTAGGGGTCAGCGTGGGCAGAATTAAAATGTCGGTATCGCTGGACAGGCTGCGGGGTGGCCGTCGGGGAAGGCGTG
>JAAUSP010000188.1 GCA_012032575.1 Anaerolineales bacterium | reverse complement strand
ATTGGTATCGCCGGGAACACAGTGCTGCCAGCGCGTGCCGGTGAATTTTTAAGGGCCTATGTGCTAGGACGCTCCACCGGTTTGTCCAAAACGGGCGTATTTGCCACATTGGTGGTCGAACGTATCTTCGACGGTTTGACGGTGCTACTTGTTTTGTTAGCCGTAATCGTTTTGGGCATTCACAACGAACGGTTGCAACTGATTGGTATTTTGGGGGCCATTTTTTATATCGGGGTGATGGCCGGACTCATTATTTTCATGGCCAAACGCCACTGGGCCGATGCCTTGATTAATAAATTTTTGCCGTTTGGTCTGGCCCAAAAAGTGCTGGGTGTGCTGGATGGTTTTAGCAGCGGGTTGGCTGTGCTTAAAAACCCGGCCCAACTGGCCATGGTCACATTCTGGAATATTTTAACCTGGGCTGTTATTCCGGTTTCGTTTTGGTTTGCCCTGTTAGCCTTTGATTTTGGCTCGCCGGTGCCCTGGCAAGCGCCGCTGTTAATGTTACCGGCTATGGCCCTGGGATTAACCGTACCGGCTGCGCCCGGCGGGGTAGGGCTGGTTCAGGCAGCGATCAAATTAACCCTGGATTTAACCTATGCCGGGCTGCCGGTTGCGGCCAATTTTCCGGAGAGTGTAGCCGCAGCGGGAATCCTCATTCATTTCACCCAATTTGCCCCCGAAGTTATCCCCGGCATCTTCTTTTTTATGGTCGAGGGTCTCTCCACCCGCGAAGTCAGCGCCGGGCGTACTTTGGCTCAACCTGAAAACCCCTAATTTCCCCCTAATGATTCGACAAAAATAATGAAGTAGTGTAATATCCGGCCCACTTGTGAAAATAGCATCAAGTCAGCAAGCCTTATGTGTTAGTGGGAGTGGCTGGGCTGGCTTGAGAAATAATACACAAGTTATTTGACGGCACAACCAGGGTATGGTATAATCGCCCCGCTTTGTGGGGGTACCGATCTGTAAAATCTCACCGATCCAATCTTAGTGAAGAAATATTTGAGCGCTATCGAAGGGTATCATCTGGCCCTTCAAATTAGTAGTGTTTTAGTTTGCTCAGTTTTTGGCGGTATCTGGTTGGATCGAAAACTTGGGACCACGCCCTGGCTGATGTTGTTTTTAATGTTTTTGGGTTTGGTAATTGCCACATACATCATTTACCGCACGGTAAAAGAACCACACAAGTAATTAAAAATAGATAATTTTAAGCTGACAGCGGTTAGGACTTTCTGAGCAGCCGGGGCTGACTGCTGAGCTAAATGCCTGGATACAGAGGATTGAAGCGTATGTCGAAAGTCATTATCTATGTTGTAATTGCGTTGGTTGTTGTTATTGCTGGTAATATTATTCTTCCAGTGCCGCGTGCGGCAATTGAGGTAGCGGCTGAACCCATTGGTTTAGGCCCCGTTACCAACGCCATGCTGACTTCGTTTATTCTGTCAGCCATCATCCTGATTGTGGCGTTTATTGTTGGGAGCAATCTCAAGGAAAGACCTGGTGGTTTGCAAAACCTGGTTGAGATTGTTATTGAAGCCCTTAGCAATTTTGTTAACGATATTGCCCCGCGCAAGTGGGCGTCTACCTTTTTCCCCATTTTGGCTACCATCTTTATCTATCTACTCTTCGCTAACTGGTTTGGCCTGTTGACCCCCTTGTTGGGTAGTTTTGGGATTGTCCACTCTACCGATCACGGTGGCATGCCGGTTGAAAATGTGATGTTCATCAGGGGCAGCGCTGATACCTTGACCCCGCTGCATCACGGCGAAGAAAGCGCAGCCGAAGATGAAGAGGCACACGCCGAAGGCGAGGAAGCTCATGGTGAAGACGCCGCCCATGCCGGGGGTAAACAAGCCCTGATTGTGCCTCTCTTCCGCGCCCCCAGTAGCGATCTGAACCTGACTTTTGCCCTGGCGCTGATCTCGGTCTTTTTGACCCAGGTGTTTGGGGTGTGGGAATTGGGCCTGGGTTACTTTGGCAAGTTCTTCCAGTTTGGCTCTTTTGCCAAAAAGGGTTCGGGCTGGGCTTGATTGACTTCTTTATGGGGCTGATCGAGTTAATCAGCGAGATTGCCAAAATCCTCTCGTTTGCCTTCCGGTTGTTTGGCAATATCTTTGCCGGCGAAGTCATTCTCATCATCATGTCATCGCTGGTGTCGCTGCTGCTGGTCAACATTTTCTTTGGCCTGGAAATATTTGTTGGCTTTATTCAGGCGTTTGTCTTCTTTATTCTGTCGTTGGTTTTTTTCTCGATGGCAACTCACTCGCACAGTGGGGAGCACAGCGAGCATTAAAAAATTAGAAATTAGAAATTAGAAATTAGAAATTTTGGAGAGTTAATAGTTCCCTTCTCAATTCTTAATTCTTAATTCTTATTTCTTAATTCTTCCTTCTTTTTCTTAATTTTTATTATGCCAAGGAGGCAAATTTAGAGAATATGGATGCTCAAACCATCAAATTGTTAGCTGCTGGTCTGGCCATTGGGCTGGGCGCTATCGGTCCTGGTATTGGGGTGGGTCTGCTGGTACTGGGGGCGCTCCAATCCATTGGCCGCAACCCCGAAGCCGCCGGCCAGATTCAGACAAATATGTTTATCGGTATTGCCTTTACCGAAGCTATTGCTATTTATGCGCTGGTCGTCTCGCTGATCCTCCTGTTTGTGGTTTAAGTGTTGGCAGCCGGTGATCATCAACCTTAAACCTATCGCGAAAGGAGGTATGGACGTGTGGAAGCACTAGGAATTTCCCCCTTTGGGATCATTGCTTACATTGTAAACTTTGTTGTGCTGGTCGTGCTGTTGCAGATGTTTCTGTACAAGCCGGTCACACAGATGCTGGCTCAGCGCCAGCAGCGCATTGCCGATGGGCTGTCAGCCGCCGACCGGGCGGCTCAGGAAGCGGCCTTGCAGCGGGCCGATTTTGAAAAAGAGCTGGCCCGAGCCCGCGAAGCCTCTCAGGTAGAGGCCAAAAAAGCTGCCGAGGCGACCGAAAAAATGCGTCAGGATATTATCTCTGCCGCGCAAAAGGAAGCCGACGAAATCAAGGCACGGGCCAGAGCCGAAGCCGAACAGGAAAAGCAGCAAGTTTCGGCTGACCTGCAAAAAGAAGCGGCTTCGCTGGCCATGCAGATTACCCGCAAAGTCGTCGGCGGAGCCATTGACGAAACTGCCCAGCGCCGCCTGGTTGATCAGTTTCTGGCGAGTATGGGAGATGCCAAGTGAACACCCAAGAGCTTTCGCGCAAATACGCGACGGCTGTTTTCAGCCTGGCCCTTGATTCATGGCTAACTCCGCTCAAAGCCGTAGAGAATGAGCTGGCTAACAATTCAACCCTGGCGGCCAGTTTGCAGGATAAAGATCGCTCCTTTAGCGAGCGGCAGCAAGCTCTGGACAAACTTATCCCCGGTGACAGCAGCCAGCAGGTACGCAACTTTTTGTACACCTTGCTCCGCGATGGCGACATCGGGCTGCTGGGTGGCGTGATGGGCGAGCTGACCCGCATGGTTCGCGGCGGGCCGTTGGTGCAAACAGCCAAAGTGACAACCGCTCTGGCCCTGTCTGACAAAGAGAAAGATGATTTCCGCCAGAAATTGGCGGCTCAGTATGGGGACAGCCTGGAATTTGACTTTAATGTTGACCCGGCCATTCTCGGCGGGGCTATTGTTCAGGTGGGCGACAAGGTAATTGATGGCAGCGTGGCAACGCGGCTTGCTTCGATGAGCAATGCCCTGGGAGTTAAAAGTTAAACGTTAAACATTGAACGTTGAACCTTCAACGTCATTGGAGGTTAGATGGTTTTGAAATTAGACGATATTACGGCTCAAATTCGCCAGCAAATCGAAGCTTTTGAAGCGCCGCTTGAAGTCGCCGATGTGGGGCAGGTTATGAGTGTGGGCGATGGTATCGCCCGCGTGAGTGGTCTGGCTAATGTAATGGCGACCGAACTGTTGGAATTCCCCGGTGGCGTTGTCGGGATGGCCTTGAACCTGGAAGAAAACCAGGTGGGGGCGGTGATTTTGGGCGATTTTGAGCATATTGAGGAAGGCGACACGGTTAAAAGCACCGGGCGCATTGCCTCGGTGCCGGTTGGTGAAGCCCTGATTGGCCGGGTGGTCAATGCGGTGGGCGAACCCATTGACGGTAAAGGCCCGATCCAAAATGACGGCTTCTATCCGGTCGAAAAGATTGCCCCTGGCGTAATCGAGCGGGCCAACGTTAATACCCCGGTACAAACCGGTATTCTGGCTATTGACTCGATGATCCCGATTGGCCGTGGTCAGCGCGAGTTGATTATCGGCGACCGGCAGACCGGCAAAACCGCCATTGCCCTCGACACGATTATCAACCAAAGGGGAAGGACCTGATCTGCATTTATGTGGCTATCGGTCAGCGACAGGGTCAGGTGGCCCAGGTGGTCGGTACGCTGGAACGACACGGCGCGATGGATCACACCATTGTCGTGGTCGCCGGTGCATCCGATCCGGCCCGATGCAGTACATCGCCCCTTATGCCGGCTGCGCGATGGGTGAATATCTGATGGACAAGGGCAAAGAGGCGCTGATTATCTACGATGATCTGAGCAAACACGCCTGGGCTTACCGCCAGATTTCGCTGTTGCTGCGCCGCCCGCCCGGACGCGAAGCTTATCCCGGTGACCTGTTCTATTTGCACTCCCGCCTGTTGGAACGCGCGGCCAAGCTGTCGAAAGACAATGGCGGCGGCTCGCTGACGGCTCTGCCGATTATCGAAACCCTGGCCGGCGACGTGAGCGCTTACGTGCCCACCAACGTGATTTCGATTACCGACGGCCAGATTTTCCTGGAAAGTGACCTGTTCTACGCCGGTCAACGCCCGGCTTTGAACGTTGGTATTTCGGTGTCCCGCGTCGGTGGTGACGCCCAAACCAAAGCGATGAAGCAGGTAGCCGGCCAGTTGCGTTTGGAATTGGCCCAGTTCAGAGCGTTAGCCGCTTTTGCCCAGTTTGGGTCTGAATTGGATGCGGCCACCCGTGACCAGCTTGAGCGCGGGTTGCGCCTGACCGAGTTGTTGAAGCAGCCCCAGTATCAGCCGCAGCCACTGGACGACCAGGTTTTGTCCATCTACGCCCTGACCAAAGGCTTTGCCCGCAATGTAACCGTAGATGAAATCCGGCCCTATGTTAATGGTCTGCTTCAGTTTATGCATTCCAATTATCCGGCAGTCGGTCAGGCAATTGTCAACGAAAAATGATTTCCGAGCAAACAGATACGGCGCTCTGGTCCGCTCTGGCCGAGTATAACCGCTCGCGCAACTTGGAAGTTCCCAAGAAGTAGTCTCAGCAGATCGCAAATTTAAGGCTCAAGGGGGGGTCGCAGACCCCCCAAACGCCGGTCAAAGACCGGCTTGGAGCGAACAAACTGTGATCTACTGAGTCTACCTTCTGATTTCCCCGGTTCCCAAACTACGTTGGGAACCGGGGAAAAAGATAAAATTGAACCATGAGTTGCCAATTGTCGGTAGACCGTTAACTATTCACAATTGACAATTCACAATTCGCAATTTTTTAGGATTAACCCGTGGCCTCTCTGCGAGAAATCAGACAACGCATTAGAAGTGTCAAAAATATTGCCCAGATCACGCGGGCCATGCAAATGGTGGCTGCCTCGAAAATGCGCCGGGCGCAAGAGCAAGCGCTGGCCTCGCGGCCTTACGCGGCCAAAACATGGGAGATTCTGACCCACCTGTCCGCGCAACGAGGCAACGCCGAGCAGCTTCATCCCTTACTGGCCCATCGGGATCAGGTAAAAAATGTAGCTATTATTCTGATCACATCCGATAAGGGCCTGGCCGGGGGGTATAACGGCAATATCATTCGGGCGGCTATCCGTTTTATGCGCAGTAACAACCGGGAAAAAGCCAGTCTGATCACGGTTGGGCGCAAAGGACGCGATTTTATGATCCGGTTTGGCCGAAAGGTTCTGGCCGAATTTACCGACCTGCCCGCCCGGCCCAGTTCGCTTGATATTGCTCCCATCGCCCGGATTGCCATTGATGGTTTTATGGCTGAAGAGTTTGATGAAGTTTATCTGGGTTATACCGACTTTATCAACACCCTAAGCCAGGAGCCAACGCTGCGCTTGTTATTACCCATCCGGCCCGGCGCGGTTGAAAGCAAGGTTATGAGCGAGTATCTGGGCCAGGAAGCAACTATGGCTACCGCCGAATATCTGTACGAACCCAACCCCACTACTTTACTCGATACCATTCTGCCCCGATTTACCGAACTGCAAATTTATCAAGCCTTTTTAGAGGCCCGCGCCAGTGAAGAGTCGGCCCGGATGGTAGCCATGCGCAACGCGACTGAAAATGCCAACGAATTGATTGGCGACCTGACCCTGGTTTATAACAAAGCGCGTCAGGATGCGATTACCAAAGAATTATTAGACATTGCCGGTGGAGCTGAAGCTCTGGCTCAAGCAAGCAAGTAAAAATAAGGAGTAGGAAGTAGGGAGTAAGAAGTAGGGTTGATCTCTAAATTCTTATTTCTAAATTCTTATTTCTTCTTTTCCCTCAGGAGGATTGAATGGCACAAGGAGTCGAAGGCCGCATTAGACAGGTGATGGGTGCGGTGGTTGATGTTGAGTTTCCAACGGAACGCTTACCTGAAATTTATGACGCTCTGGAAGTCCCCCGTGAAGGGCAGGACTCCCTGGTTTTGGAAGTCCAGCAGCACCTGGGCAATGATGTGGTGCGCACCATTGCGATGGACGCCACCGACGGTCTGCGCCGGGGACAGCCGGCCATCAGCACCGGCGCGCCCATCAGCGTGCCGGTTGGCCCGCCGACTCTGGGCCGCATTTTTAACGTTCTGGGCCGCCCGGTGGACAATATGGGGCCGGTTGTCAGTGAGACTTATTACCCCATCCACCGCTCCGCGCCGGAATTCAAAGATCAGGTGACAAAAGCCGAACCCTTTGAAACCGGGATGAAGGTGGTTGACCTGATTGCTCCCTTTACCCGTGGTGGTAAAACCGGCGTGTTTGGCGGCGCTGGGGTGGGCAAAACCGTTATCATTCAGGAATTGATTGCTTCTCTGGCCCGCGAGCACGGCGGTTATTCCGTATTCGCCGGGGTGGGCGAGCGCACCCGCGAAGGCACGGCGCTTTACCAGGAAATGCACGAAGCCGGCGTGTTGGACAAGCTGTGCATGGTCTTCGGCCAGATGAACGAGCCGTCCGGGGTGCGCCTGCGCGTGGCTCTGACCGGTCTGACCATGGCTGAGTATTTCCGCGACGAAGGCCGTGACGTGCTGCTCTTTATTGACAACATTTTCCGCTTCGTCATGAGCGGTTCCGAAGTGTCGGCGCTGTTGGGCCGTATGCCTAGCGCCGTGGGCTACCAGCCGACGTTGGCGACCGAAATGGGTGAATTGCAGGAGCGCATCACCTCCACCCGCCGCGGCTCTATCACCAGTATGCAGGCCGTTTACGTGCCCGCCGACGACTACACCGATCCCGCGCCTGTGACCACCTTTGCCCACCTGGATGCAACCATTTCCCTGGAGCGCTCCATTGCCGCCCTCGGTATCTTCCCGGCGGTGGACCCGCTGGCTTCGACCAGCCGGATTCTTGACCCGCAGATTGTGGGCGAAGAGCACTACAACGTGGCCCGCGGCGTGCAGCGGGTGTTGCAGCGCTATAAAGACCTCCAGGATATTATCGCCATTCTGGGTATTGATGAATTGTCGGAAGATGACAAGCTGGTGGTGGGCCGCGCCCGCAAAATCCAGCGCTTCTTCTCCCAGCCGATGTATGTGGCCCAGCAGTTCACCGGGCGCGAAGGCCGCTACGTGCCCATGCAGGAAACGGTCGCCGGCTTCAAGCGCATTTTGGAAGGCGACTGTGACGACATCCCCGAGCCGTACTTCTACATGGCCGGCAATATTGACGAAGTCTTCCAACGCGCCAGAGAAGCGCAGAATTAACAGGGTAGCAGGTAGCAAACTATGTCAGACAATCAGATTACTGACTACTGGTTACTCTTGACGCAGGAATAAATTATGGCAACGCTGCATCTGGAAATTGTGACAATCGAGCGCAGGGTTTACAACGACGAAGTTAATATGGTCGTTGCGCCGGGTTCCGAAGGGATGCTAGGTATTCTGCCCCGGCACACCCCGTTGTTGACGGCCCTGACTTACGGCGAACTTCAAATCAAGAAAGACGGCCAGGAAGACCAGTTTTTTGCCATCGGCGGTGGTTTTATGGAAGTCCAGCCCAATCGCGTGGTGGTGCTGGCCGACTCGGCGGAACGGGCCGAAGAAATTGACGTGGAACGGGCCGAAGCCGCTCGCCGCCGCGCCGAAGACTCTATTGCCAAAGCACCGGAAGAGCTTGAATTGGAACGGGCTGAATCGGCCCTGCGCCGCAATATCACCCGGCTGAAGGTGGCCGAACGCCGCCGGGGTGCTCGCGCCCGCTCGATGCGCGGCCCTGGGGACGGCATGTCTTAAATTGTTGATTAGCCGGAAATTTAGGCATTAAGATCAGGCCAGGAGTTGCCTCAGCGGCTCCTGGCCTTTTTGCGAATATTTGATGTGTCTGTGTTGGGAGAGTTGCTCATCCTGTAAATTTAGTTACAATAAGCCGATTGCTACCGGGAAGGTTATCAGAACAACTTATGTTTGAAAAGAAAATAGGGGTAGATTTAGGTACCTTCAGTATCCTGATCTATATGAAAGGCCGCGGCATTGTGCTGCAAGAGCCTTCGATTGTGGCGATTTCCCAAAAGGATGATCGGATTGTCGCCATCGGAGAAGAGGCCAGAGCGATGCTGGGCCGGGTGCCCGAAGCGATTGAAATTACCCGGCCTTTGCGTAACGGCGTGATTGCCGATTATTATGTAACTGAAAAGATGCTCGATTTTTACATCGAGCGGTTGGTGGGGCGGTTCCGTTTGTTCCCACCCGAAGTGATGATCAGCACGCCGGTCGGCATCACCAGCGTCGAGCGGCGGGCGGTGGAAGACGCGGCCCGCAAAGCAGCCCGGCGGCAGGCTTACACCATTCCCGAACCATTGGCGGCGGCTATCGGCGCGGGCATGCCCATTGACACGCCCACCGGCAACATGGTTGTAGATATCGGTGGTGGCACCAGCGAAGCTGCGGTGATTGCTATGAACGGCATCGTCACCAGCAACTCGATTCGAGTGGCGGGGATGAAGTTGGACGAGGCGATTGTCAATTATGTCCGCCGCAAGTATAACCTGGTTATCGGCGAGCAGACCGCCGAAGAAATCAAAATCAATATCGGCAGCGCCACACCCCTGGAAGAACCGTTGGAGATGGAAGTCAAAGGGCGCGATCAGGTGGCCGGGCTGCCGCGCACCATCAAAGTTAATTCTGATGAGGTGACTGAAGCCATCAGCGAGCCGTTGTTGGCGATTACAGGCGTGGTAAAAAGTGTGTTGGAACGGACCCCGCCGGAGCTGGCCTCTGACATCATTGATCGGGGGGTTATTATGACCGGCGGTACGGCTTTGTTGAGAAATTTGGATCTTTTGCTAACCCGACAAACGGGTGTGCCCTGTTATGTGGCCGATAATCCGGTTGCTTGTGTGGCCCTGGGGGCCGGCTACGGCCTGGAAATTCGGGAAGCTTTGGAGCGAGCATCCTCGCCATATTATGCTTATTAAGAGTCGTGGAATAAGGCAACCCCAAAATTTAAATTAACCAAAACGTCTTGCGTGTTCCGTCTGCTTTATCTCACGCAAGGCATAACACGAATATTTGAGTAATTATTTTCTTGGGACTGCCTAACTAACTTTTCAATTCACGGCGAGGTTGGAGATTCAATCTCCAACCTCGCCAACATGACAAAAAACCGCGTTCTTCACGCGGTCTTTTTATTACATCAGATAGTAGGTCATTCGCTGGAGGTGGACCACCGGATCAATATACTGCACCTGGACCTTTTCGGGTACGGTTAAGGTGATGGGGGCATAGTTGAGAATGGCTTTGATGCCGGCTTCGATGAGTAAATCGCTCACGGGCTGCGCGACCGAGGCTGGAACAGCGATAATGGCCATCTTGATTTTTAATTTGCCAATAATTTGAGCTAAACTTTTTATATCGTAAACCATTTTTCCATTGCTTTCCTGACCAATTTTGGCCGGATCGTTGTCAAAAATGGCTTCGATATGAAAGCCCTTGCTGGCAAAACCGCCATAATGGGCAATAGCCTGGCCCAAATCGCCAAAACCCACCAGGGCAACAGCCCAGTCCCGGTCAACATGCAGGATTTTGGAAATTTGCTCGCGCAAATAGTTGATTTCGTAGCCCGTGCCCTGCTTGCCGAATTCTCCAAAATGGGACAAATCCTTGCGAATCTGGGCTGAGCCAATCCCCAATTTTTGTCCAAGCTCTTGCGACGAAGTAAATTCCTGACCCGCCTCAAACAGCAGGTTAAGTGCCCGTAAATAGATAGGCAGCCTTCCTATGACGATATCAGGAACTTCAGCACCAGCCATATTTAAATGCCTTCCTTAGCGCAAAATTTTTGTCAATGAGATAGGTGGAATGAATGTGGACAAAAGCTTGTGAAAGTGAAACTTAGAACTATCTTACCATAAAATAGTGTAATGAGCAACAGCCGCTGTATAAGTTTGCATAAAGGATTCTTGGTTAGATAACTCTACTATCCCAGGAGATTGGAGATTAGAAATCGAATAATCTCCAATCTCTAATCTCTAAAATGCTATGGCTACCGATTTGCCCGCAACAGACCATACTTGAGAATAACATAAATGGCTCGCACCCCGTCTTTCCACTGGATCTTCTTGCCATCTTCATAGGTTCGCCCGTAATAAGAAATACCAACCTCGTAAACAACACAATTCAAGCGGGCGACTTTGGCTGTAAACTCTGGCTCAAAGCCGAAACGCTCCTCCTTCAGTTCAATCTTTTCCAAAATGCTTCGTTTGAAGACTTTGTAACATACCTCCATATCGGTTAGATTGAGATCGGTGAACATATTGGAGAGAAGCGTCAGTAATTTATTGCCAATCGAATGCCAAAAGTACAGGACTCGATGCGAGTCGCCTCCGGCAAAGCGAGAGCCGTAGACCACATCGGCTTTGCCGTCGAGGATGGGCTTTAATAATTTTTGATATTCATTGGGGTCGTACTCCAGGTCGGCATCCTGGATAATGATAATATCGCCGGTGGCGTGGCGAAAGCCGGTTTGCAGCGCCGCGCCTTTGCCTTTATTCACCTCGTGGAAGACAATTTTTATGGTATCGCGGCCCTGAAGGGTGCGCAGATAATCCCTGGTTGAGTCGGTCGAACAATCATCCACAATAACCAGTTCTCGTTCAAGAGGCAGCGGAATGTGCAGGACTTTTTCAACAATTGCCTCAATCGTCCGAATTTCGTTGTAACAGGGGATCACAATAGAGATTTTCATTCAATTCCTCAAGGAGTGGGCAGCGGGTTAAGGCCAGACCTACCCGGTGCAGCTTGGTTAGCATTATATAACTCATGTTCAAACGGTCGCAAATGGAGCGAGAGTAAACCATCCTGCCACCCCCGGCAAATCCATCACAATTGACCTTAAGCGGGGACGCGGTTAAAATGAGGACATTCTATTTTGGGAGAATAACCACGATGTTAATCACCAATGGCACCGTTTTAACGTTTGGCAGCGATAAACGTGTCTTACCTTTCGGCGCAGTTTATTATGAGGATGATACTATTGTTGAGGTGGGGCGCACCGCCGATTTGCAGCACAAGTACCCCCAGGCCGAGCAATTGGACGCAGCCGGTAAAATCGTTATGCCCGGCATGATCTGCGGTCACACGCATTTTTATGGGGCCTTTGCGCGAGGCATGGCTATTCCCGGTGCGCCGCCCGAAAATTTTATGCAAATTTTAGAGCGGCTGTGGTGGAAAGTAGACCGCGCCTTGACCCTGGAAGACAGCAAATACAGCGCTCTGGTTGGCCTGGTGGACGCGATTCGCCACGGCACAACCACCCTGATTGACCATCACGCCAGCCCGAACCACATTGATGGTTCGCTCGACGCCCTGGCCGAAGCAGCCACCGAGTCGGGGCTGCGGGTCGGGCTGTGTTATGAAGTGACTGACCGCAACGGGCCGGACGGAGCGCTGGCCGGAATTGCCGAGAACGTGCGGTTTCTCAAGCGGCTGCAAAGTAGCCCCGACCCCAAGTTGGGCGCGTCGTTTGGCCTGCACGCCGCCTTCACCGTCAGCGATGATACCCTGGATGCCTGCGTGGAGGCGTCCAAAGGGCTGGCGACCGGTTTCCACATCCACGTGGCCGAAGACAAGGCCGATGAGTCTGACAGCCTCAAAAAATACGGCATGCGCGTGGCCGAACGCCTGGAG
>JAAUSP010000187.1 GCA_012032575.1 Anaerolineales bacterium | reverse complement strand
GACGATCTGGGCAAAAACCGGGCCGGGCCGAAACTCAAATTCGTGCGTCTTTTGATTAAAAACCGACACGCCGGTCACATCGCTGGGCAGCATATCAGGGGTAAACTGGATGCGGCGAAACGAACAGCCGATTGAAAGAGCGACCGCGCGGGCCAAAATCGTTTTGCCGGTGCCGGGCACATCTTCAATGAGAATGTGGCCCTGACATAGCAGGGCCAGCAGGGCGGCTTCCACCGGCCCGCGCTTGCCGACGATGACTTTCTCGACGTTGTTGATAACTTTATTGGCAAATTCTTTAACAATTTCCATACGTTGGGGAGAACTCCTTGCGGCTAACTGTGAGAATTATACCAGCTTATGAGGCTGGATACAATAGCAATTCGACCGCTCTACCAAAGTTGCTTAAATTTGGCAAAAACCCCCAAATTCATGGGATTTCAAAAATTTGAAGGTGTTGTATAATGAGCTTGTAGCATAAGTTGAACCCAGAAAAAAAGGCAATTGTGTCAAAGCGCCACCTCTAACCAACTTCGATCAGTTATCCTTTTTCTTCAACTACCACTACCACTTCCATTTGAACCTGATGACATAAAGCCAACTTTTCTGGGTTCATTTATCTGTAGCAAGCCACCTGACAAGGTGGCTTTTTCTTTTTACTGACCCGATGATTAGGTTTGACATTTGTAGTAACCCGATTAAACTTTAGGCGGGAGGGTCTATGGCTACTGGATACGTTTTTGACGAGATATTTACCCAGCACGATTTTCCGGGACACCCGGAGAGCGCCAATCGCCTCTGGGCGGTGATGGATCATTTGATTAAACAAAACCTGCTGTCCCGTCTGAAGCGTGTCCCGGCTCGCCCGGCCACCCAGGCTGAACTGCTGCGCTGCCATCACCCCCGCCATATCGAGCGGGTTGAGGAGATCAGCCGGCGCGGGGGTGGCATGCTCGATGCTGATACTTATACCAACGCCTTCTCTTACGACGCGGCGGCCATCGCTGCTGGTGGGGTGGTGGATTTAACCGCCGCCGTTTTGGAGGGCCGGCTCGATAACGGTTTTGCCCTGGTTCGGCCACCCGGACACCATGCTACCCCGGCTCGGGCCATGGGGTTTTGCCTATTTAGTAACATTGCCGTGGCAGCCCGGGCGGCTCGGTTTGATTACGGCCTGGAACGGGTAGCCGTTATTGATTTTGACGTGCATCACGGCAACGGAACCCAGGATGTCTTGATTGAAGACCCGAACATCCTTTTGTCTCCAGCCATGAATATCCTTATTACCCCGGCACCGGCGCCCTGAGCGAAATTGGTGACGGTCCCGGCCGAGGGGCTACGGTCAATGTTCCGGTTTCGATGGGGGTGGGTGATGACGGGTTTAAATGCCTTTACGGTGAAGTGGTTTTTCCGGTTCTGCGCCGATTTCAGCCGGAATTGATCCTGGTATCGGCCGGGTTTGATGCTCATTGGGATGACCCGTTGGCCAACATCGGCTTGACCCTGACCGGCTATCAGTGGCTCAGCCAGAATCTTATCGAATTGGCGGGCGCACTCTGTGGAGGCCGGATTGTCTTTGTGTTGGAGGGCGGTTATAATCTGGAGGTGCTGGCGCTGGGAGTTGGCAATGTTTTTAGAGCCTTGCTGGGTGACGCCGACTTCCTGGACCCACTTGGCCCTTCCCCCTGGCGAGAGCCGGATGTGTCGGCCTTACTGGCAAAATTGAAAACACTGCATCATATGTAGTTTAGGGCTGGCTCAATAGGTCTAGCAACAAGGATAACATCCTGCCTGTGCAAAATATTCAATCTAACCTTACTTCGACTCCCAAGCTGACCCCCTGGCAGGGTAATTTGATTTTGGCTGCGACCATTATCGGGTCGGGCATGGTTTTCCTCGATGGCACGGTTGTCACCGTGGCCCTGCCCCAAATTCAAAAAGAGTTCAATGCTTCAGTCAGCGGTTTACAGTGGCTGATTGATATTTATATCCTCTTTCTGAGCGTGCCGATTCTGGTGGCTGGCTCTTTGAGCGACCGCTACGGGCGCAAAAAATTGTTCAATCTGGGTTTGATTGGCTTTACCCTGGCCTCGGTGGGGTGCGGCGCGGCCAACGATTTGAACCAGTTGATTCTGGCGCGTGTTTTTCAGGGTATTTCCGGGGCGATCATGCTGCCGGGCTGCCTGGCCATTTTGAATGCCAGTTTTCCGGCTGAAATGCGCGGCCGGGTGGTCGGGACGTGGTCGGCTTTTACGCCGCTTACGACGGCCATAGGGCCGCTACTGGGCGGCTGGCTGGTTGATAATGTCTCCTGGCGGGCCGCATTTTACATTAATCTACCCCTGGGCTTGCTGACCCTCTTTCTCAGTTACCGTTTTATCCCGGAGAGCCGCAGCGAAAAACTGCCCGAAAGCCAGGATTGGCTGGGGGCAATTTTGATTAGTCTGGGGCTGGGCAGCCTGATTTATGGCCTGATTGAAGGCCCTCACCTCGGCTGGGCGGCCCCTTCGGTTTGGGTGGCAATTGGAGGTAGCCTGGTTTGTCTGATCGGTTTTGTGGTGGTTGAAGCCAAAACCGCCCACCCGATGATCCCGCTGGAGCTGTTCAGGCATCGCCTTTTTGCCGGGATCACCTTGATCACCTTTATCCTCTATTTTGCCATGAGCGGCGTCTTTTTCTTTTTTCCCCTCAACTTGCAGCAAATTCAGGAATTTTCGGCCACCAACACCGGGGCGGCTTTTATGCCGATTATCATTTGCTGTTTTTGATGTCGCGCTGGTCCGGCTATTATGCTGACAAATTCGGTCCACGTATGCCGATGATTGTTGGCCCGGCGGTGATTGGCGTTGGCTTTTTTATGTACATGATTCCCGGCGAGTCGGCTAATTATTGGCTTACGTTTTTACCAGCGACGATTGTTTACGGCATTGGCCTGGGCATTACCGTTGCGCCGCTGACCACAGTGGCCCTGGGCGCAGCGCCGATGCATCTTTCTGGCCTGGCTTCGGGGGTAAGCAATGCCGCCTCGCGGATCGCTTCGATGCTGGCAGTGGCGACTCTGGGTTTTTTGATGGTGCTTCAATTCAGCGCCTCGCTGGAACATCGGACGCAGTCTTTGCCTTTGTCCGAACAGGAGCGAGTCTTGCTGCAAGATGAGAAATTAAAATTGGGGGGCGCTTCGGCTCCGCCGGATTTAACGCCAGCAGTGCGGACTCAGGTAGATACGGCAATAGACGAAGCGTTTGTGGATGCTTTTCGGCTCATGATGGCCCTGTGCGGGGTGCTGGCCCTGATCAGCGCGGGTGTTTCAGCCTTGACCATTACCAACCAGATTACTCACCATGAAGATGGTCACCAACCCCCTCATTTTGAAATTATGGGTTAGCAATTGGCTAAAGTTGAGCCCCAAACTATATTATCCTTGATGATGAACTGATTTTTTTCCTCGTTTTTCCTCACCTTTGCTGCGAATTTATGAATCAATCTGCAAAAAATAAACCGATCTTGTTTATAAAAGTAGCCATTTTTCTGGGGATTTTAATCCTTTTGGTTCTGGCTCTGGCCTTCATCTGGCTGTGGCAGTCGCCGGTAACAGCCGAAGTTGAAGTCGTTGCGACCACGCCGGCCTTCTCCCGTTCCGGCACGCCCACGCCGATACCCACAGCTTTGTTCCCAACCGCTACCCCTCCGGCTGGCGAAATCGAACCAACAACAACCCCTTCGGCCACTTACACACCTGCCGGTCCCACCGCTACCCCCACTCAAACGGCGACGCCCACCCCTACCCCCACCCCAACGCTCAATCTGGCAAGCTGTAATGCCTCCGGCTGCGGTGCGAAAGCGGCGGCTTTGCCGCCCGCCATTCTCACCCCCGATTTATTTCTGCGTGAAACACCGGCGGTTAGGCGAGTCTGCCCTGAATGTCCGCACAACGAGGTTTTCAGCGACCGCGAGTTGACTGCCCTGCTGGCTGCCGACCGGTCTACCCTGGCCCGCCTGCGCCAGATTGCCTTATCTCAGGAAGCCTATCAGCTTGCGCCGGGAGTGGTTTATATTGTTTTCAACAATGTTCACCACCTTGTGATTGATCTCAAAGAGTCGGGCTACACCTTGCGTAATATTATCCCGCCTGCATCGGCGCGAGGAACCTTAATTACCCCCTCCTATTGTATGTCGCCCGACTCACTGGTGGTGACTACTGCCGACTACCATGGATTAAACGGCAGCAACAAAACCGAAACCGGGCGCGATGTGTTTTTTCACCTGGGGCGGGCCGCGCTGTACCAGCGCAATGGCCGTTTTAACATTGATGTTATTCGCACCCGTCCGGCCTGGGATAAAACTACGATTGCCTGGGGCGGAGGTCCTATTTTTATGTGGCAGGGCCGGTATAATTACAACCCGGAACGGGAATGGTTTGATCGCGAGAATCTGGAGCATTACCGCACCACCCGCTGGGCCAAGCTGACCGCCGCCATCTCTAAAGACCGCAAATATTTGTTTATCAGCACTTCGTATGGATTGAGCCTGAAGGAGCATACCCAAAACCTGCTCGATTTGGGCCAGAAGTGGGGTATTCAAGTGGATCGGGCCATGCGGTTTGATGGCAGCGAGAGCGCCTACATTGCCATCCGCCTGGGGGATTATATGGTGCCGGTGCTGAACCTGGAAGAGCCGTTGATTGTCAACTGTTTTGCCGTGGAGCGCAGCCAGTAACGGTTCAGCACCGGCTTGATGGCAGCCTAAATGATTTTGCGATGACTCTCAAACACCGGCTTGTTTTCCAGGATTCGTTGGGGTGAAAAAATAGACAGATCAAGGGCAGGCGGCTGGCCGATGATCAATTCAGCCAGATAGCGCCCGACGGCATGACATTGTTGAAAACCGTGCCCGGAGAAGCCGTTCGCCAGGAAAAGGCCGGGCAGTTCGGGCCACTCGCCGAGAATGGCGTTGCCGTCAAAGGTGTTCACCTCATACAGCCCGGTCCAACCCCGCACCACCTTGAGCCGGTCGAAGGCTGGAATAAACTCGACCAGCTCCGGCCACAGCAGCTCTTCAAAGCGGTGTCGTTCCCAGGCAAAATCGTCGTAGGTAACGGGATCATCGGCCAGGGATTTGCCCCACATAAAAAGCCCTTCGCCTTCGTGGATGCAGTACAAGCCCGAAGGAAAGAAGATTACCGGCAAAATCTTATCCGGGCGCTCCGGCGTTTCAACCACCGTCACCTGGCGTTTGATGGACTGGATGGGCAGATTGACTCCCACCGTCTGGGCTATTCTGGGCGCCCAGGGACCAGCCGCGTTGACCACTACCGGCGCGGCCAGCATATCGCCGGTGGTCAGCTTGACGCCCGCCATGCGATTTTCCTGCTTGAGCAGGCCAGTCACCTCAGCCTGGATAAAATGCGCCCCCATGGCTACGGCCTTTTTTTTGTATCCCAACAGCACCGCCAGCGGAGACATCGTGCCGTCCAGCCGCCCCAACGTCCCCCCGACACAGCCGGCCAGGTTGTAAAGCGGGTAGACCTGCTGCACCTGTTCGGGGGTGAGCCACTCCACCGGAGCGCCCAGGCTCTGCTGCAAGGCCAGGCCCTGTTGAGATTCTTCCCGGCTGGCCTCATCAATGATGAAAAGATTGCCCTGCTGGCGAAAGGCTACCTCCGGCTTGTCGCCGTCTACGGCCATCTCCTCGGCAAAGCCGGCCAGAACTTCCAGCCCGTACAGGGACATTTGGATATTCTCTTTGATGTTGAACTGGAGCCGGGTATTACCGTCGGAAAGCGGCGTCGAGGCCCTGGCATAAGTGGGGTCTTGCTCGATTAAGGCAATCTTGAGCTGGCTGTCGGCTTTTAACAGATAATAGGCAATGGCGCAGCCCATCACCCCGCCGCCAATCATGATTACATCGTACTTGTTATTGACCATCGCTGGTCCTCCTCGTTTCAAATTTTTAACTTGTGGTAGCGAGTCAAAATCAATCTGGGTTGCAAGATGCTTTAAATCTCACAATTTTTAATGAATCGCCTGGAAACTTCAAACGTGATTCAAACCCAGCAGTGATAAACTGATCACAATATAAATTCTGTTTGTTCTTTAACAACTAAATCGCCTGACACGACTAAGCTTAGAGTTAGTCCGGGTGGCTCCAAGGAGATTCCTATGAAATACGGAAGCAGATAAATTCGACATTGTTAAGTTGGCATCAGGATTTGATGTTTGTCATATCGTATGATGAGAGCAGTAAATTAGTTCACCAGGAGCCAGAATATGAATTCCCAGATTAACTCAAAAGTTTCAGAGACAAATAACATGATCGCCGTTAAAGACGCTGAAAGGGCTGTGCTGCTGCATCACCTTCCCAAGTACCTTGTGTGCATCATAGGTGGCATGCTAAGCGGCGCTGTGAGCGTGGCGCTCGTTATTGGCCTGGCAATAGTGATTCAAGCCCTGTTGCCGCCTTCGGCAACCTTTGCGCCCCATTCTTTCTTGCTCGCCTTAGCCGCCGCTCTGACAAGCCTTAGCGTTTCGTGGATGTTAAGCCGGGTGGCGGGTCGTCATTTGCCCGGCTTGTTTTATTATATGGATGAACAGGGACTGCGAGTGATGTTCATATCTAGCGCTTTTACCAGCTTGTTGGAGACCTTTATCTTCATACTTTACTGGTAAGCCCTCTTTGAGACATCTTCAAAGTATAGCTACATTCGACCAGAACCAAAAGAGGACGTAGTCATGTTCAACAAATTTAGATTAAAGAAAAACACTCCAGAACTGAAACAGGTTAAATGGCTGGAAGAAACTGGGCAAAGCCTGGTAGAAATGGCCATCACCGCGCCAATTCTGGTTTTTTTACTCATTGGTGTCTTTGAAGTGGGTTGGGCGATTCGAGGCTATCTGGCTCTGACCAATGGCAGCCGGGAAATTACCCGCTTTTCCATCCGGCAAGGGTATTTGGATTACTCCACTAAAGATAATAATCCTTTTACATCCATAAATACCGTACAATACAATGGGGTTCTATCCTATACCTTTACCACCCTGGCCCGGCAACTTTCCATGGATTTTACTACTGGCGAAACCAGTACCTTGATCATCTCGCACGTGGTGGTGGATACCGCCTTGCCGTGAGGATAGAAGACATGGCTAACTGCGATTGCAATGCTTTTGTAGACCCCACCCAGCCTGATTTCTATTTGAACGGCACCAATGTTTTAACCTACGATGATTTGATCCTCCACCCAGCCTTGCCCGGCTATGAATATTTCTACGCGGCTACATTTCCGGCCCCACCCTTGACCAGCCCCTACAGAACCCAGTTAAATTATGACGAAGTGGCGGCAGATTTGGCCCGCCAGAATAATAAGTTTAACTGTGAATTGATGAAGAAGAGCGGCGGTACCGTTCCGGCGGCCAACAATGTCATCATCACCGAACTTTACCACAACCAGCGGCAACTATTTGGCTTTCCGTTAATCTCCAACCCTGTGACCGACCCGGTACCGATGTATGCCCACACGGCCATGCGCATGGTGGTTGCCTCGCGCAGCGGGGAGAATGTGGATAATGTCGGCCCCGTGTGTACTGCTGCCCCCTTTACGGTCAGGAATACCTACATAGCAACAGCTACAGAGAACGAGACTATTATTGACATTCTTGGCGGCGAAAACCGCCGGCGGGGCGTAATGATAAAGGCTTTGTGGCCTGGAACCCTCAATGGAGTGGTCAAACAAACCTGGAAACAGAACTAACTTACTTACGAACCTCTTTCAATGCGTTCACCAATGCCAGAAATAGCTCTGATCATATTCTCAGTGTCGGCGATTATGTTGCTTCACTACCAAATAATAACAGCGGCGCGCAAACGGAGATAGAGAATTTAATTGGCAAGGATGTCATCATTCCGGTTTGGGACACTTTTTCGGCTAGTGGCGGGGGCCAGGCGGCAGCATGGCACATTTCTTCCTTTATTAAGGTGCGGATTATTGATACTCCTACCTATAGTATTGACCTTGCCAGTACCAACCCAACCGTATGGGCTGTTTATTTGGGGCCTGCGTCTGAGTGTCAATAGACGCACTAAGCCCCAGACGATGTCATCTTCTCAAGAAAAGTCGCCTGGTTCAACCAGGCGACTTTTTTGTTGCCATGCTTTATTCACTTTCGGAGGGATTATCCGCTTCAAGCAGCAGACTGTAGTGAGCCAACACCTGGGCTAATATTTCGTCGGGACAGGCCGGGTCTGTGACAAAAAACCAGTATTCGCCGTATTGATCGTTGATCGAGAATATGTGACCCCGATACTCAAAATCAATCCAGGCTTCAGTCACGTGGTCGGTGACAAAGCCGGTCAGGTTGGCTCCGGCCAACTTTTCCGTGTGGTCACGGACCTCGTACCACAGCCTCGTCTGCAGCAGCCCGCCGAAGTGACGCGAGCCGTCGTTCATGATCATGCTGTACAATTGAGCAGGCATGATTGGTTTACCCCACCGCAAACGCCAGCACTTCTCTCGCCAGCCGAACCCGATCCTCATCATTAAGCATAACCGTGCCTGTGACCAGCGCCCGCAGCCCTAACGCAGTTACAGCTTCCTGGTAAGCCTGATCTACCTGATCGAGGACAAAACCGGTCAGCACGTCCTGCAAATGGCGAGCCACGCCCACCGGTGAAACGTCCTGGCCCAACTCTGCCATCAGCTTGGCCGCCGGTCCTTTTAAGGCCGCCCCACCCACAATCGGCGAGACGCCAATTTTCGGTACCCGGCTGGCGGCAACGATGCGGCGCATATTGGGCAGGGCCAGAATCGGATCGAGGCTGAGCAGGGGATTACTGGGGCAAAAGATAATCACATCGGCGTTGCGCAGAGCACCGGCAACTTCACGGCTGGGCTGGGCCTCTTCCGCCCCCGCAAACCGAATAGACTTGACTACCGGCCGGCACTGCTGCTGCACAAAGTATTCCTGAAAGGCCAGTTCGCCTTGCTCGGTCATGACCATCGTCCGCACCAGAGCCTCACTCATTGGCAGCACGGTGCAGCGCACACCCAGCCGCTGGCACAATTCACGTGTCACCCAATTGTAGGGGTATTTTTCGCGTAACCACTTTGTTCTTAATAAATGAGTGGCTAAATCCCGGTCGCCCAACTGAAACCAGGTCGGCTGGCCGTAGCGGGCCAGGGCGGCCATCATATTCCAGCTTTCGTCTTTGACCCCCCAGCCGGTGGCCGGGTTGGCCACTCCGGCCAGGGTATACATGACCGTATCCAGGTCAGGGGAGATGTGCAGCCCCAGGTGTTCAAAATCATCGCCGGTATTGACGATGATGGTTAAATTTTCCGGCGGAACGATTTGGTACAGGCCAAAAGCCAGTTTGGCCCCGCCCACGCCGCCCGCCAGAGCGACGACATTACCAAAATTTGATGGTTTCATTCGGCCTATTATAGCCAGGTTCGGTTTTTTTGCCAGAATTTGGCAAACCTGGAATAAAAACAGCGCCCGCTTTCAAAGCGGGCGCTGAGATTCAGCTTCAAACCTGTCAGGTCTTTAAGACCTGACAGGTTTTTTATTTTGGCTTTTAGTTATTCCGAGGCAAAAGCCGCGTCGAAGGCGACGGACGAGGGGGAGAAGTCGGTGCGGCGGATCATGGCCAGGGCATCGGGCGCACCCCAGTCGCGGTCCATGCCGCTGTCTTCCCACTCGACCGAGAGCGGGCCGTTGTAGCCAATGCGGTTGAGGGCGCGGAACAGTTCCTCAAAATCCACATCACCGTGGCCGGGCGAGACAAAATCCCACCCCCGGCGCGGGTCGCCAAAATTGAGATGCGAGCCGAGGATGCTGCGTCGGCCATCGCTAACCCGTTTCTTCGAGTCCTTGACGTGGACGTGATAAATCCGGTCGGCGAACTCGGTCACAAAGGCGGCGGAGTCGAGGAATTGGTGGGCAAAGTGACTGGGATCAAAGTTGATGCCGAAGGCCGGGCGGCGACCAATGGCGGCCAAAGCCTTCTCGGTGGTTACAAAGTCGTAGGCAATTTCAGAGGGGTGAACTTCCAGGCCCCATTTGACCCCCACTTCGTCGAAGACATCCATGATCGGGTTCCAGCGGTCGGCAAATTCCTTATAGCCGGCCTCAATTTTACTAAAATCGTTGGGCGGGAAGGAGTAGAGCATGTGCCAGATGGGCGAGCCGGTGAAGCCGTTGACAATCTTGACGCCAAAAGCGGCGGCGGCGCGGGCGGTGTTCTTCACTTCTTCGGCACAGCGCTGGCGGACGCCTTCGGGATCGCCATCGCCCCACAGTCGGGGCGGCAGGATGCTTTTATTGCGGTCGTCAATGTTATCGCACACACATTGGCCCACCAGGTGGGTGCTGATGGCCCAGCATTTCAGGTTGTGTTTTTCCAGCAACTCGCGCTTTTCACGGACATATTTGTCGCTTTCCAGGGCCTTGTCCACCTCAAAGTGGTCGCCCCAGCAAGCCAGTTCCAGGCCGTCATAGCCCCAGGCGCTCACTTTTTGAGCCAGGTCTGCTAATGATAAGTCGGCCCATTGGCCGGTAAATAGAGTGACAGGTCGTGCCATTGTTAAATCTCCTTTAAAGGTTAAAGTTTATGAATGATTTTTCGCCGGGTATCGTTTCAGGTTTGCTTGGTCAGCTTAAATTGGTTGGTCTGAAACAAGCGCCCCGGTTTATTCAGGAACGGGAATTTCTATTTTCTGTCCGCCCTTCAGCGCGGACTCGTGCGAGCAAATTCCGGCCATAGTCCAGTTGGCGGCGGTAACCGCATTGACCGCTGCCTCTCGCTCTTCGACGATGGCGCGCACAAACTCGTGGGCCATGTGGGGGTGCGAGCCGCCGTGACCACTCCCCTGGATAAACGAGGTATGCTCGTGTTCGTCATCATAGACCCCGCCCAGGGTAAAGGGAGCAATCTCAGGGGGCAAAAGATGGCCGAAATCGGGAACTTTGACGCGCTCGGCATCTTCAAAACCGGAATAAATGACCATACCTTCTTCGGCCACCTGCTCCCATTCAAATGAAAGTTTGGTGCCGTAGACGTCAAAGCTTTCCCGGTATTGGCGGATGGTATCAAACAGCGAGCGAGTGACCTCACAAGCCAGGTCGGAGTCGCGCAGTTTCATAGTTGAAGTTTCAACGGCAAAGGGGGAATTGTACTTTTGGGCGTATTCTTCAATGATCTGCCCGGAGCCGTGACAAATGACATACTCGGCTGTGGTTTTAGCCAGAGCCAGCAGGGGACTCACCGCGTGGGTGGCGTAGTGCATCGGCGGGAAGCCGTACCAGTAGGCCGGCCAGCCAGGCAGCCCCATGTTTTGTTGGTGCGAGCCGCGCAAAAACTGGATTTTGCCCAGTTTGCCGCTTTCTACCAGATCTTTGGCGTAGAGGAACTCGCGGGTATACACCGCCGTTTCCATCATCATATAGACTTTTTTCGCCTCTTTGCTGGCCTTGACAATAGCCAGGCACTCTTCGGTGGTGGTGGCCATCGGCACAGTGCTGGCAGCGTGTTTACCGGCCTTTAATGCTGCAATTGACATCCAGGCGTGAGCCGCAATAGGCGAGTTGATATGAATGGCATCAACCTCTTTATCGGCCAGCAGATCGTCAAAGCTGGTGTAGCGTTTTTTGATGCCAAAGGCATCGCCCACTTTATTGAGGTTTTCTTCATTCCGCTGGCAGATAGCATAACATTCAGCGTCTGGGTGTCTTTGATAAATGGGGATAAATTCAGCCCCAAACCCCAGACCAACAATAGCGACATTTACTTTTTTGGTCATTTTTGACTCCAAAGAAAATAGTAGACGGTAGACGGCAGACAGGGAAATTATGCGACTCTGCTACCCTGCTACCTTTTTATTATTTTACAAGTGCAATCCTTTGAACTGCCGCGTCTGCTCTTCGATGGCCGGCTCGACCGACAGCCGCTCGATGCTGCTGGCCCCGAAGAAGCCGGCGATGCCTTCGGTGTGCTCAAAGATAAACTGGGCGTCCTGCGGCTCGGCGATGGGGCCGCCGTGACACAGCACCAGGATGTCCGGGTTGATCTTCACCGCCGCGTCGCGCATGGCCTGCACCCGTTTGGCCGACTCTGCGAGGGTCAGGGCCGTTTCCGCGCCGATGCTGCCTTTGGTGGTCAGCCCCATGTGGGGCACCAGCACATCGGCCCCGGCTTCGGCCATGGCCCGGGCATCCTCGGGGGTGAAGACGTAGGGGGCAGGTCAGCATATCCAGCTCGCGGGCCTGGCGAATCATCTCCACCTCCAGGCTGTAGCTCATGCCGGTCTCTTCCAGGCTCTGGCGATACATCCCGTCCATCAGGCCGACGGTGGGAAAGTTCTGCACCCCGTCAAAGCCCATCGCTTTGAGTTCGGGCAGAAAGACCCGCATAAAGCGGAAGGGGTCTGTACCGCACACGCCGGCGAGCACCGGCG
>JAAUSP010000186.1 GCA_012032575.1 Anaerolineales bacterium | reverse complement strand
GCTTCCAATTCGGCGCGGGTCTGAGCCAGTTTTTGTTTGAGTTCGGTTTTTTTGTCGGTCATTGGTGGGGGGACTCCTCAAAAATAGCCTCACCCCAACCCCTCCTCCCACTGGGAGAGGGGAGTCGCGCCAGCGACGGGGTGAGGGTTTTTCATCGCTGGTGGCGTGTCCAGACTCGTGAACACTCCCTTGAAAAAAATTACACAGAGTTACGCAGAGTTCTCACGGAGGAACACGGAGAAAGCACTCTGTGCCTTCTTTGTATTCTCTGCGTTACGTATTTTCATCATCAGGGCCGGACCTGTCCGCTGCCCAAAACAACCCATTTGTAGGTGGTCAACTCTTTCAAACCCATCGGGCCGCGGGCGTGCAGCGGTTGGGTGCTGACGGCTACTTCCGCGCCCAGGCCAAACTGCCCGCCGTCGTTGAAGCGGGTGCTGGCGTTGACCAGCACGGCGGCGGAGTTGACCTCGTTGACAAAGCGCATGGCGGCGCTGTAATCTTCGGTGATGATGGCGTCGGTGTGGCTGCTGCCGTGAGTGTAAATGTGGTCGAGGGCCTCGTCCAGGCTGTCCACCACTTTGATGGCGGCAATCAGGGCCATAAATTCGGTGTCGAAGTCGGCGGGACCGGCCGGTTTGACGGCGGGGTGGTCTTCCAGAATGGCCAACGCGCGCGGGTCGCAGCGAATTTCGACGTTGTGTTCGGCCCAGGCGTCGGCCACGCGGGGCAGAATTTGCGGAGCAACGGTCTGGTGGACCAGCAGCGTATCCATCGCATTGCAAACCGAGGGCCGCTGCACTTTGGCGTTGACGACAATCGGCGCGACTTTGGTCAAATCGGCGGCTACGTCCACATAGACATGGCAGATGCCCATGCCGCCGGTGATGACCGGCACGGTGGCGTTTTCGATGGCGAACTGGTGCAGGGCTGCGCCGCCGCGGGGGATAATCATATCAATCAGACCGTTGGCCCGCAGCATCTCTTTGATCAATTCGCGGTCGGTTGACTCGATGAGCTGGATGCCTCGGTGGGGATACCGGCTGCGCCGCAGCCCAGCCGCACTGCTTCGGCCAGGGCGCGATTGGAATGAGCGGCTTCTTTGCCTCCGCGCAAAATGGCGGCATTGCCGCTTTTGAGGCAGAGGGCCGATATATCAATGGTCACATTGGGGCGGCTTTCATAAATAACGCCGATGACGCCAATGGGGATGCGCCGTTTGCTGACCCGTAAACTATTGGGCAGGCGGCGGCTCTCGAACTCTTCGCCTACCGGGTCGGGCAGGTTGATGATGGATTTGACATCATTGGCCATGCTTTCCAGCCGGGTGGGGGTCAGCAGCAGCCGGTCGAGCAGGGCCTCGCTCAGGCCGTTGGCCCGGCCCGCGTCAATATCCTTGTCGTTGGCCTCCAGGATAATTGGCTCCTGCTCCATAATGGTTTCGGCTATGATTTTGAGGGCCTTGTGTTTGGTGGCTGTATCGAGCGTCGCCAGTGCGCGGGCTGCCTTTTTGGCCGCCTGACCTTTGTTCAGCAGTTCGTTATCCATAAGTGCTTTATCCTTTGCCTAACTCAGGATCGTGGAATAAATAACCTGTTCACTATCAACCCGGCACATACGCCCGCAGAAAAACCGCCGGTTCCAGGGCTTCGATCTCGAAGTCGCCGAGGGCTGCCGGGAGCAAAGTGAAACGAATCGCGGGCAGTTCAAGCGCCTCGTCTGCGCCCCAGCCGACCCGACCCAGCCCGGACATAATGCCCCAAATTTCAAAGGTGCTGCCATCGCAGCGCCCCGTGAATTTCGCGCCTGCTTGCTTGAAAGCGACTCGTTCGACATTAAAGTAGGGGCAGGCAGTAATGATTTCGCGGCGCAGGCCGGTGTTTTCTTCGAGCAACTGAGGCTGAAACTGACCCGGCTCCACCTGGGCGAAGTTTGTCACCGCGATGGCTTTGTCTACGTGTAGAGGCCGGGGCTGGCCATCCGGCCCCAGCCGGTTCCAATCGTAAACGCGATAGGTGGTATCGGAATTTTGCTGGATTTCGGCCAGCATGATCCCGCCCATAATGGCATGGACCGAGCCGGCGGGAATAAAAACGGAGTCGCCGGCTTTGACCGGCAGTTGGTGGAGGCAGGTTTCCAGCTTGCCCGCTGCGAGGGCCTGGCGGAAAGAGGTAGGGCTGACGCCGGGTTTGAGGCCGTAGATCAGATAGGCGTCCGGCTCGGCGTGGAGGATGTACCACATTTCGGTTTTGCCCAGCTCGCCGTTTTCGTGGCGGTCGGCGTAGTCGTCGTTGGGGTGGACCTGCACCGAGAGGGGTTGGGTAGCGTCGAGTAATTTTAGCAGCAGCGGAAATTTGCCCCGGTCCAGCATGGCCTGCGAGTGAGACCCGACCAAATCCGGACCGAGCGCGTCCAAAACCTGGGGCAAGGTTTGACCGGCCAGGGGGCCATTTTCAACCGTTGTCGGCGAGGAGGGATGGCCCGATATTTCCCAACTCTCGGCGATGATGCCGGGGGCGAACGCGCGGCCAAACTTGGTTTCAAGGTTGCGCCCACCCCAAATATAGTCACGAAAAACAGGGGTAAAGGTGAGGGGATAAATTGTTTTTTCCATACTGTGATTCTGACTCATGTTTGTCATTTGAGCAAACTTATCAAGGAGGCATGGGAGATGGCATTGTGCAAAATAATACATTGTTTTTGTCTGTTATTTCTAATGTGGTAAAATAGACGGCGAGCGCAATTAGCCGATGCTGGTTTGGCTTTGACAGATCAACTCCCTTTTAGACTCCGAAAACTTCACAGGTTTAATCGTGCGTTCATTCGTGCAAATTGTAACATATTGGCTTGCCATTTAATTTTGAGCGTGTTATAATCGCACGCCCATAAGCCCAAAAATAAAACCCATTAGTTTATCATTAAAACCCGGACTCAAATAACCATGTCAGCGAGGAAAGGATATTTGGCCTATGTCAGCAAAGACACCTGAAGAAATTCAAGCGCAACGAGAAGCCTGGCTGGCTCGTAAGGCGGCGAAAGCTGCCGGGCAGGACGTGCCGCCACCGGCTCCATCTACCCCTGCCGAAACCCCGCCCGAACCCGCCATTGAAGCTCCGGCGGTCGCCTCTGCACCCGCAGCGGCAGCTAAAAAAAGTCCTGAAGAATTAAAGGCTCAGCGTGAGGCTTTTCTGGCAGCTAAAGCAGCCAAAGCAGCCGGCGCTCCTGCGCCCAAGCCTGCGGCGCCGGCAGCCGCTGAAAAATCTGCTCCCGCGCCCAAACCTGCCGCCGCGCCCAAGCCGGCCGCGGCCAAAGCCGCTCCGTCTGCGCCGGAAAAAGTTGACTCCCGGATTACCCGGCGTGAATTTCTCAACTATGCCTGGCTGGCCTCGATTGCCCTGGTGACGCTCCAGGGGGTTGGCCTGAGCTTGTGGTTTGCCTTCCCTAACTTTAAAGAGGGGGAATTCGGTGGTAGTTTCCCCATTGGTGATGCCACCGGCGCCCTGCCCGAAGTTAACGCCGGGCCAAAAGCTTATGTGGATGGTAAATTCTGGCTGGTCAATGTGGATACCGAATTCAACGGTCAGCCGCAGAAAGGGATTATAGCCATTTACAAAGTTTGCACTCATCTGGGCTGTTTGTATGAGTGGATAGATATGACCAATCGTTTTGAATGTCCGTGTCATGGATCAAAATTCCAGCTTTGGGGCGAATATATTGAAGGCCCGGCCCGGCGCAGTTTGGACCGCTTTGTGATTCAGGCAATTGCGCCCGATGGGTCAATCAAAGAAACCGATTTGGATGGCAATCCTTTGGTTATAAATGGTGACGAAAAGTTGGTTATTGATACAGGGCGAAGAATTTTAGGTCCGGGAGTTTTGGTTCCGGCATAAGTTAGTGTGAGATCATTTAAGGAGGATAAGTAGGCGTATGTATATTCCTGGCATGGGCTTTTGGCAAAACCTGACTCAAAAGGGTGTCAAACAAGCCGTCAGCGACAAAATTGACGAAACCACTCGCGCCGTTCTGGCCGGGATTGGGCCAAAAGAATTACGCGCTTTGCTCAGAGGCGACCCGCCGACTGAAAAACCCAATCCGCGTTATCGGGCCCAGGTCAAGTCGTTTATGCTTCACATCCGGCCCAAGTTTTACCAGGAAGGCTCAACCTGGCTCACCCATACCTTCCGCCTGGGTCTTTTCTCGACGTTGTTGTTTATTATCGAAACCATTACCGGTTTGATTTTGATGGTTTATTATACCCCCTCGCCTACCGTAGCCTATTATGACATGCTTAACATCCTGAGCAACGTCAACTTTGGCAAATTTCTGCGCGACTTCCACCGGCTGGGGGCCGAGTTGATGGTGATTGCGGTCACTCTGCATATGGTCAGGGTTTACTTTACGGGGTCTTATAAACACCCCCGGCAGTTTACCTGGCTGACCGGGATGGTGCTGCTGCTGCTTACCCTGTTCCTCAGCTTTAGCGGTTACCTGCTGCCGTGGGACCAATTGGCCCTGTGGGCGGTGACTATCGGCACCAGTATGGCCGAAGCAGCGCCGCTGATCGGGTATCAGGTTAACCTGATTTTGCGCGGGTCGCAGGATATTGGGGCCGGCGGGCTGCTCAGGTTTTACCTGTTGCACGTTTTCATGCTGCCGCTGCTGACCATCATTTTCATCAGTATTCATTATTACAAAGTTTCGCGTGAGCACAGCATCTCGCTGCCGGCTGTGATTGAAGAAGGCGAAGCGCCACCTGAACAAGTTGCGGCAGCCAAACGAAAAATAGATCTCATCCCTGATTTGATAACCAGTGAAATTATGTGGTCGGCGGTTCTGATTGCTGGGATGATTATCTATATGGTTTTTGGTTACTCCGCCGTTTTAGAGCATCACGCCGACCCGTTAAAAACACCGCTGCACACTACGGCTCCCTGGTATTTCCTGTGGCTGCAAGGGATGCTCAAACTGGGTGAGAAGACTCTGTGGGGCGTGGTTATTCCAACCATTATTTTTCTGGTTCTCTTTGCCGTGCCCTACATTGACCCAGGCCCCAGCCGATTAGCTAAAAATCGTAAGGTGGGCATAACCGTAGGTCTGTTGACCTCGGTTTTCATGGTTGTGCTCACTTATATGGGGACCGGTCTGTGGGGCGTGGCGGCGCCGCCGCCGGTTGAGTTGATCCAGGAGTTCATTCCCGAAGAAGGGGTGGGTGAAGTTAGAGAAATCCCCTACGAGCAATTGGTTGTGGGTAACTATACCGCCAGTGATTCCGCCACCTATCCTTCAGGCCGGTTGGGTGAAATTTTGGCTGAGATGAAAGAAGCCGTTGATCGGGAAAGCGAAAAAGAAGACAACAACTTCTATAACGGTGATATCACCCTGGCCGTTGAAGATTGGCAGACCGATCTAAAGAAGCTGACGATAACCGTTTGGTGGGACGAAGTGCCGGAAGGGGGGACCGAGCTTGAGCCGCGTACCTACGAAAAGCTTTTCTTTATCCACCGCGAGTCGGGTTATCACCTGCTCGAGTCTAAGTTCTAAATTACTCAACAAAATGGATTGATAATTATGATAGATTCAAGAATTTTGGTAGGGTTAATAGCGGTTCTGATCTCAATTAGTGGTATTGTGTATGTAGGTATCGGCGAAGCGGATCGCCGGGCTGAATTTACCAGGGCTTTTCAAGGTCGGTCCATTGAGTCCGGGGCGGCGTTATATACGGAATACTGCGTCGAGTGCCATGGGGAAAATGGTGAAGGTGGGATTGGTCCCAACATCAACAGCAAATATTTCTTTGAACAACGTTTGGCCGATATTGGTTATCAAGGGTCCATGAAGGCGTTTCTCACCCTGACCGTTCGCGGTGGGCGGCCGGTCATGTCAGACCCCAACTACGGCCGCAATATGCCGACCTGGAGTGTTGACTACGGCGGCCCGCTGCGGAATGATCAGATTGACACCATCGTAAGCTACATCATGAACTGGCAAGCGAACGCGCCTGATCTGGGCGATCCCAACGCCGAGCCAACGCCTGTACCCGGCGACTCGCCCGAAGAACGAGGCAAAAACCTCTTCACCGGCATGGGTTGTGTTGGCTGCCACACGTTCGGTAGCCAGACCGGAGCGGTGGTTGGTCCAAACTTGACAACTGTTTATGCCGACAAGGGTGAGGACCATGTACGCCAATCTGTCCTTGAGCCTAATGCGGTTATAACCGAAGGCTATCAGTCGAATATCATGCCACAGAATTTTGGCGAGCGGCTCGTGGGCCCGACCGACCTGGATGACCTTATTGCTTATCTGGCGACAGGCGGTCAATAACCCTTTACGGCCCTTTAGCAAAAGAATCAAAAGGCGGCTGCCTCGGCAGTCGCCTTTTTGTATCACTGCACCGGTTTCAGGCTCGGCTGCGGGTAAATAGCTCAGGAAATTTCATGGCCAGGGTCATATCGCCCTGTAACTTGATTTTTCCGGCCATAAACATATTAATCGGGTTGGCTTCGCCATAAGAGATGGACACATAATCACTGGCCGCCATGGTTAAGGTTAAATTGGGGGCAGTACTCCGCCCGGCGGTGACATTGACGGTTCCATTGGCAATTTTAATCACCCAGTCGCCACCCCCGTCGCCGGTGAGTTCAAGCTGGATGGTGGTGTTAAGATCGCCCGCTTTCTCGACTAGAAAAGCCTCGGGCATCTTTTGGATAATCTTCTGGATATCATCAGCGACGTTCATAGAGGCACACTCCTTGCGAAAAAAATAGATTTATTCAGTATAGCTGGTCTGCTGATGCCTGTCAATGAAAAATGTCCGGGTTATCCGGTTGACGATCTGTGACCAACGCAGTAGAATAAGCGCAGCTAAAAATTTTATCATCTGGAGAAGTGTATGGAGTTGAAAGTAATCCCCTGGGCTGGTCAGACTGCCCCCAGCGAGGCTGATTTGCGTGAAGCGCTGGTAAAGCAAGAACTCAAAGTGTATCAGTGGTCAAACCGGCCCGAAGAAGTTTATGTTGGACACACCCACGGCTATCACAAGATTGTCTGTGTGGTGGAAGGCAGTATCAAATTTGATTGTCCCACCCACCATAAAATGTTTAACCTGATGCCTGGCGACCGGCTGGAACTCCGGCCGGGGTGCGGCACAGCGCCGTAGTGGGACCGCAGGGTGTTATCTGTTTAGAAGCGCACGTTTATTAGTCAGGCATTGCCGCCTACAGGTTGGCCCATGGCTCCCGACCCGTCAACTCGCTATCACCCGACCATTCATGATTTTCCTCTGGGCGAACGCCCACGGGAACGGATGCAGTATTATGGGCCAACGGCGCTCTCCAACGCCGAACTGCTGGCGATTTTGCTGCGGGTCGGCAGCGCGGGCGAAAATGTGGTCGCGCTGAGCACCCGCCTGCTGGCTGAATTTGGCGGCCTGGCCGGGCTGGCGAAAGCCTCATTTAGCGATCTGGCCTCAATTAAGGGGGTGGGCACGGCTAAAACGGCCCAACTCAAAGCCGCCATCGAATTGGGCCGCCGCCTGCTCATCACCTCGCCCGATGCTCGCCCGCAGATCACCTCGCCCCTGGATGCCGCCAACCTGCTCATGCTGGAGATGGGCGGCCTGGAGCAGGAACACCTGCGCACCCTGCTGCTTGATACCAAAAACAGAGTGTTGGCCAGCCCCACTGTTTATGTGGGCAATGTCAACTCCTCCATCATTCGTATCTCCGAAGTTTTCCGTGAGGCAGTGCGCGAAAATGCCACTGCCATGATTGTGGCCCATAATCACCCCTCCGGCGATCCCACCCCTTCACCCGAAGATGTCAGCGTCACCCGTTCCATTGTCGAAGCCGGCTCGCTTCTGGGTATTGATGTTCTTGACCATCTGGTGATTGGACATCAACGATTTGTCAGCTTGAAAGAACGCGGCCTCGGTTTTGATAGATTTTAACTGAGTTTCCCTTCTCGAATTTATTTTACAAATTAGATTCGGAATGTTATACTTTTGTCGCTGCTCCCCTAAGCTGACAGCTTAATAGCAGGGAAAGGAACTCCATGTCTTTGGAAAACGGTCATAACCCTATTACCTGGCGCATTGAGCAAATGAATGAACGGGTTCGCTCGGCCAAAGAGCAAGACCTTTACCTTTATCTGCAATCGGCCGAGGCGGTGGATGGGGTTCACGTGACCATCAACGGGCGCAAAATGCTTCAGTTTGCCTCCTACGCCTACCTCAACCTGCTTCATCACCCCAAAATTCAGGCAGCGGCGCAGGCTGCCCTGGAAGAATTTGGTTCCGGCACTCATGGTGTCCGCATTTTGGCCGGAACGACCCGCATTCATGTGGAACTGGAGCAGACAATCGCCCGCTTCAAAAAGACTGAAGACGCCCTGGCCCTGTCGAGCGGTTATGTGACCAACCTGGGGACCATTGCCGCCCTGTTGGGCCGCAACGATGTGGTCATTTCAGACAAGCTCAACCACGCCAGCATTGTGGATGGTTGTTTGCTCTCGCGGGCCAAATTTGTGCGTTTTGAACACAATGATATGGCCGCCCTGGAAGAAGCGCTGGGTGAAGCGCCGAAAGATGCGGGAAAATTGGTGGTGGTTGACGCTGTTTTCAGTATGGATGGCGACATCGTCAACCTGCCGGAAGTTATCCGCCTTTGCCGTAAATACAAGGCGATGTTAATGGTGGATGAAGCCCATTCGGTGGGGGTGCTGGGGGAAACCGGCCAGGGTATCGAAGAGCATTTTGGCCTGGAGAACGGCATTGACATTAAAATGGGCACACTGAGCAAAACCATTCCCAGCATCGGCGGCTACATTGCCGGCAGCGCCGAGTTGATTACCTATCTCAAACACAGCACCCGCGCCTTTGTGTTTTCGGCGGCGCTGCCCCCGGCTTCGGCGGCGGCGGCCAAAGCCTCGTTTGAAGTCATTCAGGCCGAACCCCAACGGGTCAGGGCGCTCCAGGCTAATGTCAATTATTTTATCAAGGGCTTGCAGGAGCGGGGGTTCAACACGCTCAATAGCGCCACGCCCATTGTGCCGATTATTACCGGCGATGATGAGCGGGCCTGGTTGATGGCCAAGCTGGCCCAGGATAACGGTATTTTTGTGCTGCCGGTAGTCGCTCCCGCCGTACCCAGCGGCTCCAGCCGTCTCCGGGCCAATGTAACCGCCGGTCATACCCTGGCCGAGATTGAACAGGCGATGACGGTGTTTGAGCAGGCCGGGCGAGCAGTTGGCGTGTTACCCGCCTGAAATTTCACCGATAATCCGTTAAGGCTGTGGGCAGGCATTGTGGCAGATAAGCTCAAAATTATTCTCAACCCCCATGGCGGACGCTTGCCTACAGCAGCTAAAATAACGCTGGTCGAACAGGGATTGCAGCAGGCTGGCCTTGCTTATCACCTGGAAGTGACTGCCCGGCGCGGTCACGCTATCGAACTGGCCCGCCAGGCCGCCTGCACCGGCTGGCCGATTGTCGTCGCTGTCGGGGGTGATGGCATGGTCAGCGAAGTAGCCAACGGCCTGCTTCAGGCAGCGGGCGATACCGAAGCGGGTCTTTTGGGTATCATCCCCATTGGCACGGCCAATGACCTGGCCCAGATGTTGGGTATTCCCTCCAATGCAGCCGCGGCCTGCCGCTGTCTGGCTGCCGGGGTGACTCGCCTGATTGACGTGGGCATGGTCAATGGTCACTACTTTGTCAACAATTCCGCGGTGGGCCTGGAGCCGGTGGTCACGGTGGCTCACGACCGCATGCGCTGGGTCAAGGGCAATTTGCGCTACATTCTGGCGGCCTTGCAAACCCTGCGCGGAGCCAAGCCCTGGCCTATGCGCCTGAGTTGGGATGCCAGCATGTTTGAAGGGCCGATCAACCTGGTTTCGATTGGCAACAGCAACCGCACCGGCGGCTCGTTTTACATGACCCCCCAGGCCCAACTCGACGACGGCTTGCTCGATTTTCTCTTTGCCAGCGGTCTGAGTAAATTACAACTGCTGCGTTTATTACCCCAGACCTTTACCGGCGGCCACATTACCCATCCCCAGGTGGTTTACCGCCAAGCTACCGCGCTTTCTATCACTGCCTTTACCCCTACCCTCATCCAGGCCGACGGCGAGATCATCGCCGACAGCGCAACTGAAATCAATTACCAGATCATACCCAAAAAAATTGCGGATGATTATTTAAACAGTGCTCCTCCCTCGCTGGTTGCTCAAACTTGGTTTTCATCTGCTTTACTACCAGATGGCCTGGACCTACGACGCCGTAGCCTGGACGGTTTCATTTGGGCAGTGGGCGGCCTGGCGGCGGCTGGCTCTGCCCTTTTTGCAGCCCGGCCCCACCCTCGAACTGGCCTACGGCACCGGCGCACTTTTTGCCGAGATGACCGCGACGGGCTATCAGCCGGTCGGGGTTGACCTGTCGCCCTACATGGCCCGCCTGGCCGCCGGGCGGCTGCGCCGGCGGGGAGTCCCGCTGCGCCTCAACCGGGCCAGGGCGCAGAGTTTGCCCTTTCCCGCCGACACCTTTGCCAATGTCGTCGCTACCTTCCCCACCGATTATATGCTGGCCCCCGATACCATGGCTGAGATTCAGCGGGTGCTGCGGAGTGCTGCCGGGTCGCAGCCGGCGGGCCGGTTGGTAGTGGTTTTTGAGGGGCAGCTTCGCGGTCCCTGGCCGCTGCGCCCATTTATTGATTGGTTGTACAAGATCACCGGCCAGCGCAGCCTGCCCCCGGCCAAACCCCTGAGCCAGCTCAACAGCGCCGGCTTTGCCGCTCGCTGGGAATGGGTCGAGCGGGAGGGCGCGGTTGCCCGGCTGCTGGTTGCTGATAAAATTGTGAATGGTGAATTGTCAACCGTGAATTGTGAATGAAGCTTAACATCTCATTCACAATTCACAATTATTCCCTTCGTATACTTAATGGTATAATGAGCGCTTGTGATGGTACGTGAGTACGGTATCGGCCAAGCTTTTCTTGCTGAAGCGCTAAAATTGCGTTTGGGCAAGTCAAAGCTATACTTTGACCTTCGTCACAAGTAGTGGAGTTTTGATTTTGACAGATACAACCAATCCCTATCGTCCGGGCGAACCGGTTGCTGACCCGGCCATGTTATTTGGCCGGCAAAATGCCGCCGACTGGATTGAAATGCAACTGCTGGGCAACGCCCGGACGCTCGTATTGGCTGCCCTGCCTTTGGTTGGCAAAACATCGTTTATCCGGCAGGTGGGCACGCTTCAAAATCTGGAAACCCTCAACCTGGCCGTGGCCCTGGCCGCGCCCGTAACTACCCCGGAATCGGGCGACCGGCGTTCTCGCCAGGAAGGACGGGGACCGAGTGTCATCAATGCCGCGTTGAACAGTGTCATCGAACAGCTTGTGCCCCAATTGCAACTGCTCAATCTGGCTCCCCAGCCTGCCGGCGAGGCCTCGACTCAGCCGGCCACCGCCCTGCGCGAACTCTTTACCCTGGTCAACGAGCATCTCGGCTCACAACGCCTGGTGCTTTATTTTGATGACCTGCATTTACTGTTAACCCACGATAAAGCCCTGATTGCCTCTTTTCTGAGCAGCCTGCTGCCGCTGCTGGACGAATGTTCCGGCCTGCACTTTGTTTTTGCGATCAATCAGGATAAATTGAAGCAAATCAGCCATCCCCTGCTCGATGGTGCGCCGGTCTTTAACCTGGGGGTGCTCACTGCCGACGCCTCTCTGAGCATGATTACCCTGCCGGTCAAGAATGTCCTGCGCTTTGATTACGGCGTGACCAAGCGTATCGCCGAAATCAACTCCCACCATCCGTATTATCTTTGCCTCTTTTGCCATACCCTGCTCAATCGCCAGGTTTTCGATGGCTGGGTCAATCAGCGTGATTTTGATGCCGCGCTGGTTGAACTGCTCGACTCACCCATCGAACCTTTCCGGCAAATCTGGGATCAATCCACCTGGGCCGAGCGCGCCGTTCTGGCCGGAATGGCCGCGATTCAGGGGGCGCATGGGCCGATTACCCGTCAGGAAGTCACCCGCTTTTTACAGCGACAAAGCAATGCCGTCGCTCCCGATGTGGTCATTCAGGCCCTCGAGTCCCTGGCCGAGCGGGGTGTGCTGTCCCCGATGGGCGCGCTGAGTTATCGCTTTCATGTCGAACTGCTCCGGTTTTGGCTGCGCGAACACACCAATCCGGCTGAAATTCTGAAAGAAGTGGATTGGGGCCGAGCGGCAACGCAGCTTAAGCCAGCCCTCCGCGCTGAAAAAGCGTCAATGACGGCCATCGCTTTCACCAAAACCAAAAAGGCGGGCCAGCGCCGCCTGCTTTGGCCGCTGCTCATTGCCTTGCTGATCGTGATGTGTTTGTTGTCCACCGGGGCTGTTTTTGCCGTCCGTTATCTGGACATCCCGATTGCTTTTTTGACCACCCCCACCGCCACACCGACGGCCACCCCTGCCGGTCAGT
>JAAUSP010000185.1 GCA_012032575.1 Anaerolineales bacterium | reverse complement strand
GGGCGAAACCCTTGCGGTCGCCCCCTGGGGCAGGCGCGAGGCCGTGCCCCTACCCGAAATTATTGAGAAGATACCATTGGAGATATAAAAGAAGGGAACTGAGGGAACTAAAGGAACTGAAGGAGACAGAGTTCCCTTCAGTTCCTTTAGTTCCTCAGTTCCTTTTTTAGGAGAAACAATGCCCGCCAACATCGCCCATTACCAGGATTTCACCGGCGCAAAGGCCGATAAGTTTTATAAAGCCACCCTGTTTGCCGGTCAGCATTTGCTGATTGGTCTCAACTGTCTGGAGCCGGGGCAGGCGCAGCACGTGCATGAGCACAGTGATCAGGATAAATTCTATTTTGTCCTCGCAGGGGTTGGCCTGTTCACCGTCGGGGAAGAGGTGACGGAGGTTGGGCCGGGTCACATTGTCTGGGCTGTTGCCGGGATGCCCCACGGGGTTGAAAACCGGGGGACAGAACGGCTGACCATCTTGATGGGCATTGCGCCTGGGCCACGGTAATTTAGTGTAGTGGCGGGGCTTGGCTATTTTGCGGCTTCAGCACCTCTTGGGCCGGCAGAATGATAACGTTGGCTTGAGGGTCGGCGCTGCTGACTAGTTTTTGAGGGGGCCGATATTCGATGCGCCCAGAGGCGAAATCATAAGGACTGGGGTCAACTCGGTGGTGGCGAAGTTGCATAACGTTAACAGCGGACAGCCTATTTCCTGGTTGATCCGCTCGGCGATCCGCCCGACCTGGGCGGATGTGACAAAAGCCAGATACTGCTCGCGGTTGTTAGCCCGAAACCGTTCCTGCTGCCGGGCAGATGGCTGCAATTTAAGGCCAAAGAGATTGCTAAATTCGCCGTCGCCGGAAATGATGTCGCCGGTGGCATGCCGCAGCGACATGGTTAGCAGGCCAACCCCTATCAGCACCCCATTAAAAAACAGACCCGTAGCCAGCACCATCCAGGCCGGCAGTTGCCCAATCGCCGCCCGGCTGGCAAATTCAGCCCACGAATTAAGCGGCGTCGGGTGCAGCCAGACATGCAGCAGCCAGGCCACCCACAGGATCAGATAAATCCAAATATAGTTTCGCCGGAAGCGCCGGCCAAAGGCTTCCCACATCGAGATGGAGAATTTGGGCTTGAGCAGGCTTTCAGCCAGACTCTCGGCCCAATCGGGCGCGGGACGAAACGGCGGTACCAGCATGGTGGCAAAGAAATCAGTTTCCAGCAGCCAGGCCCGGTAGCTATACAGTTCATAGTAGCGATACCGGCGGGCTTCGATGTAGAGGAACAGTGTTACCAGCAGGGTGTTGAGGATAATAATCCGGGGGTCCCAGGAGAGCGACAAGGTGGCTGCGGTGGTGATGACCGCCCAATTGGTGGTGCTGTCCAGGCGGCTGCGCCAGAAATCGGCCCGGCTGATCAGAGCACGAAAAAAGTGGACCATCGCGGCGGTAAAGTCTCCCGCCCGTAGTTGGTAGCCGCGAAACGTCCAGACCGGCTCAGAATCGGGCGGCAGTGGCGCCGGCGCTGCTTCTGGTTTGTGGTGGCTGGTGGAGCCATTGGCTGACGTGGGCATTTGCCAGAGTTTGAACCACTGCTCCATTGTTTCCTCCATCGCTCCGTAAACCGTATCGGTGTAGGTGGAGGTCCATTGTTCCCACAGCTTGAAGTTCTCCGACAACTTTTTATCGTGCGCCATTGCCCTCTTCCTCTCCCCTCTAGCAGCGGATCAGTCTTTAGTTTTATCGAATCGGCCTATGCTATCATAGCAAAGTACAGTTACAGCCAAGTTACGCCACCCTCCCGGCGCGGATCAGTCATCGCTCACAGCGCCAGACTTCAATTGCCTCGTTACGTATTGACTTTTGTGAGCGGGAATCGGGGGCTGCATATCATTATTATAGCTTGAAGCAGCCCAAAAGATTATAGGAGAGGGTGCTGATTTTTGCCCGTACCAAGCGCCGGGCAGAGTGGGCGGCACGTTATTTACAACGCGCCATCTGCGGATTATTTTCAGAGAAATTAGTGATGACCTTCTTCGGCATGAACCGGCTCGATGACCCAGCCAATAGCGGCCACCAGCGTCACCGCAACCCCGATAATGGTCAGGGCAATATTTAAGGCCAGCCCACCCATAATACAACTAAAGCCAAACGCCAAAATAATCGGCCAATAGCTGTTGGGGGGCAGGTGAATATCTTCCGGCTTCACCGTCGCCGTAGAGATTTGAACAGAATTTTCAACAGTCTCAGACATGGCTAAACACTCCGCACATAGATTTATTTTAGAAGCAACGGGGCATACATATTAAACCAAAGTACCGCTCCGCCCACCGAAATCAGGGCGATGACCAGCAAAATAACCATCAAAATCTTGTTTTTGCGCTCGATATTTTTATCCATCGGGCTACCCTAAAACAATGTCCGGTCGAGGGCCATCATCAGGAAAAGCAGGGCCAGGTAAAGCTGCGAGTATTTGTAAAGTTTTTTGCTGTTGCTTTTGTGATGATCGCGCCACAGTATCCAGGCCAGATAAAGAAATGGGATACCCAGGGCCACCGCTGCCAGCAGATAGAACCAGCCCATCACCTGAGCCACAAAGGGCAGGACCGTCAGCGTAATCAGCAGAATGGAGTAGAGAAAGATTTGATAGGTGGTTTCTTTTTCGCCCACCACCACCGGCAGCATCGGCACCCGGGCGTTGGCGTAATCTTTTTTGACCAGCAGAGCCAGCGCCCAGGTGTGGGGCGGCGTCCAGAAGAAGATAATGGCAAACAGGTACAGCGCCCCCAGGTCGAGAGAATTGGTCACTGCCGTCCAGCCGACCAGCGGCGGAATAGCTCCGGCTGCGCCGCCGATGATGATATTGTGGATGGTTGCCCGTTTGAGGTAAAGCGTGTAGAAAAAGACGTAGTAGAGAATCCCCAATGTACTCAGGGCTGCGCTGAGCGGATTGACAAAGATGGCAAAAACCAGAAACGAGGCGGTACTCAGCGACAGACCAAAAAAGAGCGTTTCCTGCGGCGTTACCAGCCCGGTGACAGTGGGCCGGCGCGAGGTACGCGACATAAGCTGGTCAATATCGCTGTCTACATAGCTATTCAGCACGCTGGCCCCGCCGGCAGACAGAGCGCCACCCAGCAGGGTGTAAAGGATCAGAGAAATCGAAGGAACGCCCTCGGCGGCGATAAACATGGCCCCGGCGGTGGTAATCAGCAGCAACACCAGAATCCACGGTTTGGTCAATTTGAAATAAACGGCTGCTTTCTGGCGCGAGACCAGCGGCGTGTTGGGCGTTGGCTCCGGTTCTGCTTCAAGCGGCAGCGTTGATTTGGCGGTCAGATAATAAGTTGAAGCCAGAATTACCAGGCTGCCCCAGATGGTCATAGCCAAAGTCAGGTGAGCCGCGCTCATCAAGCCGGGCAGTTTTAACACAACATTCAATCCGCCCAGAGCCACCTGGGCTAAAAACAGTAGCCCCAGGGCCGTAGCTGCTTTGACCAGCAGGGTGTGCCGGGGATACCTGCGGCGAGTTTGCAGGATCACCGCCGCTACCGCCACCCCGACCGCCAGCACGGAAAAGCGATGAGTCAGGTTAATCACCATCTCCAGCGAGGGGGTGGCCGGGAAAATCTCTCCTTCACACAGCGGCCAATCGGAACAGGCCAGGCCGGCCATGGTTCCGCTGACCACCGTGCCGCTCACCAATAGCAGCAGAATGGCCGCTCCGGTAAATAACAGAAAACGAAGATAGCCCCACTGACTTGAACCAGAGACGCCGGTTTGGCCCAAAAAGGAGGCGGCACTCCGGCGGCAATAGCCGCAAAAAGCAGCAGGCCGATGTGCGCCGCCATCAACAGCAGGCCGGCGACGACACTCCACCCTTCAACGGCTGTGGAGGTTGCTGTTAAAACAACCAGGCCCACATCAGCCGCCAGCGCTGCTAAAGCAGGTCCCCAAATAAGCCACTGGGAACGATGGCCCCGCCAGGCCATAACGACCGTGGAAAAGGTCAGCACAACGCTCAGGCCCAGAGCCGTCCAGTAGACCGGCTCCAGCCCGATTAACCCGGTATGAGCGGCCCGCCGCAGCGCACTTATCAGAATCACCGCCAGCATTTCGCTGGCGGTGATAAGCGCAAGTCGTTTAAAGCTGGATTGAACTACAGGTAAATTGTTCATGCCAATCATCATCCAACTACTTGGCAGCCGGGGCCGGGCTGGTGACGGGTGGGGAAACACTCGGCGGGGCCGTAGGCGGCTTTTTGTCCAGCCGCAGGTCGCGGGTGGGCCGCTCGCTGTGGACGGTGGGAATTTCCAGAAAGTTGTATTCCGGTGGGGGCGAGGAGGTCCACCATTCCAGGGAGTTGGCCTGCCAGGGGTCGCCCACCGCTACCCGGCCCCGAAACAGCGAGTAGATCGCATTCCATAACAGCGGAAAGATCGAGGCAGCGACGAGAAACGAGCCGATGGTGATCAGCAAATTCAAGCTTTCCCAGCCAAAACCGGCCTCGTAATCGGCATAACGGCGTGGCATCCCCATCAACCCCAGAATGTGCATCGGGAAGAAGGTCAAATTGAAGCCGATAAAGACCAACCAGAACTGGAAGTGCCCCAGAGTTTCGTTCATCATACGGCCGGTCACTTTGGGATACCAGAAGTAAATACCGGCAAAAATACCCATCATACTGCCGCCAAAAAGCACGTAGTGCAGGTGAGCGACAATGTAATAGGTATCGTGAATCTGAGTGTCAATCGGCACAATAGCGGCAAAGACACCACTGATGCCGCCGATGGTGAAGGTGATGATAAAGCCGGCGGCAAAGAGGAACGATGTTTTGAATTCAATCGAGCCGCCCCACAGGGTAAAAATCCAGCTAAAAATTTTAACCCCGGTCGGTACGGCAATCACCATCGAGCCGAGCATAAAGAAAAGCTGAAAGCCGTAGCCAATCCCGGCGGTAAACATGTGGTGCGCCCAGACCACAAAGCCCAAAACAGCGATGGCCACGGTTGAGTAGGCAATCATGCGGTAGCCAAAGATGGGTTTGCGGGCAAACACCGGCAGCACTTCGGAGACAATACCCATGGCCGGCAGCACCATAATATAAACAGCCGGGTGGGAGTAGAACCAGAACATATGCTGCCACAAAACCGGATTACCGTCGGCCCCAAAGAAATTGGCCCCAAAGTTGCGCTGGATGAACAGCAGGGTCAAAGCCGCCGCCAGGGCCGGGGTACCGAAAATCACCAGCACCGACTGCACCAGCACCGTCCAGGTAAACAGCGACATCCGGTTAAGACCCATGCCAGGGGCGCGCATATTGAGAATGGTGACAATCAGGTTGATACCACCCAAAATCGAAGAAGTTCCCACCGTATAGAGGCCGACAATCCACATATCCATGCCGGTTCCCTGCGAATACTGCGCGGTTGACAAGGGAGCATAGCCGGTCCAGCCGCCGGCTGCGCCGCCTTCAAACAAAAAGCTGCCGTAGAGCAGTAAACCGCCAAAAACCAGCAGCCACAAGGCGAAAGCGTTGAGCCGGGGAAAAGCCATATCTCTGGCTCCCACTTGCAGCGGCACCACATAGTTGGCAAAGGCAGCCAGCAGGGGAATAATCCCCAAGAAAATCATGGTGGTGCCGTGCATGGTAAAAAATTCGTTGTAGCGGGCCTGGCTGACCAATTGCAGGCCGGGTATCGCCAGTTCAAGCCGGATGACCAGGGCGAGAATTCCACCGATCAGGAAGAAAAAGAAGCTGAAAAGAAAATACATGATGCCGATTTTTTGTGGTCAACCGTGGTCAGCCAATCGGCAACTCCCGTGTAGGGCTTGGTGGTTTTGGGGGGACTCTTTTTGCCGGCTTCGGCTTTGGGCCAGTCAAACAGTCTGAGCTCCAGGGGGCCATCCAGAAAAATAACTAGCAAGAAGGCGACCAGAAGGGCCACAGAAGTTAAATTGCCAAAGCCATAAAGCCGCAGCGGAGCGTCGAGCACGCCGACCATAATAAACCAGGAAACTCCGTAGCCAATCAACAGGCTGACCAGGGTAGTAATGATCAGCTTTTTGCCAGGTTGTCGCATTAATCTTTCCTCCTCACGTTTATCCGAACTTATTCCGTCGCCCCAGAGACTTCCTTGAGGTATTCGATGATAGCGTTGATATCATCCTCGCTCAGGATTTCGCTGAAATTTTGAGGCATCACTCCGGCCGGACAAGCGCCGGTGGGGCATTGGGTCGCAACCACGACATTTGGGTTTATAATTGATTCGTGAATATATTCGGGGCCTTTATCCACATAAACATTGGTCAGTTCGGGGCCAATTTGTCCGCCCTGACCGTTGATGGCATGACAGCCGGTGCAGCCCGACGTGCCAAATAGAAGTTCGCCTTGCGCCGAGGAGTTAGCCTGCAACTCGGCGGTAGACGAGGCCCAGACATCGAAGCTGTTCTGGTCCAGCACCACCAGCTCTATTGGCATTTGCGAGTGGGCCAGGCCGCAAAATTCAGCGCATTGGCCGTGAAACGTACCCGGACGGTCAGCCTTGAACCAGGCAATGTTCAAATAGCCCGGCACTGCGTCAGTTTTGCCGCCCATCTGGGGTATCCAGAAGCTATGGATCACATCCTGAGAGGTTACTTCTACTTTGATGTCAGTATTCACCGGCACTCTGATTTCGTTGGTCAGTTTGATACCGTGATCGGGATACTGAATTTCCCATAGCCATTGTTTGCCCACCACCCGGATGGTCATTTCGGTGGGGCGGTTGGGGCTAATATCTTGCAGGGTTTGATAAGTTAAGACCAGCAGCGCTGCCAAAATACCGACAGGGATGATGGTCCAGATAACTTCAAGAGTGGTGTTGCCGTGAAAGCTCTGATCCGGCTCCGGGTCGTCGGCGGATTTGCGCCGAAAGCGTACCAGTGAGTAAATAAGCAGCCCACAAACAATCAGGAAGACGATAGTAGCGACAATTAAGGTAATATTGTGCAAGTTGGCGATAGACCTGGAGGCGGGCGAAGCCGGGTCTAAAGGAGAAGGGGGAGCAGCCAGGGCCACTGCCGGCATTAAGCCAAGCAGTAGTGCCAGCAGGCCTGTGTAAGAAGTCGCCTTAACCACACGTTTTAACTGAGTCGGTCTGATTGAGTGCATTAAACCTCTGTCCTTTATTATGAATATGTCTACTCACGAGGTCAAAAGGGGCGGCTTGCAAGCGAGGAAATAGCCATGCGTTGATGTTGCTCGCCCTTGAACGGCGCTATTCTATACCAACAATCGTAATCCTGTCAAACCATCTGACTTGGAAAACTTTGTGATTACTTTAGTGTATTTTTTCACACGGCTGGGCTATTATACATGTCCAGCTTTAAGCTGTCAAACCCATGGAATAATAAATTCCTTTACCATCATCCCTTCTCGTGTTATAATCAATCTTGGCTTATTTACCGTTGCTTTATGACACCACGTTCTTTACTCAAGTCAACCCAAATACTCGGTCTGCCCCGCCGTTCAGCCGCCGATGTGTTAACCTGGCCGTTGATTGGCCCATTTTTGCGCTGGCGGCACGCCCGGCGCACGCTGCAAAGCGTTCTGCTGATAGCCAGTGGGTTTATTGTTTTTGATGGCCTGTTTGGGCCGCAGCAAGCGCCCAAGAATCTGGCAACGGTGACGGCCTGGGTTCATTACCGGGGCCTGGTGGTGCTGGCGCTGCTGATGGTGGGCAATCTGTTTTGTATGGCCTGCCCTTTTATGCTGCCGCGCGAAGTCGGGCGCTGGCTGGGCCTGCGCCTGGGCTGGCAACGGGCGGTACCGAGGGCGCTACGCCATAAATGGCTGGCTGTAAGCTTGCTGGTGCTTTTTTTTATCGCCTATGAACTGTTTAGCTTGTGGGCCAGCCCCTGGTGGACGGCCTGGATCATCGCTGCTTATTTTTTGGGGGCGCTGGTGGTGGATACCTTTTTTCAGGGGGCCGCTTTTTGCAAGTATGTTTGTCCTTTGGGCCAATTTAACTTTTTTGGTTCGCTTACCAGCCCGGCTGAGATTAAAATTCGCAGCGCTGCTACCTGCGCCGCCTGCCGGACCAAAGATTGTATCGCCGGCAATGCAGTCACCGGCCAGCGCGGCTGCGAGTTATGGTTGTTCCAGGAGAAAAAAGTAGGCAACCTGGATTGTACTTTCTGCCTGGATTGTGTTCAGGCCTGCCCGCATGATAACATTGGCCTGATCGCCCGGATTCCGACCCAGGAATTATGGACCGATCCGCGCCGATCCGGGATTGGCCGTTTTAGCCAGCGTTGGGATTTGGCCGCGCTGGTGATTGTGCTAACGTTTGGAGCTTATCTCAATGCTTTTGGTATGATCAGCCCGGTATACGTGCTGCGGCAAAACCTGGCCAATTGGCTCGGCCTCACCTCCGAGATACCCGGCCTGCTGTTGATTTTTATCATTGGTTTTACCGTTGTTCCCGCTGTACTTTTAACAGTGACCAGCTTGTTCAGCCGTCTTTCGGTGGGCCATACCCACGAACCGTTAAGCCTGATTGCTCGCCGTTTTATCTACAGCCTGGCTCCGCTGGGTTTCGGCATGTGGCTGGCCCATTACGCCTTTCATTTTCTCACCGGGGCCTTAACCCTGATCCCGGTGCTGCAAGCTTATTTAAATGACAGCGGCTTTGCTGCCGGTCAACCGTATTGGCAGCTAGGGCCTGTTGTGCCCCTTGACTGGCTTTTTCCCATCCAGGCAATTTTGCTTTACCTGGGTTTGTTTGGGTCGCTGGTAACGGCTTTTCAGATTGCGGTCAGCCACTACCAAAATCGCAATGTGGCCCTGCGTGCCTTTCTGCCCTGGGGCGGTCTGGCCTTGCTGATGCTGGTTGCCGCGCTGTGGATTATGTTTCAACCGATGGAAATGCGTGGCACAATTTTTATGGGGTTATGATTTACAGCTAAAAATATAGTTTGATGGTGGCGCTGACATTATCGCCACCCACCCTCAACCGACTTGAGCCGCCACAGCGCGGGCCGGGGTGAATATCTGCTCCCCTACCGAAACGCCGTGCGGGTTAAAATCCGGTGAGGATATACGGTTTCAAAACCGTAACCAGCACGAAATGGAAACGATTACTGGCTATTGATAACTAACTTCATAAGGAGGAATCATGCTATTCGTTACTAATCGCGTTCTTGACCAATCTATCAAATTGAAAGTTGGCCGGAAAGTCACTTTTAAGCTGAGTGACAATCAGGCTCAGCAGTCGGTTTACTTTTGCCGGCGCAATGCGATAGATGACTATGAAGAGGTTGGCAGTGAGAATTTTCTGAACGAGTTAAAAAACTCATCTTATAACCAGATTTTGGTGTATCTGCACGGTTATTCAAATTTGCCGGAACCGTCCGTATTTCCCAGGGCTGAACTGCTGCAATGGCTGTTTGACCAGCAGAAAAAAAATGAGGTTCTGGTACTGCCGATGATCTGGCCCTGTGATGCCGATATGGGTGCGGTGCAGGATTATTTTGATGACCAGATTGCCGCCGATGCCAGTGGTTATGCTTTTGCCCGCGTCTTTGAAAAATTTATCGGCTGGCGTGATGATAACAGCACCTTGAGTGACCCCTGTCTAAAGCGCATCAATATTCTGGCCCACTCGATGGCAACCGGGTGCTGCGAGCCACCTTTGATAACGTGGTCCACTACTACCGGCCCAGCGGCGTGCCGCTTATCTTTCGCAACATTTTTATGGCCGCTGCCGATGTGGTGAATGAGTCACTTGAGGAGGATCACGGGGGCAAATATATTAGTGATGCGGCCCGCAATGTGGTGGTCTATTTTGCCTCAGACGATCTGGCATTGCGGGCCAGCAAGGTAGCCAATTTGAAGAACGATGTGGCTTCGCGCCGGATGGGCCATACCGGGCCGGAAGATATGGCTAAAGTGTCCAAGAATGTCTACGCTATTGATTGTGATGATTTTAATAGCAAATATGATACTTTTGGTCACACCTACTTTTCGACCGACTCGCTTGGCAATGCGGGGTTGTTATTCCGGCATATGTGGGAAGCCATTCGCACCGGGCGGGTGTCCATGCCCCACCCTGATGACCGGACTCTGATTTTGACGTCATCATTCTTTAAATAAAAGTAACTACTCAGCCATGTCATTTCGACCGAAGGGAGAAATCTCCAAGGCCGGTGCAACGCGGTAGAGATTTCTCGGCCTACGGCCTCGAAACCTGTCCTGAGCCTGTCGAAGGATGACATCAGGGCTGAGCAGTTACAATAACAAGGATAGAAGGAGTCCAAAGCTTGCTTTGGCATGTCCAAACCTTGGTTTGGACTCCAATTTTCGTAATAAGGTACCGTTGCTCTCAATGAAATCTTATCGCCCCCGTCAATTTATTATTGGCTTTCTCCTGTTCATTAGCCTGCTCGCGCCGTCTGTTGTCCAGGCCATTGGCCCCGGCACAGGTGGCAGCAAAATCAGGATCAGCGATGAGCGAGTTGGCCCCTTCATCCTGCTCGTGGCTACTTCGCCCCTGCCGGTGACGGTGGGGCAGATGAGCGTGTGGGTGCGGGTGACGGATATTCAAACCAGTCAACTCAGGCGCGATGCTGTGGTCAACATTCGTGCTACGCCCCGTGAAGGCGGTGAAACCCTCACTGCCGAGGGGAGCCACAAGAACGCCGGCAATGATTACGATTACGTGGCTCATTTTGAGGTGCAAAAAACCGGCCAGTGGGATGTTACCGTAACCATCACAGACGAACCCGGTCAAGCCCAGGTTGACTTCACCGAAACTGTCACCCAGGGTCTCAGCCTGGGTTTGCTGCTCGGTTTGGCTATTCCCTTTATTATCCTGGCGATTGTCGTGGGAATTTATCTGTGGCGGCGGTCAGCCACGGGGTTGAAAGAGGCTTAAAAAAGAGCTTAAGGCAGTTCCCAAAGCCTTCAATTGGGTGGTGCGTAGTGCGTAACATAGATATGCTACGCCCCACGCCCCACAAAGACTGACTTTCATTTTTTAGTGATTAAAAAATCACATTTCTCCTGCCCCGGCCGAGGCCTGACAGATATAAACGGTCGCCTGTAGACCGGAAGCGGCTGGATATTTTTGGGCAATGGCCGCTTCCACAGCAGGGGCAAACTCCTGCGGGACCAGGGCAACCACGCAGCCGCCAAAACCGCCGCCGGTCATCCGTACCCCGCCGGCCTCGCCAATAACCTCGCCGATAATCTCAACCAGGGCATCAATGGGCGGCACAGTAATCTCAAAATCGTCGCGCATAGAAAGGTGCGACTCGGCCATAAGTTGACCCATGCGCTTCAAATTGCCCTGAGCGAGGGCCTCAGCCGCTGCTTCAGTCCGGGCATTCTCGGTGATGACGTGGCGGGCGCGCCGGGCGACTGTTTCATCCAACTCATCGGCGTGCAGGGCAAAAACATCGGGCGACACATCGCGCAGGGCCGGCACGCCAAAGTGGGCGGCAGCGGTCTCACACTCGCGGCGGCGGGTATTGTATTCGCTGTCCACCAGCCCGCGTTTGACATTGCTGTTGGCAATAATCACCGCCACCCCCGGCGGAATCGGTACGGCCTGCTCGTCCAGGCTGCGGCAGTCAATCAGCAGGGCGTGGTCGGTCTGGCCGAGGGCGGCAATAAATTGGTCCATAATGCCGCAGCGCATCCCCACAAAATCATTCTCGGCCTGCTGGCCGGCCAGAGCGAGCGTTTTCAGGTCAACGTCGAGGCCACTGAGTCGGGTCAGCGCCAAACCCACGGCCACCTCCAGCGAGGCCGATGAACTCAGCCCCGCACCTTTGGGCACATTGCCGGCAATAACCAGATTAGCCCCACCCAGCGCGTACCCCCGCTGCCGTAAGGCCCAGGCGACCCCGCGCACATAGTTGCTCCAGGGGGCCGCCGGATCGGGGCTAATTTCAGCCGCCAGATCGAATTCGCTGACCTGCTCGTTAAAATCGGCGGCCACTACCCGGACCCGCCCATCTGAGCGGAGCGCGGCGGCGATAACCGTCTCGTAGTTGATGGCGCAGGGCAGCACAAAGCCATCGTTGTAATCGGTATGCTCGCCGATCAAATTCACTCGGCCCGGCGCACGGAAAAAACGGGTGGGCGCTGCACCAAAGTGCTGGTTAAAAAGTTGAGCTGTTTTATCTTTGAGGGTCATAAATTTTCCATATTTAAGACCTCATAGGTTTTTAAAACCTATGAGGTCTATTTTTCCGGTTTCCCGTCCCCGGCGCTTTTACAAATTAAGATCGGTGACCGCGCCCAGGCTGCTGGTGGAAACCAGCCGGGCGTATTTAGCCAGCACGCCGTAAGTGTAGCGGGGGGCGGGGCTGCTGCCACTGATCGCGCCGCCGGGCCAGTTCCTCATCGGAAAGATTCAGTTGGAGCAAACCCTGGTCGGCGTCAATGGTGATCGAGTCACCTTCCTGCACCAGGCCAATCGTCCCACCG
>JAAUSP010000184.1 GCA_012032575.1 Anaerolineales bacterium | reverse complement strand
GATCGGGATATTGCAGGCTAAAAATATGGGCGCTGGCCAGGGCCATCATTTCTTCGGAATGGGGCAGCACCCCGATCACTTCGCAGCCAAAGGTTTTTTTCCAGGGCGGCTTTGACCGAAGGGAAATTATAATTGGCCGGTACTTCGTTGGCCACCACCAGCCGTTGGGGCGGCATGTCAATTTTGTTGGCCAGGTCAACCATCACGCTGGTGCCTTGATAATCCTGCTTGTCGAGGCGCAATATTATCGCCATGGTTTGAGCGATGGAGATCGAAGCCAGGGTTTCGGCGTTGAGGCCGGCGTGAGTATCCAGCAGCACGGCGTCAGCATCCATCTTGTCGGCCAGCTCGTAACAGCCATAGTTCAAAATACCGGCGTCGTAGCCCTCATGGACAATCCGTTTGATATGGTTAATATTGCTGCTGGCGGGTATCAGAAAAACCTGCCCGCTGACCTTGCCTCCCAAGCGTGCGGTTACATCATAAATGACTTCATTAATCGAGCATTGGCCCCAAAGATACTCATTGAGCGAATGGGTAATTTCGTTTTCGTCAAGGTGAAACAAAATATGCAAACTGGGTGATTCAAGGTTGGTATCGAGTACCACTATCCGCCGTCCCTCCGCTGCCAGAAGGGCGGCGATATTAGCGGTCATAATGGATTTGCCTGTTCCCCGGCGAAAGGAGTGAATGGAAACAATTTTTGACATAAGCGCTGCTCCCCAAGAATTGAGATGGTCTGATTTGGTTTAAACCTGACTTACGAGCTGGCCTTATCGTCGGGGGCCGGGGAGTCGGTTGGGGGCGTGCCGCCGCTGCGACGGCTGCGAATGGTCCGCGCTTTGGCCTGCAAATCCTGGAAGAAGTCGCTGTCAACAATTTCGCTCACCTGTTTCTGGCGTTTGACCTCGTCAATCTCAATCCGCAGTTGTTGGATTTCGTGTTTCAGGCTTTGTTCCCGGATGTAAGCTTCCAGGGCCGCCACCGCCAGCGAGGAGTAGGACTCCATCATCTGCTGCAAGTTCAAATCGAACGGAATGATTTGGTTGCTGTCGGGGTCCTGGGCATTGATCAGTTGGAGCACGCCGCGCACTTCGTTGGCGCTGTTTTTGAGCGGGATGGTCAAGTAAGAAACCGAGCGATAATCGCTTTTTTCATCAAAAACGCCGGGGCCATAGGCATTGAGGATTTCAGGTTGATAAGCATCGGCAATGTTGAGCGACTGGCCGATCAGAGTGGCGTGGGCGGCAACACTCTGATGGGCCGCGCCCGGAGTTGTCTCATCATCGTAAACCGGGAGGGTTAGCGGCAGACGGGAAAACGTTATATCCTTGTCCACCGTGCCGCCCATAGCGATTTTTAGCGAGTCATTGCGGACAATCACGAACTTTAACCGGTCGCCATCTTTGAGATAGACGATACCGGCATCGGCATGGCAGAACTTTTTGGCTTCCAGAAGCATATTTTCCAGGAGCCGGTTAAAGTTCTTTTCCGAAGCCAACTCGACGCCGATGGGAATGACCACGTTGAGCAGGTCGTCGGCTCGTTTTTTCTCCTTACGTACCTGCCACAAAGTCTGGCGGAGCTGGCTGGTCATATTATTGAAGGTGCCGGCCAGCGTACCGATTTCGTCGGTTGCCTCCACCCGCGCCTGCGCTTCGAGGTCGCCGCCCCTGATGCGTTCGGCTACGTTGGTAAGCCGGCGCACCGGTCCGGCGATGTTTTCGCGGAAGATGTAGGCCAGCAGCATTCCGAAGATCAGCGAGGCCAGACCGCCCACCAGGGTTTGCTGGTTGGCGTTGAGCAGCCCTTTGCGGCCCTCGTTCAGCTCGGCCACCAGCCGATCTTGCTGATTTTGGGTGATTTCGGTCAGCAAACGCTGCATCGTTTCGGTGGCCGGGATGGTTTCAGTGCGGAAAAGGTACAGGTCTTCGCGCCAGCGCGGGCTTTCCAGAATTTCAAAAATTCGGTCGGGCAGTTGTAGAAAATCCTCCCGGTTCTGGGCAATCTCGGCAAAGGTGACTTGCTGATCGGGAGTCAATTTGGCTTTGTTGTCGGTCAAGCGATCCCAGGCAATCTGGTTCAGGTCCAGGTTGGCCTCATACTCACCTCTAAAAATTCGGTTGCGGGTGGTCACGTAGCCGCGCAAGCCGGAGAGCTGAGCGGCAAACGAACCCTGAAAACTGGCCATATCTTTGAGCAGGTCCTGATTGTCGGCCGAAGCCTCTCGCTGGGCCTGCGTTTCAATAAGGGTCTGCACCCCAATCAAAACGGTCCCGGCCTTCTTGACGCCTTCGGTCGCCAGCAGTTTGTAGGCCGGTTCTCGTTCCAATTGATCGTCGCGCAGTTCAAAAAGCTGATCTGGCGAGTCGGCCCATTGGTCATAAATGGCTTTGACCTGATTGAAACGGCTGCGGTCGGCTTCATCCAGGTTGGTGGACAGCCGGGTTAACTGGCTCAAGTCGGCCTCAAAAGCCTTTTTTGAGGCGAGGTAGCTGGTTCGAAAATCCTGATCTCCCAGGGCCAGATAGCCGCGCACATCGCTAATCATACGAAGCAGATCGGTTTGGGCGGCCGAGGCAGCCAGGGCTACCGGCACCCGGAATTGGACGGTATTTTCAATACTGGTGGTCGCGCGGCTGCTGCCGGCATAACTAACCAGCGCTCCAATTAAAGTAATGACCACCAGGATACCAAAGCCGATCAACAACCGAGTTCCAATGGCCAAATTCTTTACAAATTTGGCCCCCGGTAAGCTGTTGATAAAGCGCGAGAGTGGGCTGCGGGTCTCGGCATCGGACGTGTTGGGGAGAGATGAACTTGAAACGGTCATTTCGACACGAGCCTCCAATCTTTAATATTCCACAATTCGGCATCCCACGGGGTCGGGTCTACCCCGGTGAGGTTGGGATTGACCCCAATCACCCTGGCCCGGTGAACCAGCGGGATAATCGCGGCATCCTCAATAATTTTGTCATTCATCTGGATGAACAGTTGGGTACGCTTATCCGGGTCAATCTCTGTGGTTGATTGCTGATACAGGGCATCATAATCCGGGTTTTGCCAGCGTCCCACATTTTCCCCCACCCACTTGTTGCTTTTTTGGGGGATTTGATCCGTGGTTAAAAACTCCATGTAAGAGCCGGGATCGGGGTTAGGGTTGCCGTCGTTATACATTTGCAGGTCGGCATAAAAATGGTAGGCGGTATTAAGGTTGTCGGGATCATTATCAAAAAAGCTGCCTGAGTCAATGACATTGATTTCCACATCAACCCCAATAGATTTCATAGCGCGTTGAATAATTCGCTGAGTTTCCTGGCGTAACGGGTTGGCCGAGGTTTGGAATTCAACTTCCATGTCTTCGCCGTCTTTATCACGGACGCCATCGTCATTGGTATCAACCCAGCCGGCTTCATCCAGCAAGGCGGCGGCTTTTTCCAGGTTGAATTCAAACGCGGTATTGGGCGAGTTATACTTGGCCGGCGACACCAGGATATTGCTGGTCGGCTGAAACGCCGACCCGTAGAGCGCAGCAATTGCTTCCCGGTCAACCGCATAGGTAAAGGCCTGACGCACCTTCAAGTCGCTAAAGAAGGGGTGGGGAAAATCAAGGCTGGAACGCTCGCCGTTGGGGGCAATGCGGTTGGGATTGGTAAAGTTAAAATAAATTCTTTCGACAAAAGATTGGGGCACCGGGATCATTTCACCCTTGCCCGCGCTGGACAGTTGGCTCAAGGTAGCGGCGTCCACCTGTAGATTCCAGGCAAAGTCTACCTCGCCGGTTTGCAGGGCCAGCCGGGCCGCCTCCTTAACCGTCCCTCCGCCCCGTAGTTCAACCCGGCTGAAGAAAGGTTTATCAGCCTCCCGGAAGAACGGGTTAGGTTCAAAAACGATCTTGTTGGTATCAACCAGTTCGTTACCCAGGAACAGCACTTCCTGAATTTTGATACCCGGCGGCAGCACCCGATAGGGTCCGGTGCCTACCGGCAGAGTATTGGCCGGCGCGTCGGCGGCATTAGAGCCATTGTAATCTTCAAAAATATGGCGGGGGATAATCATCCCGGTTGAGCCGACAAAGGGCAAGGACCAGGCCGGGTTGACATCGCTAAAGTTGACTTTTACGGTGTAATCGTCAAACACTTCAACGCTGGAAACGGCCCGGTAATACCCGGTGGATTGGGCCTTGACTTCGGGATTGGAAATAAACTGGTAGGTAAACAACACATCGTCGGCCGTAAAGGGTTCGCCGTCGGACCACTTGACATCCTGTTTCAATTTCCAGGTGACAGATTGGCCGTCTTCGGCCAGGTCGCCGTTTTCCAGGCTGGGGATTTCTGCGGCCAGGAAAGGAACCAGATTCCCCTCTTTGTCAAAAGAGGCCAGGGGTTCATAAGTGATGCGGCTGGCCCCCCAGTCGGGCGAGGCCGAGGTAAGGTGAGGGTTGAGAGTGCTGGGCGCTTGCCAGTAAAGTAACCGCAAAGTTTCCCCCGCCCCGCGTCCGGCCGGTTCCGCCGTGGCGGCTGGTTCTTCAGGGGCAGGGGTTGGCGTCGCCTGTTGATAAACCAGCGACTCGGCATTGCAGGCAACCAAAAGGGCGGCGATCAGGCCCACCATCACCACCAGACCGCCCCAGGCCAGGTTAGCCTTGGCCCCCCGATTTTGATAAGCTTGTTTGAACATATCTTCTCCTCCTCAGGCGCTGGTTTGGGTCCAATCCCAGTAGTTAAAGCGCCATGTCTGCCCCCTGACGGCTACAGCGGCTGCATATCCGAGGGCCGGATTAAATGACTCCAGCAGCCAGTGCGAAGCATCATCCCCCGCTCCATTGATGCTTACCAACCTAACCGGGTCGCCGGGAGCCAGGGTTACACAAAATTGGTCTAACGGCCGGGCCAGGCCATCGCCAAGCGCCTTGAGATAGGCTTCTTTGCGCGTCCAGCCGTTAAAAAAGGCGGCTTGGCGCTGCTCCGCCGGTAGTGTCAGCAGCGCGGCTTGTTCTGCCGCAGCAAAAAATCGCTGCGCAATTTGCTCCATATCGTCCAGGGGCCGAATTTGCTCCACATCAACCCCAACTTCCTGCTGGTGAGCCAGGGCCACCACCGCCAGCCCGCCGGAATGAGCCAGGTTGAAATAAAGCGGCGGTTCGGCGGCAGGTTTTGCTAACGCAGGTTTGCCGTGCGGTCCATAGTCAAACAGTAGCTCGCTTCCATTACAGCTCAAATAACGGCCCAAAATGGTGCGCAGGATGGCCCGCCCGGCGATAAAGCGCTGCCGGTCCCGCTCGAAGTGAAACCGGTTGGCTCGCAGTTGTTCGTCGGGGGCCAGCAGCCCGGCGAGTTGGGCTAACTGGGACGCCGGTTGATCCAGCGCGGCGCGCCACACGTGAATCTCACCCGAACCGAGGAACAGGGTCGCCGGTGGAGCCAACCAGGCTTGTTCAACTGTGACCAGCTTGCTCCTCCATCTTTTTGCGCAGGCTCAGCGGTCGCATATCGGTCCAGACTTCCTTGATATAAGCCAGACAATCCTCTTTCGAGCCGCTTTTGCCGGCCTCACTCCAGCCCAGTGGCAGCTCTCGTCCCACCGGCCAGATCGAGTATTGTTCCTCGTGATTAACTACCACCCGATAAATCGTTGTGTCTTGGCTTTCTTGACTCATTTGGCAACCCCCATCAACTCCATTTCATGCAGACAAAGTTTTAACTGCTCGGCCAGAACCCGGATATTCGGTTCGGCCAGCATGGTATAGTGATCGCCAGGCACAGGGCGGACAAGCAGGGGTTCGGTTGAAAGCCGCTGCCAATCGGTGGATGAGTCAGGCATTTGCCCGTGGGGGTGATTGGCGGCGGCGAACCACTCGCTGGCCTGGAACAGGACAACCCGGCCCCGGTACACCTGCGGCACATAACTCGACATGGCCCGGACGTTGGCCTTAAAAACCTGGAGCAGCCGGTGCAGTTGCGACAGTCCCCCTTCCGGGAAGACCTGTTCCAGCATTTGGGCGTGCTCCAAAATGTAGGGCAGTTTCTCGTGGGGGCCAAGCTGGCGAAAGTCATCCGGCAGCGGAGGGAGTTCTTTGGCGTAGCGGCTGCGCAGATGCCGCAGAAAATCTATCAGCAGTTGGGTTTCAAGTTCAGCGCCCACCGGCTGCGGCTGCGTGGGCAGGTGATAGCCGGCCGGGTAGCGCGGGTCCGAGTCGGGCGTCCAGCTATCCAGCAGGGCCAGCAGGGCCACGGGCTGACCTTCTTGCTGCAACTGCTGGGCCATTTCAAAGGCCACAATGCCGCCCATAGACCAGCCGCCCAACCAATACGGGCCTTCCGGCTGAACGACGCGCACAGCCGCCAGGTATTCGGCGGCCATAGTTTTAAGCCGGGTTTCCGCACGTTCATTTTCGTCAAGGTGGGCCACCTGCAAGCCATAAAAAGGCTGCTCCTCGCCCAGGTAGCGAGCCAGCGCCACGTAGCTCAACACGGTTCCATCGGCCGGATGGACACAGAAAAAGGATATTTGGCGGGGTCGCCCGCTTGAATTTTGACCAGCGGCGATTGGGGTAGCGCATCAACCTGCCGGCTCAGCACAGCCGCCAGGCGTTCAATCGTGCCCTCCTGGAAGAGCATAGCCAGGGGGATGTCGCGGCCAAACCAGCGTTGGATTTGGGCGATAAGCCGCACCGCCAGCAGCGAGTGCCCCCCCAGCTCAAAAAGTTATACGCGCACGCCCACGCGCTCCAGGCCAAGCATGTTGGCCCATAACTCAGTCAGCGCTTCCTCGACATCATTGCGCGGAGCCAGGTAGGTTTCTTCAAAAGCCATGGACGCCGGAGCAGGCAGGGGCAGGGCACGGCGATTGATTTTGCCGTTGGAGGTCAGCGGCAGTTTATCCAACAGCACAAAGGCGGTGGGCAGCATGGGTTCGGGCAGCTTTTCCTTCAAAAAGGCGCGCAGTTCGGTGCTGGTGGGGGTCTGGCCGGGGGTGGGGACCAGATAGGCCACCAGCCGCTTGTCGCCGGGATTATCCTCACGGGCCATCACGACCGTTTCTTTAACCGCCGGGTGCTGGCTCAGCAGGGCCTCGATCTCGCCCAACTCAATCCGAAAGCCGCGAATTTTGACCTGGTTATCAATCCGGCCCAAAAACTCGATGGTTCCATCCGGCAGGTAGCGAGCCAAATCGCCGGTTCTGTAAAGCCGCGAGGGGGCAGAGGTGCGGGGGGGCAGGGGTGAAAAATCTTCAATCCCCCTCTGCTCTTTTGCAAAGGGGTTGGTGACAAATCGTTCCCTCGTCAGCTCCGGGCGGTTAAGGTAGCCGCGAGCCACGCCCGCGCCGCCGATATAAACTTCGCCGGGAACCCAAACAGGGACAGGCTGGCGGGCGGCGTCAAGAATATAAATCTGGGTGTTGGCAATGGGCCGGCCCAAAGGTACGGTCGGTGGGGTGGGATAAGCGGCCTCAGCGGTCAACGCCTGTGAAACCGGGTAGGTTAGCACGCCGACGGTCGTTTCGGTGGGGCCGTAATGGTTGAAGATGCGGCAGTGCGGGGCCAGAGCCTGGGCTTTTTTCACCAAATCCCAATGGCTGGTTTCGCCGCCCAGGATCAAGCGCTGGCGGGGCATGATTTGTTCGGGCCGGGTGGAGGCAAAGAGGGCGGCCAGGTGCGAGGGAACCAGTTTGAGGCAGTCAACCTGGTAGCGATGAAAATAGGCCGCCAACGCATCGGGGTCGGTGGCTCGCTCGTGAGTGATAATGTGCAGACAGCCGCCCCCGCACAGCGCGGGAAAAATAACCGTATTGCCCAAATCGGCGGCAAAGGTGGAGACGGTAGCATAATTGGCCTCAGCCGGTAAATCCAGCCGGGCGGTGACACCGTGAATATAATTCAGCAGGTGGCGGTGCTCGACCATCACCCCTTTGGGTTGACCGGTCGAGCCGGAGGTAAAGAGAACATAGACCAGATGATGGTTTTGCACGGCGCTGGTCGGGTTATGCTCCGGCTGCACGGCGATTTGTGCCCAATCCGTATCCAGCACCACCCGTTGAAGGCGGGGCGACGGGTCCGGCAGGCGACTTTGTAATTGACTCTGGGTGAGCAACACCGGTGCCTGGGTGTCGTCGAGCAGAAAGGCCAGGCGTTCTTTGGGCAGGGTCGGATCGAACGGGACATAAGCCCCTCCCGCCTTGAGAATACCCAGCATCCCGACGATCATATCCAGCGACCGTTCGACAAAAATAGCCACCAGCGTATCCGGGCCGACGCCCAATGCCTGCAAATAATGGGCCAACTGGTTGGCCCGCCGGTTCAACTCGGCGTAAGTAAGCGCCTCGCCTTCAAAGACCACCGCCGTGCGCTGAGGAACCCGCTCGGCCTGGGCTTCAAAAAGCTGGTGAATACAGCGCTCGTCGGAACTATCGGCTTCGGTGCGGTTGAAGTCAACCAAAAGTTGCTGTCGCTCGGCGGGGGTGAGTAAATTTAACTGGCCCATCGGCATCTCAGGTTGCGCCAGGGCGCTGGCGAGCAGTTCGCCCAGGTGGCCGGCCAACCGCTCCATATCTGCCTGTTTGAATAAATTGGCGTCGTAGTGCAGCTCTGCCGCCGGTCTCTTTCTATCCGATAGCACCACCAGCTTGGCCTTGAAGCGGCTCAGGTGGACAACCTGCCGCTCCAGGGCAAATGTTACGTCGCCGGCTGTCACCGGGGCGATGCGGGGAGCAACCTCAAAACTGAAGGGAAAGAATCCCGGCTCTGAATTGGCCGTTTGCTCCCACTGAAAGAAATCCTGCCACTGGCAGGCCGCCTGAACTGCTTCGTTGAGTTGAGCCAGCAGCCCGGCAAAAGACATGCTTTCATCCAGGCTGCTCGAAACCGGCACGCAGCGGGCCAATGGTCCCAGGGCAGCTTTCAGTTCGTCGTGGGTGCGGCCATCTCCGCCCAGACCGACCAGCACCTCGGACTGGCCGCTGTACCGCCACAGCAGCATGTGCCAGCAGCTTTGCCAGATCACGGCCGGGGTAACGTCATAGGTTTGGGCCGTTGTTTCAATCAATTCACCCAACTCAGATTTAAGCCGAAGTGAGACCATCCGGGGATCAAACCCGGCAGCCGTCGCATGTTCAAAGGGGAGTTTCAGGCTGAGGGAGTCGGCCCACGCTTGTTTGCGCCAGAATTCCCGGCCCGCAGCCAGCTCTGCCGATTCCAGCAGTTCGTTCTGCCATTCGGCCAGATCGGCGTATTGCAGCGGCTCATCCGTTAAGAAATCGCCGTGCAGACCGGCGGCATAGCCCTGACTGATTTCGTATAACAAGTTGGCTAACGTAGCAGAGTCAGCACAAAGGGCAGGCAGGCTCATCAGCAAAATGTGCTGCGTGGGAGTGAGTGTCACCCAGGCGACTCGCCACAGCGGACTCCGGGCTAAATCAAAGGGCTGCTGACCGAAGTCGTCAAACAGGGCGTCAAGACGATCATCTTGAGCAGCGGCGTCTAAATCCAGCCAGTGGTGATGCTGGATCGGCAGCGTCGTGTTCTCTCCAACAATCTGCAAAGGCATATCAAAACCGGCCGGCTGATGAAACGTGGTCCGCAGGATTTCGTGCCGGTTGAAGATATGCTGCAAAGCTGCGGTTAAAATCGCCGGTTTGAGGGGACCCTCGAGGCGCAGCATCGCCTGAGCGCGATAAAGCTGTGGCTGACCTGCTTGCTGGGCGAGCCAGAGGTATTTTTGTTGGGGTGAGAGTCGAAAGCCCTCAATCACTTCTTTTGGCATTCTGATTGAATGTTATCCTGGGTGGGTTGGGCCTGGCTGAGCAATATGAGACCAGACTCTTTTTATTGTACCTTAAAATTTCGGAAAAAGATACTACCCATCAGACCTAATTAGAGTCTATCCGAAAGCCTCAGCAGCGGTGGCTCCCACGCCCGCCCAACGGCGGCGTGGGAACCCGGCCCGCCAGTTTTCGGATAGGTACTTAGCCGGTTTTGGACAAAATCTGAATGGGTTTGCGTTTGGCCTGTTTTAATTTGAGCAGACTGAGCTGCTTGAAATCTGCCTCTTTGCCCCGCTGAAACTGCCGGTCGCCCTGGCGCAAAGTTTCGACCAGCTCGGTGAGTCGGGCATCCGGCTGCGCCACAATTTTGGGCAGCAGGGCCGCAAATTGGTCGCTCAGATGGCGGATGGTCTCCGGCTCGAACAAATCCGTTTTGTATTCAAAATTACCCGACAAGCCTGTTTCGGTTTCCGTGAGTTCCAGTTTCAGATCGTGCCGGACAGCGCCGAAATCAAATTCCAGGGGCGTGGCTGTCAGGCCGGTTAATGTCAACTTTTGGGTTGAGGCATTTTGCAAGACAAACATTACCTGGAACAGGGGCATGCGGCTGGGGTCGCGCCGGGGCTGGAGTTTTTCGACCAGCTTCTCAAAGGGCAGGTCCTGGTGAGCATACGCCCCCAGGGCGGTTTCACGAACCCGGCCCAACAACTCGCGGAAGGTGGGATTGCCTGACAAACGGGTGCGCAGCACCAAGGTATTGACAAAAAAGCCAATCAGCCCCTCGATTTCAGTACGGGTGCGGTTGGCAATCGGCGTGCCCACCACCAGATCATCCTGGTGGGTGTAGTGGTAGAGCAGCACTTTGAAGGCAGCCAGAAGGGTCATAAAAGGTGTAGCTCCGGCTTGCTGGCTGAGGGCGGTAACGCCCCCGGCTACAGGAGCAGGCAGGGTAAAAACGTAACGCGCCCCTTCAAAATTCTGCACCGGCGGGCGCGGGTGGTCGGTGGGGAGTTCCAGCACCGGCGGCGCGCCGGCCAACTGCCGGGTCCAATAATCCAGTTGTCGGGTTAATACATGGCCCTGCAACCACTGCTGCTGCCAGGCAGCAAAATCGGCGTATTGCAGCGGCAGTTCAGGCAGAGGAGCGGGCTGCTGCCGGGCAAATGCCTCGTATAGCACTGCCAACTCGTGGAAGAAAACGCTTTCCGACCAGCCGTCGTAGATAATATGGTGGCAGGTCAGCAGAAAAAGATGCTCGGTTTCTGCCCGGCGCAGCAGTCTGACCCGCAGGAGGGGACCTGTTGCCAGATTGAAAGGCCGGCGGGCTTCGCGCCGCAAAAAGGCCAGGACATCGTCTGGGAGAGACGAGCCGGCTGCGGGGAACTGGCTGCTGGAAAAATCTGTCACCGGCAAGCTGAAATTCATTTCTGCCGCCGAATGAATGGCCTGCCAGGGTTCGCCCTCGACGATGGAAAAGGTGGTGCGCAGGATTTCGTGGCGGTGGATAATTTCGGCCAGGCTTTGTTCCAGGGCGGCCATGTCGAGAGGCCCGCTCAGGTGAAAGGCGGTGGGAATATTATAGGCGCTGCTGCCCGGTTCCAACTGGTCCAGAAACCAGAGCCGCTGCTGGGCAAAGGACAGGGGCGGATGGCTGCCACGCTGGCCGAGAGGTATCGGCTGTTGTTCTGGCAGCGCTTCGGCTGCTTCTTCCGGCCCAAATTCCCGCCCCGCTTCGGCCAGCAGCGCGGAGAGCAGTTCGGCCTGCCGGGCGACGGTGGGCGCTTCAAACAGGCTGCGTAGAGGCAGTTCCACCTGCAAGCGGGTCTGGATGGCCGAAATCAGCCGGGTCGCCATGAGCGAGTGGCCGCCCACCTCGAAAAAGTTGTCGTCAATGCCCACCCGCTGCACTCGCAGCGTCTCGGCCCAGAGTTTGACCAGCAGTTCCTCCAGCGGACTGCGCGGCTCGGCGTAAGAGTCGGCCAATTCAGGCCGGGCCGGTTCTGGCTCGGGCAGGGCGCGGCGGTCCAGCTTGCCGTTGGCGGTCAGAGGCAGCCGGTCCAGCAGTACAAAGGCCGAGGGGATCATGTAGTCGGGCAAGCTGCCTTTAAGGTGTTGGCGCAGCTCCGGGACCAGTTCACGGTTGAATTTGATTTGCAGCGGGTTGTTGGTATAGGCGGCCCAGGGTCGAGGATCGGTGAGGCGAGGAGGCGAGGAAGCGGGATTTTGGCAAAGGTACACATCAAAGCAATCTGCGAGACCGGAAACGGAGGGGATGATGTCGGCGTGGTAACCGAGTTCGGCGGCCAGGGACCACACTGCTTCCGGTTCGATGCCTGCCTGGGGTGGGATGGCCTGAATGAGCTGGCGGATTTCCCCGGCGGTGGCAGGTCGGGCGGATTGGTGCAGTAAGGTTACGGTTTTGAGATCGGCCAGCAGGCGGGCGTTGGGTACACGGCGCAAAATCAAGGCTGGCGGTTGGGCTGCGGCCAGATGTTGCGCTATGGTTGTCAGAGTCAAGCCATCTGTTTCCCAGTCCAGTTCCGGCAGCGGCTCGACCTCCTGAGCCGGGTCGGACGGGGTTGACCCCACATGAAGCGTCACATCGTAGCGAAATTTGGTCAGTTCGTTGTGGTAACGGCCTCGTTTGAGCTGAATCTGAGCGCGGCTGATGGCGGGCAGCGGGTGGGATAAAGCTTCAAAAAAAGCGGGGTCAATCAGTAGTTCAACTTCGCGGGCCAGGTGACGCTGGACTCGCTGCTGCAACTGGGCGGCGGGAAGCGAGTCGGGGGCCTGATAGAG
>JAAUSP010000183.1 GCA_012032575.1 Anaerolineales bacterium | reverse complement strand
TATTCAATCCAACTACGGCGGGTTTGGCAGCGGCCTGGTCGTCCCCGGCACCGGGATTGCTTTACACAACCGGGGGGCCTGTTTCAGCCTGGAGCCGGGCCACCCCAACGAAGCGGCGGGCGGCCACCGACCCTTCCATACGATTATCCCTGCCTTTTTGACTCGCGGCGGCCAGCCGGTTGGTCCGTTTGGGGTGATGGGTGGGCACATGCAGCCGCAGGGACACACCCAGGTGGTGGTTGGCACAGTGGACTATGGCCTCAACCCGCAGGCGGTGCTCGACGCGCCGCGCTGGCGCTGGGCCGCCGGGCTGGAGGTCGGCTTTGAACCGGACACCCCGGAGTACGTTTTGCGCAGTCTGGCGGCACGCGGCCACTCAGTTAATATTGGCCTGGATCGGGGCGATTTTGGCCGGGGCCAGATCATCTGGCGGCTGGATGAAGGCGTCTACGTGGCCGGCAGTGATAAGCGCAGTGACGGCGCGGCGGTGGGGTGGTAATCAACAGGGTTTGTGGTAAAATAACCGGCAGGAGGTAATGTATGGCCGCTCAAACTATCTTGACACCTGAGGTAATGGCCCCAGAAACAGGCAGCCTTCCCCAAGAGTTCAAGAAAAGCATGCCCTACGATGAATTTCTAGCCTGGGCCAATGAAGATATTCACGCCGAATGGGTCAATGGAGAAGTGATTATTTTTATGCCACCCTTAAATCCTCATCAGACTGTAATAGAATTTTTATATCAACTCCTCAATTTGTTTAGTTCCGTTTTTGATTTGGGACGATTGAGAATAGCTCCTTTTGAATTGAAATTAACCCTTGCAGGTAACTCGCGTGAACCAGATTTAATGTTCATTGCTAAAGCGCACCTGGAACGGCTGACAACGGCGCGAGTGATTGGCCCTCCCGATTTAATTATCGAGGTTGTTTCTGACGATAGCACCCATCGCGACCGGGTGGATAAATTTGATGAGTACGAGGCCGGGGGGGTGCCGGAGTATTGGATTATTGACAATCGTCCTCAGCGCCGGCGGCCTTGTTTTACCGGTTGGACGAACAAGGCCAGTATCAATCTGTGCCGGTTGAGGCTGATGGGATTTATCGCTCTACCGTACTGCCGGGTTTCTGGCTGCGGGTTGAGTGGCTGTGGGCCGAACAGCCGAATGTTTTACGCGCCCTGGCCGAAGTCATCGGCCCGGAACGGATGGCCCAGGCGCTGCGTCAAGCCCTGACCGCGCCAGACCAGAACGAAGGTCAGTAATCTTTATGGGTCGAGCCTTGTGAGAAATCTGCCCCCTCATTAGAGTGATTTGCCCATTTTAAGGCAGCATTATAGAATAAGACAGGTTAGAGATTTTAATACCTCACTGATTTTTAAACGAGAGGTGGCTCACAATCGCCTCGGCCCACCCCAAATTGTCTGGACTGAGACCCCTTATTAATTCCAATCATTATCTAAGCTCAAGGAGGAGTAATGACTATTCCAGAAGCCGCCAAACCTTTGGTGGAGATGAAACCCAACTACAAATTTTTTATCGGTATAGATTCGGATGGTTGTGTGTTTGATACGATGGAGATCAAGCAAAAAGAATGTTTTTGCCCCAATACGGTTAAGTATTGGAATTTGCAGGCTATCTCCAAATATGCCCGTGAGGCGGTTGAGTTTGTAAATTTGTATTCCAAATGGCGGGGAATCAACCGCTGGCCGGCGCTGATCAAGGTTTTTGACCTGCTTGAGGAGCGGGACCAGGTGAAGGCCAGACACGCCAAGCTCCCTGACGCCCCCAACCTGCGCGATTTTGTTGCCTCAGGCAAGTATCCTCAAAGTAATGATGGTCTGAAGGCGTACATGGCGGAGCATCCGGCGGCGGATTTGGAGCAAGCGCTGGCCTGGAGCGAAGCGGTTAATGTGACCATTGCCGATATGGTCCACAGTATTCCGCCGTTTCCCTACGTGCGGGAGAGTTTTGAATACCTTCTGGACAAGGCCGATATGATGGTCGTTTCCCAAACGCCGGGTGAAGCGCTGGAACGGGAATGGGCGGAACACGACCTGGATAAATATGTTCGTATTATCGCCGGACAGGAAAGAGGTACCAAGACCGAGCATATCGCTTTGGCTTCGGGCGACAAATACCAACCCGGCCATGTGCTGATGATCGGCGATGCGCCGGGAGATATGAAAGCGGCGCGGGCCAACAAAGCCCTGTTTTTCCCCATCAACCCCGGTTACGAACAGGAAAGCTGGCAGCGTTTCTTTGAGGAAGGGCTGCATAAATTCCTGTCGCTGGAGTTTGCCGGCGATTATGAAGCCGGCCTCATCGCCGAATTTGAGCAGTTTATGCCCGAAGTGCCTCCGTGGAAGAGGTAGCAGGGAGTAGGGAGTAGGGAGTAGGGAGTAAGTGTATTTCTGTAACTACTCAACCATGTCATTTCGACCCGCCAAGCGGGGAGAAATCTCCGAGGCCGATGCAGCGCGGTAGCGACGCTTCGTGCCGGCACGCGGCCTCGAAACCTGTCCTGAGAACTTCCTGAGCTTGTCGAAGCTGCGTCCTGAGCTTGTCGAAGGGGGTCTGTCGAAGGATGACATGAGGGCTGATAAAAAATTCACGAAAGGAAGTAACACTATTATGAGCAATGCAGATATTGGCTTGATTGGCCTGGCGGTAATGGGCCAAAATTTGGTTCTGAATATGAACGATCACGGCTTTAAGGTGGCCGTGTTTAACCGCACCGTCTCTGTGGTGGATGAGTTTATCAACGGCAACGCCAAAGGGACCCAAATCGTCGGGGCGCACTCGATTGAGGAGTTCGTAGGTCTGCTCAAAAAACCGCGCCGGGTGATGCTGCTGGTTAAAGCCGGCCAGGCGGTGGATGACTTTATCGAGAAATTGATCCCGCACCTGGAGCCGGGTGACATCATCATGGACGGCGGCAACTCGAACTATCAGGATTCGATTCGGCGCACCGCCTATGTCGAATCGAAAGGGCTGCTTTACATTGGCACCGGCGTCTCCGGGGGCGAAGAGGGCGCGCGCAACGGGCCATCCATTATGCCGGGCGGTTCCCCGGCAGCCTGGCCGCATGTGAAACCCATTTTTCAGGCGATAGCGGCCAAGGTGGATGACGGCTCGCCCTGCTGCGATTGGGTGGGCGAGAACGGCGCAGGTCACTTTGTCAAGATGGTCCACAACGGCATCGAGTACGGCGATATGCAGCTTATCTGCGAGTCGTATGATTTGATGAAAAATGCTTTGGGCATGAACGCCGACGAAATGCACCAGGTCTTTGTCGAGTGGAATAAGGGCAAGCTGGACTCCTATTTAATCGAGATCACCCGCGACATCCTGGGCTTCAAGGATGAAGACGGCCAGCCCATTGTCGAAAAAATTCTGGATACCGCCGGGCAGAAGGGCACGGGCAAGTGGACTGGCATCTCGGCTCTGGATATGGGTATTCCGTTGACCTTGATTATGGAGGCTGTCCTGTCCCGCTCCTTATCGGCCCTTAAGGACGAGCGCGTTATTGCCTCGAAGGTGCTGGCCGGCCCAACCTCGCAGTTTGAGGGCGACAAAGCGGCTTTTGTCAACGACATCCGCGAGGCCCTCTACGCTTCCAAGATTATTTCTTACACCCAGGGTTATATGCTGATGCGCGCGGCGGCGGCGGAATACAACTGGAATCTCAATTACGGCGGCATCGCCCTGATGTGGCGGGGCGGCTGTATTATCCGCTCGGTCTTTCTGGGGAAAATCAAAGAGGCTTTTGACACGAACCCGGACCTCAGCAACCTGCTGCTCGACCCCTACTTCACAGAGCAGGTCGAGGCGGCCCAGGCTGCCTGGCGGCGGGTGGTGGCCAAAGCGGTCGAATTGGGTATTTCGGTGCCGGCTATGTCCAGCGCCCTGGCCTTTTTCGACGGCTACCGCCGCGAACGGCTGCCGGCCAACCTGCTGCAGGCTCAACGCGACTACTTTGGCGCGCACACCTACGAGCGCATTGACCAGCCGCGCGGCCAGTTCTTCCACACCAACTGGACCGGCCACGGCGGCGATGTAACCGCGCGGACCTACGTGGCCTAGCCGCCAGGAGATTAACCATGTCCAAACCCAAAAATGTACTGGTGGCTCAATCCGGCGGCCCGACGCCGGTAATCAACTGCTCGCTGCGGGGCGTGGTGGAGACATGTATGGCTATGCCAGAGGTGTTCGGCACGGTTTACGCCGGTCTGCATGGCATCGAGGGGGTTTTGAAGGAAGAACTGCTGGATATGTCGGCCCAGTCCGCCGAGGAAATTGCCTTGTTGAGCGTGACTCCGGCAGCCGGTTCCATCGGCACCTGCCGCTACAAGCTTAAAGCGCAGCAGCAGGAAGATTTCGAGCGGGTCATCGAGGTCTTCAAGGCCCACGATATTGGCTACTTTTTCTACAACGGCGGCAACGACTCGATGGATACGGCCCACAAGATTGCCCAATTGGCCCACGAACGCGGGCTGGACCTCATCGCCGCCGGGGTGCCGAAGACCATTGATAATGATGTCGGCGACAGCGAGTTCAAGCTGATTGACCACACGCCGGGGTATGGCTCGGTGGCCCGCTACTGGGCGCTCAACGTCCAGAACGCCAATGAAGAGAACGCCGGTTCCTATCCTGCCGATGCGGTGCTGGTCATGCAGGCCATGGGCCGCAAGATTGGCTACATCCCCGCGGCCGCCCGCCTGGCCGACCCGGAGCGCGAAATGCCGCTGCTGATCTTCATGCGGGAGTCAGGCTTGACGATGGAGAGCCTGGCCGACCAGGTTAACGACATGCTGCGGACTCGTGGCCGTGCGGTCGTGGTAGTCAGCGAAGGGTTTGATGTGGGCGATATTGGGGCGCGCAAGGATTCTTTTGGACACACCATGTTCAGCGCCAGCGGCACGACGGTCGCCCAGATCGTGGTCAATTATTTGAACGAGGTCGGTCTGGCGGCGCGGGGAGCGGCGCGGGGCAACTTGCCAGGCACGGACCAGCGGCACAACATGATTTATGCCTCAACGGTGGATATGGAAGAGGCGTATAAAGTGGGGCAAAAAGCGGCCCTCATCGCCGCCGAAGACGGTTCCGGCTACATGTCCACTATCCTGCGTCGGCCTGGGGTTATTTACAGCGTGACCTATGACAAGGTTCCCCTGGAACTGGTGGCCAATTCGGAACGCTCTTTCCCCGCCGAGTGGATCACCCCCGGCGGCAACGACGTCACCGACGACTTTGTGGCCTATGCCCGGCCTCTGCTCGGCGAGAGCTGGCCCAGCATTCCGCTGGTCAGTGGCCGGCAGCGCTTCGCCCGGCTCAAACCCATCGTGGCGGAGAAGAAATTGCCCGTTTATCAATTGCAGGCCTGGCGCAAAAATTAGGGCCGGTGAGTAAAAAGCAAACAGTGGCTAAAGAACCGATCTTTATCCACTGTTTTTGTTTACAGAAGTTACGCGGTGAGCCTAAGTACAGCATTGCATTAGTTCGTAACGAAATCAATGCGAGTCATCATGTCATTCCGACCGGAGGGAGGAATCTTCGTTGCCACAGCCTAAAATGCTATGACGAGCAGGAAGATTTCTCGCTGGCGCTCGAAATGACATTCAAGAACGGGACACATTTTTTCCTACTCGCACCCTACGATTAGGCAACATTGCTTAGTCGGCTATTGACATACTAAGCCAAATGGCGTATACTCTGCTTATGTATACAACCAGGAGGCTGGCAATGTTTAGAAACCAGATCGTCGTGATCGTGGCTGTACTTTTTGTGCTTGGCGTGGCGAGCCTGGTTTTTGGCAGCCGCGCCCTGGCCGATTTGAGTGTCTTTGACCCTGCCCAGCAGGTTTTTGAAACCAAGCTTATCCTTGCCCCTGATACTATCATCCCTGGCAATCAGGAAGTTGAATTGATTGCCGCCCGACCTGTTATTGCCAAACGACTGGATAAATTAGCCTTGAATGGGCCGTACAATTTGGTGATTCGCAACAACTATCTGGAAGTCACCCTGCCGCAGGGTCGAAATGTGCCCTATATCGCCTCGGTGATTACCAGTATCGGCGAGATTACTTTTATCAATGGTGGTCAGGAGTCTCCGCCGGTGGGCGAAACCATTACCCTGGGTGTGCCTTCTGAGGCCCACAAAACTTATTCAATTCTTTTCACCAGCCGCGAAGTGCAAACCATTGCTCCCCCTGACTCTGCCAGCGGCCAAATTTTTTTCCAGCTTACGTTAGCGCCAGATGCGGCGGCTCGTCTGGCCGATTTTATCGCCACCCATCCGGGCGCTTACATTTGTATGGTTTTGGATGCGCAAGTAGTAAATTGTTCGACCATGTACCAGCAAAGCGAGGCCAGCCTGGAAATTCTGCCCGAATTGAGCAGCGATGGGCCGATCAATATGGATGATCTGGAAGTTTTCTTGTACAGCGGCCCGCTCTCTACCCGGCTAAAAGTGCTCGCTGATTAGCACCCGGCGTAGACTTTTGGTAGTTCCAAGAAGATAGTTAAGCAGTCCGTGTTACGTGTTGCGTAAGATTAACGGAAGACGCAACACGCAACACGCAACACGCATTTATCTAATCACCTTGGGCTGAGTCGTTCCCCTCTTTCAAATACCGATCAAACCACCGCAAAATATGGTTCAACCGGACAATCCGCCGGTCGGTGCGGCCATCGCGGGACATGCCGTGCGGCTCGCCGGGAAAGCGAACCAGCTCGGTTTCGACCCCCAGCTTCTTCAACGCAATAAAAATCTGCTCACCCTGCTCGATCTCGCAGCGCAGGTCCTCTTCGTTGTGGATGACCAGGGTGGGCGTTTTGGCGTTGGCCAAATATATTTTAAGGGCGACTGCCGCCAGTAGTTGTCAAAATCTTCCCAGGCATGTTTCTCCGCGCCAAACAGGGCGTGGAAGCGATAGGCCAGGTCACTGGAGCCGTCCATGCTGAGCATATTGCTGACGCTGCGCTGGGTCACGGCCGCCCGGAAGCGGTCGGTGTGGCCGATGATCCAGGTGGTCATAAAACCGCCGTAGCTGCCGCCGGTCACGCCCATACGGGCCGGGTCAATGTAGGACTGCTGCTCAACCCAGTCGGCCCAGGCCATCAGATCGGCGTAGTCGGCCCCGCCCCAATCGTTGTAAATGGCCCGGGCGTGCGCCTCGCCGTAACCCCAGCCGCCGCGCGGATTGCAAAAGTAGACCACGTAGCCCTGCGCCGCCAAAAAATAAAATTCGTGCATAAAGAAGTTGCCGTATTGGACCAGCGGCCCGCCGTGAATTTGCAGGATCGAGGGATACCGCCGGGCCGGGTCGAAGCCGGGCGGCTTGAGAATCCAGCCCTGTAGATCGTTGCCCTCCCCGCCCTTGAACCAGACCTCCTCGACCTGACCCAACTCCAGCCCGTCGAGCAGCGTTTGGTTGAAGTGGGTCAGCGGGCCAGCCTGGTGGCTTTTCAGGTCGCGCAGCCAGATTTGGCCGGGATCGGTCATGGTGCCGTGCAGGTAGATCAGCCGGGTGTGGGTTGGGTCAAATTTGAACTCTTCGACCGCGCCGTAAGAGTCAATAATGTTCCACACCCTGGCTCCATCGAGGCTGATAGATTTGAGCACGGTGTTGCCTCGTTCACTGGCCTGGAAATAGATCGTCTGATTGTCGGGCGACCAGGTGGGCGGCATGGTGCTCATGCGGCCCATATCGTTGATGGTGGCGTGCGTCGCTAGCGTTTCGTGGGGGGCGGTCAGGTTGCGGGCCTCGCCCTGGCCGTCGGCGGGAACGAGCCACAGGTTGGTGTGCCGCCAGCGGTCGGAGCGTCCGCCCAGTTGGTAATAGGCAATCCAGCGGCCATCGGGCGAGAAGACCGGCGTTTCTTTGGGGCCAATGGGGGTAGGAATGACACGTAATTCGCCCCCGCTGACCGGAATCAGGTACAGGTCGGTCACATCCCAATTCAGGTCCGGGTCGCCGGTGCGGTTGGAACGAAAGAGGATGTGCTGGCCGTCGGACGACCAGGTGGGTTCGAGTTCGTCGTACAGGTCGCCTTCGGTCAGTTGGCGGGCTTCGCCGGTGGCGGCATCAATGGTCCAGATGTGCCAGCGTTCCTGGGGCAGAAAGCCGTAGCCGTCCTGCTTAAAAACAATCCGGGTGATGTGCCGCGCCACCACACCGAGTTGTTTCTTCTGTTCATCCTCCTCCCGTTCGATGGCTTCCAAATCTTTTTTGCGAAAGTTACAAACCAACTGCCGGCCATCGGGCGACCAGGCAAAGCCGCCAAATTCGCCTTTGAGTTGGGTCAGTGGGCGGGCCTCGCCGCCGTAAAAGGGGATGAGGTAAAGCTGGGTCTGGCGGGCCGGGCCGCGATTAGACAGAAAGGCAATCTCCCGGCCATCGGGCGACCATTTGGGCCGGCGGTCAAGCTGGTCGCCGTAGGTAAACTGGCGGGCCGAGCCGCCTTCGGTGGGGACGACCCACAGATTACTTGACTCCTTGTGCGTTTTGGGGTCCACCCGCTGCAACGTAAAAACAACATGTTGCCCATCCGGCGAAATCTCACCGTTGGAGATGAGTTGAAATTGATAAAGGTCTTCGGCGGTTATGGTGCGTTTGTCCATTTGTAAATCCAATTATCGTCTCGTCACCAGAAAGGTCGGCACCGTCGAGCCGCCCCCGGCGGTGACGTTGAGCAGCGCGGCGGTGGAGAGGCGGGTCAGACAGCCGTAGACGCTGTCGCTGTGAAAACAAAGGGCGCAGTGTCGAGCATACGCTCGAAAATGTGAAGCTGGCCCCCTTCGGTCAGGCTGGGGTAGGGTTCGCTGGGAATGGGCACGCGCTCCTGCACAATGTAGGGCGTGGACAGGGCAATCTGCACGGCTTCGGCCCAGGCAGTATCATCAACCGTCCAGCCCAGCACAATGCCGCGCCCGCCGTAATCGTCGTTGGGCTTCAAAACCAGCCGTTCGCGCTGCTGGTGGATGAAGGGAATCAGGTCAACCGTTTGGCCGGCGTATTCGGTGCGGCGCTCTTCCACCCGGCGCGTCCAGGGGATATGCTCTCCGATGGCCTGGCGCTCCTCCCGATTGAACAGATGGGCGTTGCGTTCGTCGCTCAAAACGGCCAGGCTGGCCTTTTTATAAAGCATTTTGCAAACAAAGGGGTTAGCCATGCAGACAGCGCCATCGAGCACTGCCCGCACTACCGGATGATCCATGCCGCCCCGCTCGATTAACTCGCTGATAAGCACCCGCTTGTAAATGAGGGTGATGTGAAAATCGCCGGCATACAGGCCGCCCTGGCGGTATTCCACCTCGCGGGGATCGGCAATAATGCACTCCAGGCCCTGGGATTTGAAATAGGACTCAAACAGGACAAACTCGCTGTAGGTCGGCACTTCGCGCCAATCCAAAATAGCGATGCGCGGCGCTTCGGTGGTACCGCGCCACTGGCGAAAGGCGGCCAGCAGGGCATGCAGCACGCCATGCCGGGCCGGCAGCGAAAAGACCTGGTAGCGGCGCAAAAAGTGCTGCATCACCGGCAGGGCGTAGAAAACATCGGTCAGAACATCGTTGTAGGCGGAAGCGGCGGGGGTTTCAGCGTTGTATTCGGTGAAATAAAGTTCTCCCCTCTCCCTCTGGGAGAGGGGTTGGGGGTGAGGGATAAAAAAGCATCCAGGCGGGAGATGGGAATGGCGGGGCGAAAGCCGGGGTCGTGCTGCACCAGGGACTCTTCCCAATCGGTCAAATCAAATTGGGCGCGGAAGGTTTTATCGGCCAGGCCGGCCTGGTGAATTTTATCAAAAGCGCGTAATAAGGTGCGGGTGCGCCGTTGGATAAAGCGGTATTGGGCCGGCGTCAAAAAGCGGGGCCGCAAAACGGTACACAGAGGCCGCTCGCCAAAGAACAAACCGCGCCGCTGCTGTTGGGCCTCTAACTCGCCCTGCGACTCGGCCGCAACGCTGGCGGTCAATAAATCGTGGTAGGTTTGAATAGCGTGTTGGACGGTCATGATCTACCTCATAAATGAGAGATGGGGCGAAGACGCGAGGAGGCGAGGCATTTCGCATCTTCGCCTCCTCGCCTCACTCCTCCCCGCCTCATTTCTTCCGGCTGGCGGTGAATATCTTATCCCAGCCCAATTCTTTAGCTTGTTTGCGCGGTTTCTTAGCCAGGCGGATGGCCATATCGGCCATGTGCCGGACCACCCATTTGAAATAAAACTGGGTCAGCGAGTTGATGTCCATATCGGGGGCCGGGTTCATAAAATCAATGGCGTAGGGAATGCCGTCGCGAATGGCCCACTCGACGGTGTTCATATCGTAGCCCAGCGCCCGCACCAGCCTGAGTGAGTCGTCTACCACCCGCCGGCCCAGTTCTTTGCTGAGATGGTCGTGCTCGACATAATATTTGCGCTCGCCGGGGTCATATTTGATGGGCAGCACTTCTTCCTGACCCAGGCAAATACAGCGGACATAATGCTCCCAACGGATAAATTCCTGCAAAATCATAGTCAGCAGGCCAGAGTGATTGTAGTGGTTAATCACTTCATCCAGAGTCTGGCAGATGTAGACCTCTTTCCAGCCGCCTCCGTGCGCATCTTTGAGCACACATGGCAGGCCCACATAATCAATAATGCTCCGCCACTCGATGGGATATTTGAGATTACGCAGGCTTTCCTGGTGGCTGATGCCAGGGACATATTCTTTGTTGGGTAAAACGATAGTTCTGGGGCTGGCGACGCCCAGCCGGTTAGCCAGCGAAGCTTCAAAGAATTTGTCGTCAGAAGTCCACATAAAGGGGTTGTTGACGACGGTTGTGCCTTGCAGAACCGCATTTTTGAGATAGCTGCGGTAATAGGGCACTTCGTGCGAGATGCGGTCAATGATGACGGCGTAAGGGCAGGGTTCGTCCATCTGGGTTCCGCCCAGGGTGACATATTCGGCCACCACGCCGGCCTCGCGCCCGTTTACCTCTTCGATAAAGGCCGGCGGAAACGACCACTCCCGGCCCACCAGCAGCCCAACTTTTAAGGTCATGCCTCTCTCCTTTGATTAGTATTTAGTAGACAGTAGCCAGTAGTCAGTAGTTTTCTGGCTACTGATTACTGTCTACTGTCTGCTGGCTTAACAAGAACTCCAGCGCCGCCGGCAGGCGACGCGCCCAGGCGGCTTCGTTGTGCAGGCCGTTTTCCTCCTCCACGTAGAGCAAATCCTGACCGGGCCGGTAGCCCTTTTGGTAAAGCAAATCGTGCATGCCGTGGACGGTAGACTGGTACTCGCTGAGTTTAGCCCTCAGTTGGGGCCGGGTGGGGGTGAAGTGGGTCTGTTCGTGGGTGCCGGTATCCAGATAGATTTTGCCGGGAACAAAGGCAGCTTTTTCGACGTAGCTGAAGATGCGCCCCTGGGCAAACCACAGCGATGGACTCATCACTCCGGCCAACCCAAAGGCTTGCGGCGGGCAGAAGAAGGCGTACAGGCTGATCAGACCGCCCATAGATGAGCCAAAAATGCCGGTTTGCGCTCGTTCCGGCCGGGTCCGAAAGTCACGGTCAATCAGCGGTTTGACCGTTTGTACAATAAACTCGATGTACCTGGCCCCCTGTCCCCGGCTGTAGCGCGGCTGGGGAAACGGGCTGTACTCGTCGAGGCGCTGTGCGCCCTGGTTGGGCAGGCCGACAATAATCGCTTCGTAGCCGCGCCGGCTGAGCGCCTCCATTGTTTCATCCACCTGCCATTCTCCGGCAAAACTGGTGAACAGATCAAACAAATTCTGGCCGTCGTGCATGTAGATGACCGGGTAGTGTTTGCTTGAGCGGCTGTATGAAGGCGGCAAATAGACCAACAGATCGCGCCGGTTACGCAGTTGGGGCGACCAGACTCGCGGCAGCACTTTCAGCGTGCCGACCACCGTATGCGTGCCCTCAACTTTATCTGCCAGGTAATCTTGCCAATTGGACATAGGTAGACGGTAAACGGTAGACGGTAGATGGGGATTTTTTACCCCGTCTACTGTCTACTCAATCATGGCCGCCAATGTACAGCCGGATCATATCCCGCCACCAGGGCCAATCGTGCGTCCAGCCGTTCCAGATGCGCAGGGCATGCCAGATATTTTTGCCCCACAAATGGCCCGACAAATGCTCGTTGTTGAGGCGGAGGGGATCGTCCCGGCCCACAGCCAGAATAATATTGATCTGTCGGAGCGCTTGCAGACGGTTGCCATCGTACTCATTGGGAATGTAGGCGCAGGGATTATTGAAGTAAATGGTGTCGTTGTGGTGGCCGTCGGTCCAGTCGCTAATATCATAAATCCCACTCAGGCCGATGGTCCGGCCCACCAGCGACGGGTGACGAAAGGCAAAGTTAATCGCATGATAGGCCCCAAAACTGGCCCCAACCGTAATTAAAAATGGATTAGGGTTGCGATACGTGCTGAGAGGTAAAACTTCGTTGAGTAAATAATTCTCGTATTGGAAGTGCCGCCAGGCCCGACCGCCGGGATGGGCCCAACGGGCATACCAGCTTTCGCTGTCAACGCTGTCCACACCAATAGAGCTGCACCCAGCCCTTCTCCAGGTG
>JAAUSP010000182.1 GCA_012032575.1 Anaerolineales bacterium | reverse complement strand
CGGTGCGCTGAGAGCGTTATTTGACTTTATCAAGGACCACCCTCAAGCCGGCGTTGCCGGGGCGCGGCTGGTGTACGGCGATGGCTCGTTCCAGCACAGCGTCTTTGGTTTTCCGGGAGTATGGCAATTGGCGATTGAATTACTGCCCCTGCCGGGCCGGCTGGTCGAGTCCCGCCTGAACGGGCGCTATCCGCGCTCGGTGTATGAGGCCGGGCGGCCCTTTCGGGTGGATCACCCTTTGGGCGCAGCCATGTGTGTCCGGCGGGAGGCTATCCAGGCGGTGGGACTCCTCGACGAGCAATACAAAATGTATGTTGAAGAAGTGGACTGGAGCAAGCGCATGGCGGCAGCCGGTTGGCCGGCCTACTGCGTGCCGGCAGCGCGAATTACCCATTTTGGCGGTCAGAGTACCGGCCAGGTAAAAATGAGCAGTTTTATCAATCTGTGGACCAGCCGCGCCCAATTTTACCACAAGCATTATCATCCGTTGAAGGTGTGGCTGGCTGCTCAAGTGGTGCGGCTGGGGCTGCAGCGGCTAGCCGACCAGGATACTCAGGCCGCCAGCCGGGGCGAGTTGAACCAGGCTGAACTGGCCGAGCGACTTGTCGGCTACCGGCAAGTTATCAATATTTGGCAGGGAAAAGCAGGATGACCAAAATCATCGCCGCGATTTTAAGCAAAAACGAGGCGCGTCATATTGGCGATTGTATCAAGAGCGTCCAGTGGGCCGATGCCGTCATTCTGGAAGACTCTTTCAGCACAGACGGCACTGTTGACATCGCCCAAACGTTGGGCGCGCACGTATTTCAGCATAAGTTTGTCAATTTTGCCATAGCCAGGAATTTGGCGCTGAACAATGCCCGCAGTCTGGGCGGCGATTGGATTCTGTTTGTGGACGCGGATGAACGGGTCACGCCGGAACTGGCTCAGGAAATCCGGCAGGTGATTCAAAACAGCCAGGCCGCAGGCTGGTGGACGCCCCGCTACAACATTATGTGGGGCCACACCATGCGCGGCGGCGGCTGGTACCCCGATTATCAATTGCGGCTGATGCGGCTCGACGCGGCCCAGTATGACCCGGAGCGCCAGGTCCACGAGATTGTGATGTTGGATGGATCGGCTGATTATTTAAAAGAGCATCTCATCCATTATAACTATGACTCGCTGGCCCAATTTAAATTCAAGCAGGATCGCTACATTGATTTTGAAGCCAAAATCCTGAAAGAAAAAGGCATTCGGGCCAGGCCGTGGACCTACCTGAGCATGCCTTTGCGCGAATTTCGCCGGCGTTATTTTTTGTTGCAGGGATACAAAGATGGCTGGGTGGGGTTGCAGGTCTGCAGCCTGATGAGCTGGTATATGTTTATCACTTACCTGCGCTTAAATAAGCTGTATCAGGCCGAACGTTTAACGTTGAACGTTCAACGTTAAAGCAGCGAAGAGCGCCTGGGCTACCGCATCGCATAAATCAAACATGTAGTTGGCCGCCGGACAGCCCAGAGTCGGGTCAAGTACATAATAAACCTCATCGGCTGCGCTGACTTTTAGCCCTACCCGCCCATAAGCATTGTAGACAATTTGAATCCGGTAAGAAATACCCTCATGCAAATAGGAACGAGGGGGCGCGGATACCCGCGCTGAAGCATCCAGCCAATTCTGATAGAGGCTTGAAAAGTCGAACTGATTTTTAACCTGAGCCAGGTTATGCTGGTGGGTGTGGCTCAATTGAATCAGGTTGTAGGCGACGCTCTGCATGACATCGGCAAAGCCGGCCACGGCAAATTCCACTTCAACCTCGCGCAGCCCGATTTGAGAATTGATCGCTGCCAGCTCATGGTGGAAGCAATCGGTGATGGCTTGAGCTTGGGGGATAAGCTCGGTCAGAGGCACGGTTTGGGGAACTGCATCCAGCAGCCGCTGCCGCATCTGTAGCAGCGCTTGACTCGAACCCTCCATGCTGCCCAGACCCTGCCATTCTTTTGGCTCAAAATAGGCCACAGCAAATTCGGGGGGCAACCCGCGCTGACTGCGAAAGGTTGCCAGGGGAATAAATGTTTGACATTGCCCGTCAATGGCTAATTGCATTAATAAAAGTAAAGGGGGCGGGCACGTTCATGCCTCGCCCCCACTCCTCAGTCAGGTTGAATTTTTAGGTTAATTCGGGGTCTAATAAACCGTAATCATCATCAGTGCGACGATAAAGCACGTTGATTCGGCCCAGATTAACATTGTAGAAAACAAAGAAATCGTGCCCCAGCAGTTCCATTTGTTCCACGGCTTCCTCTTCGTTCATGGGGATCACCTGGAATTTTTTGGTCCGGACAATTTTGCGCTCACTTTCTTCGGCCAGGGCGGTCAAGATTTCCGGGTCAAGCATGGGCATCTCCTCGTCCGGCCGTTTGTTGCCCAGGTGGCCCTGGTGACGGTCAACCCGTTTGTCTTTATAGCGTACAATCTGGCGATAAATCTTATCCACAACGGCATCAATTGAAGCATAGATGGCCTCAGAACGTTCTTCGGCGCGCAAGATAGTGCCATTGGTCCGCAGGGTTACTTGAACCACATTTCTATCTTTGGCACTTTTCGTTTTTTCCTGGGTAATCTCCACCCGAGCTTCGTCAACTTCGGGCAGATACCGGTCCAGCTTCTCCATTTTCTTTTCTACATAGGTGCGGACTCGATCAGAAATAACAAAGTTTTTTCCCTTGAGAAGCAGTTGCATGTTTGTTTCCTTTCTATGAAATTTAGATTTGAGAACTAACGCGCCTTCGCTAAAGTTAGTCCCCAGACAGCGCCGACGCCCATTTTTTTTAGAGCATCGGCGCAGGCATCCAAGGTTGAACCGGTGGTACAAACATCATCAACTAAGAGAATGGTTTGTCCTGTTCCGGCGAAACTTTCGCAAGCAAAAGCCTCCGCTACATTTTGATGTCGTTCATTAAACCCTAATGTCATTTGGGATTTGGTAGAGCGGGTCCGCTGGAGCGTCCTTGAATCCAGGGGCAGGTCAAGCAACTCGCTCAGACTTTTGGCCAGCAGTTCGCTTTGATTGTACCCTCGCTCACGAAGCCGGGAAGGATGAAGCGGCACAGGCATAATAACATCTACCTTAAGCTGGAAGCGCCGGTAGGCCTCAGCCAAAATTGTTGCCAGAATGAAAGCAACCGCTTTATGATTGCGGTATTTCAGCAAGTGTATGGCTGGGCGAATCGGGCTATCTTCAAAGTAAGAAGCCGACCTGATGCCGTCAATATACTGTAAAGGGTTATGGTGGCACTGTTTGCAATTGAGATTACCAGGAGCCACAGGAGTGCCGCAGCGCCGGCAAATGGGGGGGGAAATAAAAACTATTTGACTCAAGCAGTTTGGGCACAACCAACTATCGGCAGCTTGGCAGTTGACACACCTGGGGGGGAATAATAAATCAAGCAGGGATTGACTGGTTTTTTGGATGTGGGTTAGCACGGATTATCTCACCACCTGGCTAATAATTTTAGCAAGGTATGACGCCAATTTTCAAGTCAAGCTTCAAATTTTAGCTGATCACCCACCTCGGTCGCTGTACTTACAATGGTGCCCACCGGCATTTCAACCACATAAGCGGATTGAAGCACCAAAGGCCCTAAACGATACGGAGTCATATTGATGTCGGTCCGAATCACCTTCAGGTGTTTATCGGCATACACCACATCAATGGAAAATTTCATAAACAGGGTGTGGATACTCTTTTCGCCGACTAAAATTAATCCTTCCCCTGGCTGTAGGCCGGCAACGCCTAACAAACCGCGCAGTCTGAGCCAAAAATTGTTGGCCTCCCGACCCTGGCCGACCAGCAGCGCATTGCGAGTCTGATTAAAGACGCGCATCAGCTTTGGTTACTGGCCTACCCAGAATGTTTCCATCAGGATGATAACGGCTGGCCCCAAAAGAACCACAAACAGCGCCGGGAAGATCAAAAATACCATCGGGAAAAGCATTTTGATGGGCGCTTTGTTGGCCTGTTCCTCGGCGCGCTGCCGGCGCTTGGTACGCATCTGTTCAGATTGAACCCGCAGAATTTTAGCGATACTCACGCCCAATTGATCCGCCTGAATAATGGCCGCCACAAAACTGGTCACGTCGGGCACATCCATATTGTTGCTCATATTGCGCAAAGCTTCGCGTCGAATCACGCCCAGCCGCATTTCGTGGACCACCTTGGCAAACCCCCGGCTCAGTTCGTTATCCCATTTTTCAGCCACTTTCTGCAAAGCGCCGTCAAAGCCCATACCGGCTTCAACCGCAATAGTCAGCAGGTCCATCGCATCGGGTAGACTTTTAATAATCTCTTTCTTTCGCCTATTGATTTTTGACCTGATCCAGAGAACCGGCAAGACAAACCCAATGAGCGCAGCGACCAGCGGAGCCAGAATCTTAGCCAGGGGACCAACTGTAGGTGAGATAACGGTTATCAAAAAAGTCAAAACCCCAAAAATCACCGCAACAAAGAGACGCAGCCCCAAAAATTCGGTAGCGCCCCAGCCATAAGGCCGACCCGCCCGCTCCAGCATCAATTCAGCGGCAGCCCGTGATTTTGAAGGTGAAAACTTACCCAGGGCATTACCCAACCTGATCAAATTGGGGCGGATAACCCGCTGAACAAAGGGTTGTGATAACTCAATTTCTTCAAGGGTTAAGGGTGTGGCCCGACCGGCAAACTCTTCGAGGCGAACCTGAATATCACCGCCGCCGCCACCGGCAGCAGAAGACGAAGCCCGCAGGCCAAAATATACCAGCGCGCCGGTAAGTCCCACCCCCACCACCACGATAAGGATAAGGATGATTGGATCCATCATCAACCTCCGTTAAACTAAACCCCTGAACACCTAAAAACCTACACTTCAATCGCAATAATTTTTTGAATGGCAAAAAAGCCGCTGACAATCATCAACATACCGGCCCCAATCATAATCCAGCCACAAGGTTGAGTACACTTTTCCGGGGTAATTCCCAGCGAGTCGCAGGAGAAGACCATTTTACCGATATAGTCTTGATTCATAGCGTAGAGCAGCAGCCCCAACGCTATCGGCAAGCCTGAAATAATGTAACCCGATAATTGGCCTTGCGCCGTCAAAACGGCGATTTCGCCTTTGATCCGAACCCGTTCTCTGATGACAAAACCGATAATTTCCAGAATCTCGGCCAGGTTACCACCGATCTCATGCTGCACATTAATAGCAGTAATCATTAAATCCAGGTCATCGCTGGGCACGCGGCGCAGCAAATTGTTAAAGGCCCGGTCGTTGCTTACCCCCAGACCCACCTCGCGCACAACCCGTTTAAACTCTATAGCCATCGGTTCCGGCATTTCCCGGCCCACCGCATCCATGGCTTGCAACAAAGAGTAACCGGAGCGCAAACCATTGGCCATCAGGGTAATACCATCACCCAATTGATTGTTAAACCGCTTCAACCGCGCTCCCTGACGCATCTTTAGCCAGAATTTGGGCAAAAAGAAGCCGACCACCGCCCCAATCAGGGGCATGATAAAACCGCCGTAAACAAGCCAGGCCAGGCCCATCACCCCAACAATCGAAATCACGTTCAACGCCCAGAACTCGGCCACAGTGATTTTTAAATCAGCGCGGGCCAATTCAGTCGCCAAATTTTTGCCCAGCCCCCGCTCTTCAATCACCTGGTCCAGGTTTTGGGTCAGCAGCGACGGCCCGCTCGATTTCTTTTTATCCTCGTCATCGGCACCGTCCAGCGTACCGCCACCCACAAATTGCCCCAACCGGGCCTGGGTTGCATCGGCCCCCCTTCTCGATATGATAATTCCGCCAGCCAGGGTAGCCAGGGTGAGCACCACGAGCACTCCAATGATGATAGGTAACATGCTAAACCTCCAAAAAACCAGACTTATCCTTTACCATGATCTCTGGCTATCCCTAAAATCTGGTACTGGCTCCAAAGATGTTGGGCGGCAAAACAATACCAGACGCTTCAATTCTTTCATAAAATTTGGGACGGATACCGGTCGGTTTAAGCCGGCCCACAATTTTGCCGTTTTCAATGCCCTGCTGCTCAAAGGCAAAAATATCAGACATTACAATAACTTCACCTTCCATACCCTGCACCTCGGTCACATTGACAATCTTGCGGGTGCCATCGCGCAAACGGGATTGTTGGATAATCAGGTCAACCGCCGAAGCTACCTGCTCGCGAATGGCCCGCACCGGCAAATCCATCCCGGCCATCAAGCACATAGTTTCCAACCGGGATAACATGTCACGGGGGGTATTGGCGTGGGCGGTAGTCAGGCTGCCATCGTGACCGGTATTCATGGCCTGAAGCATGTCCAGGGTTTCGCCGCCGCGACATTCCCCAACCACGACCCGGTCTGGACGCATGCGCAGGGTGTTGATGACCAAATCCCGGATGGTGACTTCACCTTTACCTTCGATATTGGGCGGGCGCGATTCCAGGGTAACTACGTGTTCCTGGCGAAGCTGCAATTCCGCCGCGTTCTCTACCGTAATAATCCGCTCATCGTTGGGGATAAACGAGGAGAGCACATTGAGCAGGGTTGTTTTACCCGAACCGGTGCCACCGGACACCACAATATTCAGCCGGGATTTAACACAAGCCTTCAAAAACTCGGCCGTTTCAGACGACATTGAACCAAAACGAATCAAATCCTCAATGGTCAGTGGGTCTTTTTCAAATTTGCGGATGGTCAGTGTTGGCCCATTGAGCGCCAATGGCGGAATGATGGCGTTAACGCGGGAGCCATCGGGCAAACGAGCGTCTACATAAGGCGAGCTTTCATCAATGCGCCGGCCCAGAGGCGACACAATCCGGTCAATCACCTTCATCACGTGTTCATTGCTCTCAAAAATAATATTAGTTTTGGTCAGCTTGCCTTTGCGTTCGACAAAAACCTTTTCCGGGCCGTTGACCATAATTTCGCTGACATTTTCATCGGCCAGCAGCACTTCCAGCGGACCAAAACCGAGAATTTCGGCAACAATGCCTTCAAACAATCGTTCCCGTTCCGAGCGGCTGAGAATAATATTTTCCTGGGCCAGAATTTGCTCAAACATATCCTGAATAGTCCGCCGCACATCGTCGGTGCGTGAAACATCCATCGCCGGGTCCAGCTCTGCCACCAGCTTATCCTGAATCCGTTCCTTTAAATCCTTAAAAGCATCCCGGACAGTGGAGGCTGCCGGGGCGCGTCGCGCCTGCTGTTCTGCGCCTTTGGGCCGAATAGGGCTGGCTGAACCGCCCCCTGATTTCGATTCACCGCTATCGCCAGGTTGTTGACTTTTCTCAATGCGCTTTAATAAAGACATTTCCTTTTTCCTTAAAGGCCAGCGTAAAGTTGAAGTTTAAAGGTTATCAGCGTTTATCTGCCAAAAATACCGGTGCGAACAGGTGCCTCTACTTTTTCAGGGCTGGGGTTTAATGATTTGACCAGGTGATTGCTAAAGGCAACCGTAGCCTGGGTTAGCAGGCTGTTTTTATCCCCCAAAACATAAGGCACACCCTGATTAACCGCTGTCGTCACCGATTTTTCATCAAGGGGTAGCTGAGCCTCAATTTTATATTTAATATTGGCCTCGATGTCTTCCGCCCGAATATTAATCCGTTTATCTACCTTATTGAGAATGAACATGGCCCGTTCGCGCTCGTACTCCAACGCCTCGGTCACTTCAAATAAAAGTTTGGCGTTTTTGATAGCCGGAATTTCGGGCGTAGTTACTACTATTATCTTATCAGAAATGTCCAGAACACTCAAAACCAGATCGTCAAGTACGCTGCTGGTATCAACAATGATGATATCAAACATCGTGCGCAGGCGTTCCAGCACATCCACCACCAGGGTCGGGGTGACTGTATCGGCTACTTCTGGCCGAGGGGGAGCCAGCAACGCTTTGATACCTGAACTGTGGGCGATAAAAATATCGTTAATCAGTTCATTATCCAATTCGTCAATGTGGGAAGCCAGGTCGGCGATGGTGCGGCTGGCATACAGGTTTAACAACACGCCAACATCACCAAATTGCAAACTGGTGTCAACCAGGGCGACCTTACTGGCGGCGTTCTGCTGTAAAGCAATGGCCACATTTACGGCAATGGTGCTACAGCCAACCCCACCCTTGGCACTGAAAACAGTTACAATCTTCCCTTTTTCCTGGGTTGTTGCCGGCGTTGCTGCCGACATACCTGTTGGCATCTGGGTCATCGCCGGCATAGCCTGCCGACGGGTCGCCCCCAATTGATAAACCCGGCGAATACTGCTGACTAATTCATCGCTGGAAAAGGGTTTTATCAAAAACTCTCGTGCCCCGGCCAGCATTGACCGGCGCAGGTAATCAGCTTCCCCCTGAACCGACATCATAATAATCTGGCAGAAGGGGACCTGCTGCGAAATTCGTTCGCTGGCGGTAATGCCGTCCACACCCGGCATATTGATGTCCATCAGGACAATATCCGGCTGGAGTTCTATCGCCATTTGAATGCCTTCTTCGCCGTTGGTAGCCGCCCCTACCACATCAATATCCGACTCGAAGAAGAGCAATTTACGCAAATTTTCCCGAGTTTCCGGGATATCATCTACAATCAATAACCGAATTTTTTCTTTGTCGCCTGGGCTGTTTGATGGTGGCATGGCCGGTCCTGACATAAAGTTTTTTATCCTGATCTTATTAATAATCTGGCTTATTTTGGGCGTTTACAGGGCAGACGTGTTTTTTCAATCGGGAGGGGTGAACCGTGCGTCCGCCCTGGCGGGCTGATGCAGGTCCATCCCCCTATCCAAATTATTGCAACGGCAGACAACTGCTATTAAGGCACATTTCTAAAGCACAAATGTCTCTTAATTACTAAGAGACAACGTGCCATACTCAACCGGTAATTGATCTATAGTCAGGCGGTTAAACCAGTGGCCCGGAGGCCAATTGCCTCTTACTGGCTGGGTGCAGGTGTAGGCGTAGGTGTAACCTGGGCTTGTAATTGCAGCTCATTGGCCAATTCTACCAGCGACGGCGACATAACAAATTCAATCTTCGGCGGCACCGCAATGTTAAAGCGGGTAAGCATGTATTGCAAAGTTACCGCTTCCGTCAGATGGTCCGCATTTTCTTCACCGGCAGCCCGCAGCGCCATTTCACTGTAGATATAGTTCTGACGCAGCCAAAGCAGGACCAGGGCATCCTGGGGTGTTACCGCCAGCGTGACCACATCCGGCAGGGTAGGCGTCGGTGTCGGCGCTTCCTCACCTTCAGCGGGCGGCGGGGGGGCGGCGGTTCAATCCACGGGCCAACCCGAATGACTTTGGCCGCCTGAACCGTCAACTGGGCCACGCGCCGGGGAATCTGAGCCTCGCGGGCAAAAACAACCGCCGGAATATCCTCTGCTGCCACCACAAAACGGCCCTCATCCACCGGATTGCTCAACGTAAAGTTACCGGTTGGTTCGCCGGTTTCGGGGTCCAGTTCCGGCACCAAAAAGCTTAACTTATTGGGCAGCGTGGTCTGGAATTCCTCATCCACGTCAACAAAAAAGGCCGAGACCAGAATATCTACATAGTCGCCAGGCTGCACAGCAAAGGACACGCTCTTCTGGCGATTAATCGGATAGGCAACCGCCACCCGGCCAGCCGGGATTTGAAAGGAAGCTTCGCCCGCGCCAAAAACATCCACCAGCATACTGCGGACAATCACCTGCCCCTGGACAATATCGGTTTTGGCGACTTTGCCAATGGTTTCAGCTTCGTCGGCAATAATATCGGGCGGCACATTATTGGCCGGCCAGTCGCGGCGGCCAATCGAGCCGGCCACAAATTCAGAACCGCGGCCAATGGGCTGCAAGGCCACAATGACCTGCGTGGTGGGAATACCGCCGCTATCTTCAGTCGTCACCCCAGGCGTAGCGGTAGCTGTGGATTCCACCACCACCACACCGCCAGCACCAGGCAATAAGAGGAAGGCGACCGCACCCAGCGTTGCCAGACCCAGAATGATCGCAAGTATGATCAGCAGTCTGCCACGTTGCATATTAAACTCTCCCTTTCGACAAATGTAGACGAAAAGGACGCTAGCATATTAATCATACCATTTTATGCGAAAAAGTCAAGACGGGGAAAAGCCAGATTTGACATAAGTGAACCGTACTCGGTCCCAAACTAAGTTTGGGACCGAGTTTAATTTGACAAGACCGGCCAATGGGCGCAGGGTTGTAACGAATTTAGTCCGAAGTTAAGCAAATGGGAAAACCGCCGGCATCCACTTGAAAATCCTCAATGTAGGTCGCCAAGACTGTGGGAGGGGAACCACCGGGGTTAAGATCAGCATAGTCGTTACTGACCCGTACTTTGATAAAGCGGATAATGGCCGAAGTACTGCTGTTGAGCACGGGGATACGAATATCTTTTGAGGCCAGATTGCGCACATCCGTCAGAACCTGGCCGTAGCTGCTGGTATCAATCGCTACCCGATCACCGATATTGAGCGAAGTGTCGCCAGGATTGCCCGACTCCTTAAAATCGTTGAGCGGCATGCGAGAATATTTTAACGCATCAGAGATATAGGTGGCGCTGTTGCTCCGCGTCGAATTCCATTTGACCCAGCCGTCTCGCAAAATGTTGATTTCGTTATTGATGGTGAAAGCCGGGGAAGCCTTGAGGGCAAAGGGATATACATCACACACCGGCCCGACCGTGTCCACGTTTTCGCCGCTGCGCGAGGAAACAATGATCCGCATGGCGGTGTGGGCGTACATCGGCACCGGGTCGGTATAGGGATTGGAAATAATCGGAAAACCAAACAATTGGGGTTGGTTGTAAAAAATCTCGGTGATGATCAGATTGTTGCTGGCCGGAATGGTGCCGCCACTTTTGCGGAGCAGCTCGCAGTTGAATTTGTTGTTTTCGCGGGCCAGTTGAGCCGCTTCGTCCGGATAGTTAAACTGGGTCACACGGGTGCTGGTGGGCGGGAATGTTTGGGCGTAAAAATTTTCATAGCCGCGCACGTCGGGGTGAAGAATCAAGTCATCATAGGTCAGCACATTGGTCCCGTTCAGGTAGAAGTTGGGATTGGTGACAAACTGGCTGCAATCGCAGGTGGTGCCGGGCCGGCAGGCCAGCCCCGTGTCCACCACCAGGTGCGAGATGATCAAGGTACTGGTGTTCTCATCGGAGAAATCCAGGACAACTTGCTCGGACAGGGTGCGGTAGCTGTAAGAAACCACCCCATCGTAGCCGACGGTAACCGCGGCCGGCAGGGTATGGGTATAGGGATTGTTATTTTTTTGGGCGTAATCCAGATAGCCCTGGCGAACGGAATAACGGGTAATTTCGCGGCTGATATTGGTTAAAACCAGATAACCGCGCAGCGCCCAGCCGACTTCAAAAACGCCGAGGAGCATAAAAACCAGGATGGGCGCAGTGATCGCCAATTCAACCAGACTCTGGCCTTGCTGGGTAGCTGGCCGTAGCCGCTGAAGCAGCTTTTTCATATTTCTAGCCCTTTCTTAAAGCCGGTCCTTTGCCAAAGTAAAAATGACAGGATTTGAAACTGTAGAGACGGGACAGTGTCCTGTCTCTACAGCTTGATAATTTAACATTGACAAACAACTAACCGACAATCCGCACATAGATATTCGACAAAATCTGGTCGAAGATGATATCCAGGTCGGTGGGTTTGGCGGCGGGGAAATACTGCCCGCCTTTGCCCACAAAGTGGGTGTAGGGCGTTCCGCCGCCGCGCGGGTCAATGCCGGTGGCCATGGCCGTCAGCAAATCGCGGTTGGCCCCCGCGCCGATACCGATGGTGTAAAGGGTGACATTGGCTTCGGAAGCCAGGAAGGCAAAATACATCGCACACTCAAAGTGGTCAGTCTCCGTACCGAGCAAACCGTCCCACAAATCGGGCCGACCGCCGCCGCCGTTACAACTGCCGGGGTTAGCATTGGGCGAACCATCGGTCATCAGGATGATAACCCGCCGGGCCGCACCGCGCCGGTCGCAGGCATTGCCGTCGGCGGGCGTCCCCGTACAGACCCCGCTGACGGCGGCATTACCCGGCGTGCCGACCCCCAACTCTTCCAGCCCTTCCCGCAGGCCCAGAGCGATATTGGTCCCGCCGCCGGGCCACTGTTTCTCGACGGCGCTGATGACCTGGGTGTAGGTAACCGGCGTGCCCAGGCTGGGGTCATAGCAGCGGGCCGGGTTGCCCAACTGGGTGGTGGCCCAGGTTAAACATTGCAGCTTGGAACGGCGATCCGCACCAGGGGTATCGGTCGAAAAAGCCACAATGCCCAACTGGTCAAATTTGGGGTCCAACTTGCGGGCAAACTTTTTGACCGCCTCCTGGGCGCTGCGAATGGGCTGCAAACCCGAATAGAGACCCGTCACCAATTGATCCTGAAGCTGATTGGTTTGCGAGATTGGCACCAGGGTGCAACCGGCCCCGCCGCCATAGCCGCTATTGGCGGTATCGTTGGCCGTGCGTTTGCAGCTACACTGGCTGGGGTCAACCGTATACCCATACGCCGGGTTACACGGGTTGCAGGCCTCACGGGTGGCCGAGCCAAAGCTGGCCGGCGGGCCAATGGCATCGCGCCAGGCGTTATTTGA
>JAAUSP010000181.1 GCA_012032575.1 Anaerolineales bacterium | reverse complement strand
TGGCCTGCTCATCCGGCAGCCGCGCCTGCTCCTGCTCGACGAGCCGACCAATCACCTGGATTTGGATGCCTTGCTCTGGCTGGAAGGCTGGCTGGAACGTTACAATGGCGCGGCTCTGATCGTCTCCCACGACCGGGCTTTTCTGGATGCGACTACCACCCGCACCCTGGTGCTCGACCCTGTCACCCACACCCTACGCGACTTTCCCGGCAACTACACCTTCTACACCGACACCCTGGCCCGCGAAATCGAACAGCAGTGGCAGGCTTACAGCGACCAGCATGACGAAATTCTGCGCCTGCAAAACGCCGCCCGGCAGTTGCGCGGCCTGGCTAAATTCAAACGGGGCGGCAAAACCGACCGGGACAACGACAAGTTTGCCAAACATTTCTTTGCCGGGCGTAGTGTGTCCACCGTCGGGCGGGCCAAACAGCTTGAGCAGCGGGTGGAACGGCTGCTGACCGAAGACCGGGTGGACAAACCGGGCCGCCAGTGGCAGCTCAAGCTGAATTTCGCCAATGATGCCGGCGGGGCGCGTCAGGTGTTGAGCCTGGAAAATGTGAGCATGGGCTTCGACGGACGGCCGTTATTTGCCGAAGTCAACCAAACGCTCACCCACGGCCAGCGCGTGGCCCTCATCGGCCCCAACGGTGAGGGCAAAACCACCCTGCTGCGGCTCATCACCGGCGAATTGGAGCCGACAAACGGCCAGATTCGGCTGGGCGCGGGGGTCAAACTGGGGTATTTTGCCCAGGAACAGGAACAGCTCGACCCGGCCAGCACGCCTTACGAGACCATCCGGGCGGAGGCAGTCAAGATGGACCAGACCGAAATCCGCAGCTTTCTGCACTTCTTCCTCTTTGCCGGGGACAATGCCTTCCTTCCCATCGCCAGCCTCAGCTACGGTGAGCGGGCACGCCTGATGCTGGCGGTGCTGGTCGCCCATGGCTGCAATTTTTGCTGCTGGATGAGCCGGTCAATCACCTCGACATCCCCAGCCGGGAGCGGTTTGAAGAGGCACTCAACCAGTTCCCCGGTACGGTCCTGACCGTTGTCCACGACCAGGCTTTCATTCAGCGGATTGCCACCCACGTCTGGGAGATGCGCCACGGCCGGGTGAGGGAATTGCTGGATTTCACCGAATAAAATTCAATTTTCTTTGACACACCCCCTTTCTTTTGGCATAATACGGTTCTTCCACCTCATCCCATCCATTTCCGGCTATTTGTCCGAAGGTCATCATGGGCCTGTGGTACACCACCGATGATGAAAACGACCCACCCCCCACCCCTCTCCCTGCCAGGGAGAGGGTCTATTTCTAAGGAGTGTTCACGAGCCTGAGTACGCCACCGATAATGAAAATGAGGTGATGAGGCGATGACGCGAAGAATATTTCGCCTCAGCGCCTCACGCCTCATCGCGTCTTTATTTACGAGGAGGACCGAAGCATGACCCAATCAAATACCACCGGCATCCCCGCCGAAATAGCCCAGGCTGTCCTGGCCGAGGTTGAACGCGGCGCGGATGAAACCATCTCGTTTTTGCGAGAGATGGTCAATTTTAAAACCGAGAATCCCAATCTGGTCAATGTCGAGCCGGGGGCGGAAGCGGCGTGCCAGGCTTTTATCGCCGATAGGCTCAAAGGAATGGGCATGGCGGTGGACACCTGGGAAGTTTTCCCCAAACGGCCCGATGTGGTCGCCACGCTGCCCGGCTCCGGCGGAGGGCGCTCGCTCATTCTCAACGGTCACATTGACGTGGTCCCTGCCGGCGACCCGGCCCAATGGCCGTACGATCCCTGGGCCGGCGAAATCCACGACGGCAAAATGTGGGGCCGGGGCACCTGCGATATGAAGGGCGGCATCGCGGCCATGATTGCTGCTGTGGCGGCGGTGCAGCGGGCCGGGCTGCGGCTGGCCGGCGACGTGCAGGTACAGACGGTGGTGGATGAGGAAGTCGGCGGGCCGGGGACGCGGCAAACCCTGGAACGGGGTTACAAAGCCGACGCGGTGATTGTGACCGAGCCGACCGGCGGCCACATCCATCCGGTCGAAGGGGGAGTGGAGTGGCTGCGGGTGGTCGTCCGGGGAGTGGCCGGTCACACGGCCAAGCGTTATCTGTCCGTTCACGCCGGGGGACAGGGCGTGGCGGTCAATGCCATTGAGAAAATGCTGAAACTGCTGGCGGCAGTGCAGGAGTTGGAGCGCACCTGGGGCGTCCACAAAGTCCACCCGCTGATGCCCAAAGGGATCACGACCATCAACATTGGGGTGGTGCTCGGCGGGACCGGCGGCGGCGCGCAGGGGATGCCGACGATCATTGGCAGCCCTTCGACCTTCCCGGATTACTGCTCGACCCTGCTGAGCCTGAAATACCTGCCCAGCGAACGGACCGAGGACGTGCGGGCGGAGTTTGAGGATTATCTGCAGCGTGTGGCCCAGGCCGACCCCTGGCTGCGGGAGCATCCCCCGGAAATCGAGTGGGGCATCTCCGGCGTCTCCTTTCCGCCGGTCAATACGGCGGTGGAGCACCCGGTCATCCAGAGTTTGTCGCAGGCTTACGGGGCTGTAGTGGGGCAGCCGATCTATTCCGGCTTTGTCGCCGTGACCGACCTGGCCTGGTTTGCCGGGCGGGGCATTCCCGGCTGTCTTTACGGCCCCGGCGATCTGGCCCAGGCCCACACCTCCGCCGAGTTTGTGCCGCTCGACGATTTGCTCAACGTGACCAAAGTGCTGGCCCTGACCCTGGTGGATTGGTGTGGGGTGGCATAAAACAGGAGATTAGAGATTGGAGATTATTAGTCTGAATCTCCAATCTCTAATCTCCAATCTCCCAACATGACAGTTAGCCGGAGTTCTTGCCTGAAGAATTTCGCCGGGCAATTTCCTCGCGGACAACGGGGGCAACCCTGGTGCCCAGCAGTTCGATGGCGTGCATTACTTTGGCGTGGTCAATCGTTCCGACGCCGAGTTGCAGCAGCAGCCGTTGGTGGCCGAAGATTTCGTGCTGGAACAGAATCTTCTCGATGATTTCAGCCGGGCTGCCCACAAATCCGAGCCGCGCAGCAGCCGCCCCGCTTCGAGTTGCTGGCGGGTGGCGGGTGGCCAGCCCCGCTCGCGGCCAATTTTATTCATCATCACCGTCGCCGAGGGGTAGTAGGTGTCAACCGCCTCCTGGACCGTGTCGGCGATAAAGCCGTGCGAGTTGATGCTCAGGGGCAGTTGGGCCGGATCGTGTCCGGCCTCGCGCGCCGCCTCCCGGTAGAGCTTGTAAAAAGGCGCAAAGCGTTCGGGCATGCCGCCAATGATGGCCAGGGCCATCGGCAGGCCCAACGCAGCGGTGCGCACCACCGATTCCGGCGTGCCGCCGACGGCTATCCAGATGGGCAGCTTTGCCTGCAAGGGGCGAGGGTAGATGCCCAGGTTGTTCAGGGCCGGGCGGTGTTTACCCGCCCAGGTGATGGTTTCCGTTTGGCGGAGTTTCATCAGCAGTTCCAGCTTCTCGGCAAAGAGGCTGTCGTAATCATGCAGGTCATAGCCAAACAGCGGAAACGACTCAATAAACGACCCGCGTCCGGCCATGATCTCGGCCCGGCCGTGGGAAAGTAAATCGAGGGTGGCAAACTGCTGAAAGACCCGCACCGGGTCGTCCGAACTGAGCACCGTGACCGCCGTTGACAGCAGGATAGATTTGGTGCGGGCCGCCGCCGCCCCCAAAATAACCAGCGGGGCCGAAGAAATGAAGTCGGGCCGGTGATGCTCGCCCACACCGAAAACGTCCAGGCCCACCTGATCGGCCAGTTCGATGGTTTCGAGCAGATTGTCCATGCGCTGGACCGGTCTGATTATCGCTCCGGTGACAGGATCAGGGGTTAGCTCGACAAATGAGTAGACGCCAAGTTCAAACATTATGCTCCTTTTTTCTTTTCATTAACGGCGGGTGCAGCAGCGTTGTGGATGCTCTTCATGATAAACGCGGCTGGCGGTGGTGTCAAGCGGTTAAAGTAGTACAGCGGTACGTACAGGTCATTTCTCTATTTGACAGCGCTACTTGATTGTGTTAATATCGGGAAAACGTTTTCCGCAAGCTGTTACTGTTTGCCTCTTCCAGTTATCGTTCGCTCCATCCCCCTCACCGCCAAAATTCTCGACGAAGTACGGGGCCAACCCGTTGGTGTGTCTGCTTTTACGAGTTATTCAATAACCGTGTTGCGTGTTTTACGCAACACGCAACACGCAATACGCAATACCTAAATCTTGAAACTATCTGTGAGCTCGCATGGTCTCCATTGTTGACGTCGCCAAAAGAGCCAATGTTTCGATTACCACCGTTTCGCGGGTGCTGAGCGGCAGTGCGCATCCGGTGAGCGAAGAGACGCGGGCGCGGGTGCTGGAAGCCGCCGAGTCGTTGAACTTTTCGCCCAGCGCCCTGGCCCAGGCGATGGTCACGCGGGCTACCCGGATTGTCGGGGTGATTATCGGTGATGCGGTGGACCCCTACTTTGCCACGATTGTGCGCGGCGTGGAAGATGTGGCCCGCCGGCACGGCTATCTGGTCATCGTCTGCAATTCTGACCGCGTGCCGGAAATTGAACTGCAATACCTGCATACGCTGGGCAGCTACCGGGTGGATGGGGTTATCTTTGCCGGCGGCGGCCTGACCGACGCGACCTATCAGCACAAGGTCAATCAATCCCTGGAAGCTTTTTACAGCCGGGGCGCGGTCTGCGTCTCGCTGGCCAAGCATCTGGTTTCATCCTTCTCGGTGCTGGTGGACAACGAGCAGGTGGTCAAGGATGCCATGCATTATCTGATTGAGTTGGGCCATCGCTCGATTGGCTATATTTCCGGCCCGAAATTATTGACCACCACTCAGCTTCGGTTCGACGGGTACAAGTCGGCTTTGGCGGCGCACGGACTGGCCTTCAATCCAGACCTTGTTTTTGACGGCGATTACAAATATGAGTCAGGCTTGCAGGCGGGACAGACAATCGCTGCCCTGCCGGTCAAACCGACGGCGGTCCTGGCCTCGAATGATTTGATGGCGATTGGCTGCCTGGTCGGGCTGCGTGAGGCGGGCTGTCACATTCCCCAGGACATCAGCGTGATGGGCATTGACGACATCGCTACGGCTCAATTTGTGGACCCGTCGCTCACCACGATAGCCCTGCCGTTGTATGAGCTGGGCGCGACCGGCATGCAGAGCTTCGTCAATCTGCGCCATAAGGAACTGCCGGAGAATGACTCGCTCACCCTGCCGCATCATCTGGTGGTGCGTAAATCCGTGGCCGCGCCGAGGGAGGGAGATTAGAGATTGGAGATTGCCTAATCTCCAATCTCTAATCTCCAATCTCTAATCTCTTAAGGATAATTCTATGAAATTTGGTTTTATCCCCACCGAGGGGGGTACCTACTACCCGGATTTTCTGGCCGAGGTGCTGCTGGGCGAAGAACTCGGCTTTGACTCGGTCTGGCTGGAGGAGCATCACGGCGTCAAAAATCATTACTGGCCTTCGCCGTTGATTGGGCTGGCTGGCATCGCCACCCGCACCGAGCGCCTGCTCTTCGGCACTGATGTGATGGTTATGCCCTTCTACCATCCTGTCCGCGTGGCCGAGGATGCGGCCATGCTGGCGATTATGTCGGGGGGACGCTTCATCCTCGGCGCGGCCATCGGTTACAAGCCGGACGAGTTTGCCCTGTACCAGGTGCCGCTGGAAAAACGGGGCGCGCGCTTTGAAGAAGCGGTTCGGCTGATCAAGCTGCTGTGGACCGAGGAAGAGGTCAATTTTCGGGGAGAGCATTATCAGGTTGAAGGGCTGAAAATGGAGCCGCGCCCGGACACGCCACCGCCGCTCTGGCTGGGCGGCTGGGGCGACTTGGCTCTGCGTCGGGCCGCCACATGGGGCGACGCCTGGGTTCCCGGCCCGACCGCTGGCCTGGATAAATTGCTGGCCGCCCAAACGATCTATCGGCAAAATCTGGCCGAGGCCGGTCTCGACCCTGCGGCCAAACCCACCCCGCTGACCCGCGAGGTGGTCATCGCCGCCACGAATGCCGAGGCCCGCGAGGTGGCCGAAAAACATCTGCTCATCAACTACCGTGACGAGTACGGCGGCGGCAAATGGAAACATCCGCTCATCGGGGCCGAAGACAGCGCCCCGGTGGACCAGTTCGACGCCATCAGCCGCGACCGCTTCCTGGTCGGCAGCCCGGAGACGGTCATTAAACAGTTGCAGGGATTTGTGGATGCTTTTGGGGTAGATCATCTCATCTGCCGGCTCTATTTTCCGGGCATTTCGCACGATTTTATTATGAACGAACTGCGTTTGCTGGCGCAGGAAGTGATGCCGGTTTTCAGGTAGCAAGGTAGCAGGTAGCAAGGTTGCAGGGGTAATCCCCTGTCTACCGTCTACTGTCTACCGTATACCTTTTTGCAGGAGGCAGCATGGCCGTAGATCAATGGCACAATCCAGCCCTGGTCATCGTGGATATGCAAAACGATTTTGTGCGTGAGGGCGCGCCGATGGAGGTACCCGCTGCCCGCCAAACCATCCCGCAGCACTGGCGATTGATTGACTTTTGCCGCGAGGCTGGCATTCCGATCATTTACACCCGCTTCCTGGCCGGGCCGAAACGGACGCTGATGTGGGAGTGGTCGCCGCAGCTTGAAGCGCCGACCCTGGCCTGCCGGCGCGGCCACCAGCGCTACTATGCCGATGTGGACCGCACCCTCGACTGCGCCGACGTGGTTGACGAAATCTACCCCCAGCCCGGCGATTACATCGTGGACAAATATGGCTACGGCGCGTTTCACAGCACCAATCTCGACGATACTTTGCATTCGCTGGGCGTCGAGTCGCTCATTATCACCGGCACCGTGACCCAAATCTGCGTCGAGGAGACCGGGCGCGAGGCGTTTCATCACGGCTACAAAACTACCCTCGTCTCCGATGCCGTCTCGTCCTACCTGTCCGACCTGCACGCGGCCACGCTGAAAAATTTTGCCTTCAAATTTGGCTGGGTGTTGACAACGGATGAGGTATTGGCAGCTTTGGGCCGGCGTTACGATCAGGCTATATGATTACTATGGCTTAAGATAACTACTCAGCCCTCATGCCATTTCGAGGCCGTAGGCCGAGAAATCCCTACCGCGCTGCATCGGCCTCGGAGATTTCTCCCTTCGGTCGAAATGACATGGCTAAGTAGTTACGAAAAACCGGAAAAAATTCTCTGTGTTTCTCTGAGGTTGCTCAGTGTAGCTCTGTGACCAGCTTTTAAGAGCAAATCAAGATGAAAATTAGTATCGTTACCGACGAAATCAGCGCCGACCCCGAAACCGCTATCGAACTGGGTGTCGAGTGGGGCATCCACGATTTTGAACTGCGCGGGTTTTACACCGACCGCGTGCCCCATTTGTCGGCCTATCAGGTCGAGCGGATGGGCGACATCCTGGCTACCCATCAAGCCAGAATCATCGCGATTTCGCGGGGTTGTTCAAAACCCCGTACCCGCTGGGGCAACGGGAAACTTACTCGCTGGCCTGGCTGGATCAGGGCTTGTTTCAACGCTGGCGCAGCCTGAAAGATGAGGTCAAATATCATCACGACGAACTTTTGCCCGCCTCGCTGGAGTTTGCCAAAGCGCTGGGGGTCAACATGATTCTGACCTTTGGTTTTCATCGCGGCGGCCAGCCTGCCGGCCCCGTTCCCGACGAGGTCCAGGAAATTCTCTACAGCGCCGCCGACCAGGCCGCCGAAGCCGGGATTCAACTGGCGGTGGAAGTGGAAGCTGATTTTTGGGCTGACACCGGTCAGCGCACAGCGGCCATGATGCAGGCCATCAACCATCCTGCTCTGGGTGTCAATTGGGACCCCGGCAACGCCTTCATGGCCGGCGACATCCCCTACCCCGATGGCTATCAGGCCGTGCGTTCCTGGGTGCGGCACGTCCATTTCAAAGATGCCGAACTGGACAGCCAGGGCCAACGCCGCTATGCCTGGCCCGGCCAGATTGATTGGGCTGGTCAACTGGCGGCTCTGGCCCAGGATAATTATCAGGGCTACATTTCCGTCGAAACGCACATGCGCCCCAAAGTCAAGGTGGCGCGGGAGGAACTGGCCTTGCTGCGAAAACTTATCGAAGCAGCAAAGGCAAAAACAGGAGATTAGAGATTGGAGATTAACCAATCTTTAATCTCCAATCTCTATTCACGAGGAGGAATTATGAATCAACTAAACCTCAATGGCATTATCCCCGCTGTAATTGTCCCGATGCGGCCCGATTATTCGATTGATTTTGAAGCCTACCGGCGTTACCTTGAATGGGTCATCTCGCAGGGACCGGTGGGATTGGCGGTCAATGTGGATACTGGCGAAGGACCCTACCTGACCCCGGACGAACGGCGCGAGGTCATCCGCGTGACCCGCGAGGTGGCGGCCGGGCGCTGCTTCGTCGTGGCCGGCGTCGGTGGGCCGAGCACGATTTTTGCGACGGCCAATGCCAAAGCCGCCCGCGAAGCCGGGGCCGATGCGCTGCTGGTTTTCCCCACCGCCGCCTTTATCAATGACCCGCTCGACCCGCGGATTATGGTCAATTATCACCGGGCCATCGCCGAGGCGTCGGAACTGCCGCTGATCGTGTTCCAACTTGGCCCGATTTTTGGCGGGGTCAACTATCCGGCTCATGCCCTGGCCGAAGTGCTGCGCCTGCCGCAGATCATCGGGTTGAAGGACGCTTCGTTTGATGCGGAGCGCTTTGTCAAAACCCGTGATGTGATCCGCGCCGCCGATCATCCCATTACCCTGCTGACCGGCAACGATAACTTCCTGCTGGAGAGTTTTGTACTGGGCGCCGAAGGGCGGCTTGCTGGGCTACGGCGCGGTCGGGGTCGGCTTGCTGGTGGACATGCTGAAGGCGGTCCAGCGCTGCGCTTTTGATGAAGCCGCCGCCATGCAGGCACGGGTGCAAGGCTTCTGCGATTACATTTATGGCCAACCCATCGGCGATTACCGGGGACGCTGCAAAGTGGCCCTGGTCCACATGGGGCTGCTGACGCCCGAACTCACCCACGTTCGCCCACCGTATCTATCGCTGTGGGACGCCGAAAACGAAGCGGCCCGGCAAGCAGTTGAGAAAGCGGACTTGTTAGGATAGGGGTCAATTGGTAACGGAACAGGGGACTATTTGACAGGGTCAAGGCAAGTGTGGTATATTTTCTTACAGTAAGTAAGTATACCTCAACTGCCGGCGCTACCAGACCCTTGAAGCTCTGGCTTCCCCTCAAAAAGTAATTTGACAGAGTTAAAAAAATAACAGTGTACCAGGGGGCCGTTTCTCTCTGTAATTCTGCTGTTTCTCTGTGCCCCAATTTTTATACAAATGTATACCCTCTAAATTGACGCTTGAGGAGGTTCAAAGGCGAACAAAATGGATAAGATACGCTGTGGTGTGATTGGTTTAGGTTGGTTTGGCGAGCATCACGTGGATGCCTTGCAGCAACTGCCTATGGCCGAAGTGACGGCTGTCTGTACCCGCCGGCCCGACCGGGTCAAAGAAGTGGCGGAAAAGTATCAGGTTCCCAAAACCTATACCAGCTACCACGACCTTCTGGCCGACCCTGACATTGATCTGGTCACGGTGGTCACACACGTGAGCGACCACGTTCAGCCGACGGTGGACGCGCTGCGGGCCGGCAAGCACGTTTTCCTGGAGAAGCCGATGGCCAATACCGAGGCAGAGTGCGACCAGATCATCGCCGCCGTGGACAAGACCGACAAGTGTTTCATGGTCGGCCATATCTGCCGCTTTGATACGGCCTACGCCCTGGCCAAAGAGGAAATCGAGGCCGGGAACATCGGCCAGATTTTGACCATGCACGCCCGGCGCAACCTGGCCGGCTGGATCACCGAGAGCCATCTGCAAAAAATCAGCGCCCTGTTTGGCGATGGGGTGCATGACCTGGACCTGATGCTGTGGTACAGCGGGGCCAAACCGGTCAGCGTTTATGCCCAAACGATGAACACCCGGCCCCACCTGCCCAACCCTGATTTGGGATGGGCCATGTTCCGGCTCGACAGCGGAGCGATTGCGGTGATTGAAAATGTGTGGTGCCTGCCTGATAATGTGCCGACCGCGATTGATGCCCGCATCGAGATTGTGGGGACCAAGGGCGTGATCCATATTGATAACTCCGGCAATCACTATAACGTCATCACCCCCAAAGGGATCAGCTACCCGCAGTCAACCTACTGGCCCAAGGTTCACGGGATGCGGCGAGGCTACCTCAAGGAAGAGTTTGACTATTTCTTGAAGTGCGCCGCCAGAGGCGAAAAACCCTCGGTTATCACGCCCCAGGAGTCCAAGGACGTAGTGCATGCCATGAAAATGGCCGAACTGTCGGCCAAAGAAAACAGAATTGTTGAGTTTTGAAAGGTAGCAGGGTAACAGGGTCGCAGAGTCTTATAAACCCCCTGTCTACCGTCTACCGTCTACTGTCTACTATTTATAGGAGGTTCAATGTCGAACAAAAAATATGGTGTTGGCATTATTGGTGCGGGTTGGGTGGCCGGAGAGTATGTCAAGGCTTTCCGCGATCATCCGTTGACCGAAGTGGTGGGAATTTACAACAAAACCCCGGGAAAGGCGACGCGCCTGATGCAATCTTTTGGCGTCGAGGGTAAAGAGTACGCTACCCTTGACGATTTCTTCAACGATGACCGGATCAATATCGTCGCCTCCTGTACTCACCCGGATGTACGGGCCGAGCACGCGGTGCGGGCGGCGCAAACCGGGCGGCACATCGTTTTGGAAAAGCCGGTGGGCCTGTCTCTAAAAGATACGACCCAAATCCGCGATGCTGTGGCCAAGGCCGGGGTGAAAACGGTTTCCAGCTTTGTGCTGCGCTGGAATCCCCAGTTTGAAACGGTCAAGCAGTTGATCAAAGAGGGCATCCTGGGTGATTTGATCTACGCCGAAGCCGACTATTGGCACCCGATGAAAAAGATTTACCCCGGCTATCCCTACTACATCACCAAAAAGCACGGCGGCAGCTCTTTTGTGGTGGCCGGCTGCCATGCCGTGGATATTGTCCGCTTTTTGGGTGGTGAAATTGTCGAAGTGACCGCTTTTGCTGCCGGCCCCAAGCTTAATATGGAGTTTGAGTACGATCCGGTGGCTGTCGCGACGGTTCGTTTTGCTAACGGGGCAGTTGGCAAAATCTCCAGCGTGATTGACGGCGAAACCCCCTACATTTTCAACTGCCAGTTGTTCGGCACCGAAGGCTCGATCCGTAACAACGAAGTTCATTCCAAAAAGCATTATCCCGGCTCGCTGGGGTACTGGTCTTTCCCTACCATCAAGCCCGACAGTGGCGACGTGTCCCACCACCCGTTTGTGCCGGAAATCGCTCACTTTATGGAGTGCATCGAAAACAACGTAGAGTCCCACGCCTCGATTTACGATAGCTTCAAATCTATGGCTGTCTGTTACGCGATTGATGAATCCATCGCTAAAGGCGGCCAGCCGGTCAAGGTTCAGTTGGATTCTCAGGGGAGTAGGGGGGCAAGATCGTAAGTTGCAGGGTAACAAGGTTGCAAGATTGCAGGGAAGAAGGTCGCAAGGTCGCAGGGTGTAATTCGCAACTTGTAACTTGCGACTCTGCGACTCTGCGACCTTGCGACTCGTTCATTTTTTATCAAACTTTTTATTGCAGCTAAAAGGAGGAAAACAGCATGTTGAACAAGAAAGTCTCACGTCGTGATTTATTAAAAGGTGTAGCTGTTGGTGCTGGCGGAGTTTTGGCCGGCGCGGCTCTGCCTCAAATCGTGGCGGCTCAGGAAGCAGAACCGGCTCCAACCTCGACCCTTGAGCCTATCGAGGCCACCGGCGAGCCGATCCGGGTGGTGGGTATCTTTCCGCTCAGCGGTTTCATCGCTGCCGACGGCGAGGAAATGCGCAATGGCCTGGTGATGGCTATTGACGAAATCAACGAAATGGGCGGGCTGTTGGGCAGTCCCCTGGAATACATCGAGGTTGATGATGGTGACTCTTTTGCCACTGATGAAATCAGTACCGCTTTCCAACGGGCGGTTGAGGTAGAGGAACCTGATGTGATTATTTCCGGCTATCACTTGTCTACCGGCCCTGAGTTTGATATTGTAGCCGATGCCGAGCGGCTGTACTACAACGTCAATACCCAAATTGCCTGGATCGAACGCTATCAAAGCGATCCCGAAAGATACTGGGGTATCTTCCAGTGCGACCCGGCCGAGGTTTGGTATGGTCGTGGTTTTGCCCGCTGGTTGGACGAACTGGTGGCAACTGGCACCTATGAATTACCTGCTGGTAAAACGGTAGCAATTTTGGCGGGTGACGATGCTTACGGAACCGCTATCGCTAATACTTTTGAAGAAGCGATCACAGCCTTAGGTTGGGAAGTAACCACTAGGGAGGCCGTCACTCCTGGTTTTACGACCGACTGGGGTCCAGTTCTATCAACAGTGAAGGACAATCCAGCCAGTATCCTCTTCTCTTCAGACTACAATCCGGCAGATGATGCGGCTCTGGCCCAACAGCTCGTCGCTGACCCCATTCCTTCTCTGGTTTACATGCAATACGGTCC
>JAAUSP010000180.1 GCA_012032575.1 Anaerolineales bacterium | reverse complement strand
GTACAAATAGTCCTCCGACGATTTGCAGCCCATTCAAAAACCAGAGAGGCGTCTGAGTTAGGACCAGCAAAACCAGGAAGATTATCGGGCCATCACTGACCAGGGCGCCAGCGTGGCCGGTAAGGTCTGTTTCCAGCCGTGCTTTAGCGCCTGTCCCAGCAAGAACGCCTGAAACGGACCCGGCGCAGCCGTGGCCGATAGGCCCAGAGTTAAACCTTGCAAAAAGTAAAGTATCAAAAGCCAGCCTTCTTTATCAAAATCACTTGACCAATTATAACACAGTCCAAAAAACCCCCAAAAATTGGGGGTTACAGAATTGAAAAACTGTGCTATGCTTAGAGCACAAATAGTTTCCTCCCTCCTTCTCATCGGTCTTCTCCTTAACCTCACCCCCGGTTGATAATATCAGCCGGGGGCACTTCTTTTAAACCCGCCATTTGCAACTTGTTTCGCCTGTGGTATGCTTGTGGCTATGAGCAGCAAACGCTACCCCATTCCCGCTGGAGAAGCGCGGATTGAACTACAGATCAAGAATTCGCGCTTTATTGGCCGGGCCGGCTACACCCCCAGCGTGGCTGAGGCCAAAGCCTTTATCGAAAAGGTCAAGGCTGAAGAGCCAGGCTGCACCCACGCCGTTTATGCTTTTGCCGCAGGGCATGGCGCGGCAGTGACCCACGGCATGAGCGACGCCGGTGAACCGAGCGGCACTGCCGGGCGTCCGGCTCTGGCGGTGGTCAAAGGCAGCGGCCTGGGGGATGTGACGGTGGTTATTGTGCGCTATTTCGGCGGGACCAAGTTGGGCACAGGTGGGCTGGTCAAAGCTTATACTGAAACTGCTCGGGCGGTGCTGGCCGAACTGCCGGTGACTGAAAAGGTCGAACGATGTTCGATCAAGGTAAGGGTTGACTACCCTTTTTACGAGCAGATCAAACGGCTGGTTGCGACTTATCAGGTCAAGTTGAGGCCGAGGATTTTGCCGCCGACATCACCCTGAAGCTGACCTTCATTGGCGACGATTTGCCCCTTTTTCAGGCGGCTCTGGCTGAGATGACCCATGGGCAAGCGCTGACTGAAACAGTGAACCTTTGAGGGTTGCTTTGACAAGCCTCTGCGCCTGCATTATCATAGTTTCAAACCAACTCGAGGCCGATTATGACAACTCTTTTAGACAATATTCGGGTGATTGATGTCACCCAGGCGCTGGCCGGTCCTTACTGCACCATGTTGTTGGGGGATATGGGCGCGGATGTCATTAAAGTCGAGACGCCGGGGGTGGGCGACCAGAGCCGGGGCTGGGGGCCGCCTTTTATCGAGGGTGAGAGCACCTACTATTTGAGTATCAATCGCAACAAACGCAGCTTGACCCTGGATATCAAATCACCGGAGGGACGGCAAGTACTGCATCAACTCGTCACCAGCGCCGATGTATTTGTCTGCAATATTCCCAAGGAGTCGTCACGCCAGCGGGCCGGGGTGGATGTCGCCACCTTGCAAGCGTTGAACCCGCGTTTGATTTACTGCCTGATCAGCGGTTACGGCAGCACCGGCCCCTATGCCGAGCGCCCCGGTTATGATCTGATTGCCCAGGGCGAAGCCGGCCTGATGAGCGTGACCGGCGAACCTGACGGCGAACCCATGCGCTATCCCATCCCCATTGCTGATATTACCACCGGCCTGTATTCGACCATCGGTATTCTGGCGGCGCTGTTCAATCGTGAGCGCACGGGCCAGGGACAGGCCCTGGATATGACCCTGATGGAAAGCCAATCGGCCTGGCTGACGATGCTGGCTTCGGCGCTGCTCAACGGGGGGCATGAGCCGCAGCGGCTGGGTAATTTGCATCCCAATATTGTACCCTACCAGGTTTTTCGGGCGAAGGATAAATATATTATTTTGACGGTTGGGACCGAAAAACTGTGGCAGGCTTTTTGTGGGGCGCTGGGCTTGGAGCACTTGAAAGCCGACCCGCGCTTTGCCACCAATCGAGACCGGGCCAAAAACCGGGCCGAGTTGATCCCTATTCTGGATGAAGTGTTCTCGACCCAAACGGCTGACTATTGGCTGGAGAAGCTCAAAGATACCGGCATTCCGAATGGCCCAATCAATACCATTGCCGATACGCTGGCCATCCCCAGCACCGGGCGCGCCATTTTATTGTCGAGTTGGAGCATCCGCTGGTGGGCGTGGTCAAATCTATGGGCAATCCGGTCAATCTCTCGGCTACGCCGGTGAGCTACCGCCTGGCTCCGCCCACTTTGGGCCAGCATACCAACGAAGTGCTGGTTGAGTTAGGCTACAATAAAGCCACTATTACTCAGTTTCGTGAGCAGGGCATCGTTTAGAGAGTTATCAGTGAACAATCAATGTTGTTAAGTTGAGCATCCCTTCGACAAGCTCAGGACGCAGCCTGAGTAGCGCGGAACGCAGTGGAGCGCGTATCGAAGGGTGCGAGTTAACAAAGACTTCCCAACAAGGCGGCATCCTTCGATACGGTTCGCTTCGCTCACCTACTCAGGGTGCTGCTTAACTCGATGATATTGACTGGCCACTGACTACTGATTACTATTTTGGAGGAGTTCACCATGAGTGAAGAAGATGAAAAAATTGTTGTGACCATTAAACGTAAAGACCGGACCATGGTTTTTCCGGTGAATGAGCGGGACAAGTTACGCGACATCCTGAAAGACCGCATCTGGTGGGACCGCCGCAGCAACCGCTGGGCCGGACGCGGCGATGTGGAGGAGTTGAAGGAAATTCTCGAAGGGCAGGGCTACGAAGTAAAACTAATCGGGCCAAAATAAAAAAACCGGGACAGATGTCCCGGTTTTTGCGTAACAAGGATTAATCCCCTTCTTTCTTTTCTTTGGCTCCGGTGAGAACTTCCGGCTCGGCGCTGACAGAGGCTTCCGTTTCCAGAGCTTCTTCCAGGCGCGGCGGTTCGACCTTGGCTACCATTGATTCCGGATCAGACAGAAGGGTAATGGTACTGGAAACAACCAAATCGGCGACACTTAGCATGCTGTCCAATTCGGTCAACCCTTCGATATTGACCTCGATAGACGAAATCAAATCTCCCGGCAAACATTCAATTTCTATTTCCGACAGGCCCTGCACCAAAATACCGTTCAAATCTTTCACCGCGGGCGAAACACCGACAAATACCAGCGGCACTTCGGCGGTCACTTTCTCGCGCATATTAACGGTATAAAAGTCCACGTGCAACACACTACGTTTGACCGCGTCAATCTGAATATCACGGGCCAGGGTCATCCGCGGCTTTTTGCCGCCAATCTGCAGGGCAATAAGCTGGTGGGTGCCAGCCTGGGCCAGCACTTTGCGCAGCACTTTGGCTTCGATTTGAATGGGGTCGGCTTCAACCCCTTTGCCGTAAACCACGGCAGGCACATAACCTTGCCGGCGCAACGGCCCCAGGCCTTTGCCGGTGGTATTGCGAACTTCTGCTTTTAATTCAAGGGCATCCATAAAATTTTTACTCCTTCAACGCTGGGACGGTAGGCCGAGAAAACCGGGACCAGTTAGCGTAATTTGCAAATTTGATTAAAATCTCCGCACAAAATAAAATCGCCCCGGATATGGACGATTTTATCCAAACAACTGTGCTATTTTAATAATGAAGGCGGTTTTCGTCAAATTTACGCCAGGTTGATGAAAAATTCTTGGCTTTTTCGGCCTGAAAATACGGCAGAAAAAATTTTAAGGTTCAACCTATTTACAATTTTAACCTCTTGGTATAATACTAGAGCTATGAGAGTTCAAAACAACTCACTTATTGCAGTTGAGGAGGCGCTCGGCCTCATTTTAGCAAAGATTGCCCCTGTTGAAGCGGAAGTTGTGCCCTTAAACCAAAGTTTCAATCGTGTTTTGGCCCAAACCGTGATGGCCCCGGTAAGTGTGCCGCCCTTTGCCAATTCGGCCATGGATGGCTATGCCGTTATGGCGGCTGACTGCGCCGATGCCAGCCGAGAAAATCCGGTTCAGTTGACTGTGATTGACAACGTTCCGGCGGGCGCAACGCCGATCAAAAAGTTGGCTCCCCAGACAGCGATTCGGATTATGACCGGCGCACCGCTGCCGGAGGGGGCCGATGCGGTCATTCGCTTTGAGGAAACCAGCGAACATTTTCCCAATGCTTCCCCTGTGGCCGAAGACGAGGTACTCATTTATCAAGCCGCCGCCGCCGGGGATAATGTGCGACCTGCCGGGGAAGACATCAAGGTTGGCCAGACCATTCTGGAGCCGGGGCATCGTCTGCGGCCTCAGGATGTGGGCGTGCTGGCTGCTATCGGTCAGGCCGAAGTTCAGGTGTACCGGCGGCCACGGGTGGCGGTTCTGGCTACCGGTGACGAGTTGGTAGATGTGGCTGATCCCATCAAGCCGGGTCAAATTCGCAACTCCAATGGCTATACCCAGGCGGCGATGGTGGAAAAATATGGCGGCGAAGCGGTGAGGCTGGGCATTGCCCGCGACACGGTTGAAGATTTGACTGCTAAAATCCAGACGGGTCTGGCCCAAAATGTAGACCTGTTTTTGACCTCCGCCGGGGTGTCGGTGGGCGATTTTGATATGGTTAAAAAGGTCCTGGCGGCTGAAGGTGAGATGCAGTTCTGGCAGGTCGCTATTAAGCCGGGTAAACCCCTGGCTTTTGGGGTGCTGCATCGCCCAGCGGGTCAGGGTGTGCCGTTGATTGGGTTGCCGGGGAATCCGGTGGCAGCGATGGTAGCATTTGAGGTTTTTGCTCGCCCGGCTATTTTGAAGCTGGGTGGGCAGCACTCTTACGCTAAAACCAGCGTTCGGGCTTGTCTGGACGAAGCCATTGAAAACAGTGGACGGCGGCACTACATGCGTGGTCTGGTCCACCTGGAGCCGGACGGCTACCATGTGACCACTCGCGGCAGCGGGGTGCAGGTTCAAGGTTCGGGCATTTTAACTTCGATGGTCTGGGCGAATGGCCTGGTGGTAGTGCCAGAACATATCACGCAGCTACCCACCGGAGCCACAGTTGAAGTTTGGATACTTGACTGACCATCCAAATTGACTAAACTTTGCATGAAAATTTCAGAGGCAAGGGAACAGGGTCGCAAAGTTGCAATGTTGTAAGTTGAAGGTGCTTCTGCAACAACTGCTACGGGGTGTACCCTGCCGCTCTGTCACTTGAGTGAGGGATAATTAATTGACCAAAACCAGAAGTCGTACAAGCAGTTCAAAGAAGCCGGTTGGATCAGCAACCATCTCCCCTTTAATGATCGGGATTGTGGTGGCTGCCGCCGTCTTGATCGTTGGCGGACTGATTGCCCTGGGAAATATGAACAATCAGCCTAGCGGCAATGTTGATCTTAGTATGTTTCCCACCAAAGGCAGCCCCGATGCCTCGGTAACAATGGTGGAATACTCGGATTATGGCTGACCGCATTGTCGAGACTTTGTGCTCGAGAAATTTCCTCTGCTGGAAGCAGAGTACATCGAAACTGGAAAAATAAAATTTGTCGTTCATTCTTTCAATCTGGGCAGCCCGGAAATTGCTTTGGCCGCTGAAGCAGCCTGGTGCGCGGCGGATCAAAACAAGTTCTTTGAGTATCAACATGCCCTGTATGAAAATCAAGGCACAGGCTGGAACGCAACCAATCTGGCCGACCTGGCGGGCCGCACCGGCCTGGATCAAAGCGCTCTGAGCCAATGTTTGTCCAATGGAACCCATCGGGCGGATGTGGAGAATGCCCGCCAGGCTGCTTTTAATCGGGGGGTCACGTCAACGCCGACGTTCTTTGTTAACGCACAGCGCATCCAGGGCAATGTGTCGTATGAAGAGTTCAAACAGGTAATTGATCAGGAGTTGACTAAAGCCCAATGAGTACGCTGGTAGCTCGTTTGAAATTAAGCAGCTTTAATTGGTTGGCTTTTTGCATGTTTATCCTGACCGTTGCCGGGTTAGGTGTTTCAGGCTACCTGATGTGGGGCTACACCGTACCCGGCGCTACTTTATCATGTGGCGCTTCGAGTGGCTGTGAAACGGTCAAAAACAGTGCCTATGCCAATTTGGCCGGGATTCCGCTGCCGGTTTGGGGGCTGGTTTCGTATGCTGTCCTGCTGGTTTTGCTGGTCTCACAAGGGCAGCCGATTGTCAGTGATCGAGGTTGGGTTCCGTATGTAGCCCTGTCCATATTCGGGGTTTCGCTGGCCGGGGTGATATATTCGGCCTACTTAACCTACATCGAGTTATTTGTTATTTTTGCGATCTGCCGTTGGTGCGTCGCCTCGGCAATTATAATGGTCGCCATTTTTATTTTATCAATTATTAATTTACGCAATAATCAATCTTACTATACCGCGAGGTAATCATGGCTACAAAAATTATTTGCCGGGCAAGCGATTGTATCTTCTGGGAAGACAAAATTTGCACTTCCGAAGAGATTATCTACGATCCAGAGGAGGGCTGTCTGACCTATGAGGTATTGGACGATTTGGTGGACCTGAGTGAAGACGAAGAGGAATGGGATGACGACGAACTGATTGACGACGACGAAGAAGATGAAGAACTGGCCTGGGATGAGGACGACGAAGAGGACCTCTTTCTCGACGACGACATCGAAGCTGAAGAAGATGACCGGGATTGGAGACTCTAAGCCGATTTTTAGCTTAGTTACCCCAGCCTAACCTAAAACGGTTTATCCGAGCCAGCGGCCCTTCTTGCCCTGGCTCGTTTTTTAGCAGCTAATCCAAACCTTACAGGTATCACTATGTTTGCACTTTTGACAAAACCAGAGAAATAGGACGCGGATCGAACGGATCGAACGGATAAAGCTTTAAAAAATAAGCGAAAATCTGTGCGATCCGCGAAAATCCGCGTCCCATTAAAACACTGCAAAGATGGTGAAGTATGCTGCGCAAAAACCTGTAAGGTCTTTATGAAACGGGAAACTTAAATGACCCAACAACAAGCCGATATTTTACTGACCCATGGTTACGTAGTAACCATGGATGATTCCATGCACCTCTACCCCGATGGCGCCGTTGCCATCAAAGATAATCTCATCAGCGCCGTCGGGCCGGCAGTCGAACTTGAAGCTGCTATTGAGGCCGCCGCCGTTATTGACTGCCATAACTGCATCATCAGCCCCGGCCTGATTAATGCCCACACCCACGCCTCGATGACCTTGCTGCGCGGGCTGGCCGACGATTTGCGGCTGGACGTGTGGCTGTACGGCTACATGATGCCGGTGGAACGCGAGTTTGTGGACCACAACTTCAGCTACACCGGGGCGCTTTTGGCCTGCGCCGAAATGATCCGCTCCGGCGTGACCACCTTCTGCGACATGTATTACCACGAAAGTGAAGTGGCCCGCGCCACTACCGAAGCCGGCATGCGGGCTATTTTGGCCCAAACTATTCTCAAATTCCCCTCCCCCGATGCGACCAATTACGACGAAAGCCTGGATTACTGCCGCCGCTTCATCGAGCAGTGGCTCGGCCATCCGCTGATTATTCCGGCGGTGGGACCCCATGCTCCCTACACTGCCACCCCCGATATGCTGCGCAACAGCGTCGCCCTGGCGACCGAATACGATGTGCCGCTGCACATCCATCTGGCCGAAACAACCCTGGAACAGGATAGCAGCCGCCAGCAGTATGGCGTTCCGGTGATCCCCTGGGTGGAACAGTGTGACCTGTTCAGGGCCAAAGTGATCGCCGCCCACTGCGTCCACGTGGACGAAGGTGAGATGCGCACGCTGCACCACTATGGGGCCGGAGTGGCTCACTGCCCCAGCAGCAATTTGAAGCTGGCCAGCGGTGTCGCGCCGGTGCAAAAATGGTCAATTTGGGCCTGCATGTCGGCCTGGGGACAGACGGACCGGCCTCCAACAACGATTTGGATATGTTCGAGGAGACTCGCCTGGCTGCCTTTTGCAAAAGGCGTCTTTGGCGACCCAACCCTGCTGCCGGCCAAAACCGCCTGGGCTTTGGCGACCAGCGAGGGGGCCAAGGCTCTGCACATCGGCCACCTGACCGGCTCGCTGGAGCCGGGCAAGCGGGCCGATATTGCCGTTATTTCGGCCAGGGCCACCCATCAACTGCCCTATTTTGCCCGCGACCCGGAGGCCATCTACGCCCAGCTTGTCTATGCGGCCAAATCTACCGATGTGCGCGATGTGCTGGTAGAGGGCAAAATTTTGATGCGCGAGCGCCAACTGCTGACCCTGGACGAAGCCGAGATTATTGACGAAGCCAAACGGATTGCCCGCCGCATTGACGCTTTCCTGATTGCCCGCGAAGGCAGCCTGTTATCCAAGCTGCTGGCCATCAGCGCCGATTTTGTGCCCCAGGAAACCTTTGAAATCCAGGTCAAGGCGCGTCTGCCCGAATTGATCGAGGTGGGCGCGATTCTAAAAGATGCAGGCATTGAAATCCAGCGCAGTTCTGTGCGCGACCAATACGACACCTACTTTTTCTTTGAAGACAAAGAGGCCGGGCGTTTGCGCTTCCGCGAAGATGAAGTGCGCGACGAGCGCGGAGAGTTAAAGGAAACTTTTTATACCGTGACCCTGATGGGACCCAGCAGCGAAAAAGAGTTTGAAAACTCGATTGTGCTGACCCGCGCCCGCTACACCGCCTCGGCCAGCCACAGCCTGCGTTTTTACCGGGAGTATTTCAAACCCGCCGCCGAGCGAGAGGTATCGAAGCACCGCCAGCGCTGGCACATCATCTACCAGGAAACGGATCTGGCGATTAACCTGGATCAACTTTCCGCCCCGGAAGCAAACAGTTTTTACCTGGAAATCAAAAGCCGGACATGGTCGGCCAAAGATGCCATGCGCAAAGCCGAATTAATTGGCGAGTTGTTGGAGAAATTGGGGGTGCAACGCGAAGACCAATCGAAGGTAGATTATATTGATTTAGGCTCAAGTTATTAAACTCGGATTAGAGTTCAGCAGCATCTCAATTTGCCCGCCGATTTGGTCAAAGTGGGCATAACTGATTTTGTAGGCGGGAGCCAGTGCTGCCAGCCGGACAATCTCCGGGAAACCGTGTTCGGGCAGGTTGCGGGCGTTAATCAAACACTGCATCAAAGCCAGCCCGGCCTGGGCTTTGGAAAGGCGAGCCAGGCTAAATTCGACCCCCGGCCTGGTAGTGCGGAAAAATAATCAACCGCAGCGGCGGCTGGCTCAACCGGCTGACGGGGTTGAACAGCACCGGCGGAACCAGGTCGGTGGAGTGGGCGGGCAGAATTTGCGCCTCAGCGGATTCAAAATCAACCAGCCCGGCTAAGGCCGTTTGATAGGGCGGCTTGAGATTGAGCGGGCGGGCAAAGCCCTGCATTGTTCTTTGCCCATCCGCTATGAACACCAATTCATCGGTTAGATAATCATATTCCTGGCTCAATAGCCAGGCGGTCAGGGTGGTTTTGCCCGCGCCCATTGTGCCGGGCAGCAGCACGCCCTGCCCCAATCGCGCCACTCCCCCGGCGTGGAATAACAATCCCCCCAGGCTGCGATCCGCCAGGCGGTAACAGGTTTCGGCTTGCAGCCTGTCGGCCACCAACGCCCCCTGTTTGTCGCTGCAGATGAGTTTATCATCGCGGTACAGGTCGAACTGACCGGCAGTTTCGGTTAAACGGTAGGTGTGTTGCGGCGTCCCATCCGGCTCAGGGGGAATCTCCCCATATAAAAAATCTATCAACCGGGCCGGTTCTGCGCCTTCATATTCAATCGTCAGGGTACTGCCGCCAAAAGTTAACCAACGGATTGGCAAGTGATACCTCACAAGGGGATGGTGAAACGGACACGCCGTAGGGGAAATCAGCTTCAGCCGGATTTTTGGCGAGCGGATTGGCTGTCCAGTTCAATCGCGCCGTGCCGGCAAAATTGCTCCAAGGTAGCGGCCACTGCCGCGGCCATTTCGGCGGTGGGTTGTTCGTAGGCCGTGCTGAGCAGATTGGCTATCTCTTGTCCGGTGCGCAGGCCATCGCACAACTGCCAAATGAGCGAAGCGGTAGTGTTGCAGTACATAATCGCGGTGCGGCCGGGGTGGTACAAAAGTAATTCATCGTCAAGTTTTTCCAGCCGGTAATCCGGTTTTTGGCGGGGTTTGGCCGATAGTTCCATGGAGTGATTATACTCCCGATGAGATTGTTTTCAGACGTGGGCGCACACGCAAATACCACCACAACCTGAGTTTTTCCAGCAAATAAAATGGCCCCAAAATATACAGCGGATGGCGAACCCAGCGGTACCAGAACAGCGGCTGCACGCAATCTAGCCCGTAATGCAGCCGCAGCCACCATTCTGAGGGAAAAAATGTAGCGCGGGCGATTTCCGACCAGCTTTGCGCCTGCAATTGCGCTCCCCGCCGCCGCGGCCAGCCGTCAAATTCCAACCCAACCCCCTGGGGAGCGCGGCCCAGCTTCAACCCGGCCTGCTGGCGCAGCCGATCCGAAACCGGGGTGATAAAGTGGAACAATGACAACATCTTCAATACCGGGGGATAAAGCCGGGCTAGGCGCGGCCAGTCAATCTCCTCCACAAAGCGCTCGGCAAACCCCACCAGGTCAACAACCCAAATGAGCCGGATCGGTTCCCAAATGCTGGCGTGGTAGGCGATATGCCGGCACAAATGCCAGAGCATATCCTCGTGACCCAGCGTGTGTGCGGTGAATTCATTCAACTTGAAGGGATGGGGTGGCCCGGTCAGGGTATCCAGCGTGAGTGAAGCGGACTGGAAGGCATCAAATAAATTATAGTGGACCTCCACGCTGACCGTCAGGCCCTCTTGCTGGCGCGACGCCACCGCCAGATGTTTATCGGGCAGCGGGCTGCCGGGAGGCGGCAGCGGCGCGTTAAACCCCAATTCACCCAACACGCCTTGCGCTTGTCGCACCTGCGCCGGACGCACCAGCACATCGAGATCGCGCATGGGGCGCAGCCCCGGTTCCGGGTAGATGAGCGCCGCCAGCGCCGCCCCTTTGAGTGCCAGCGCCTCAATTCCAGCCGCCTCAAACGCGGCCAGTATTTCTGCCAAAACTACCAGTTTAACCGTGTTGGCGTGACGATGCCGCAGATACAGCCCTTGCAAGTCCCGTTTAACCGGCGTGGGCCAGGCTGCCCCGGCCGCTTTTAAGTGATAATACACCAGCGGTCCCAGGCTTTGGGCTTCGGCGGCGGCGGGCAGGGCCGCCCAGTCAGTGAGCTGACCGGCCTGAGCCGCCAGTTGATTTAACTGCGCCGGAGTCAACTCGACCCCGGCGCAGCGCGTCAGTAGATTAATCACCCCGGTTGGCTCACCTGGCAGAGGGATTAATTGGGGCACTCAGTCAACGTATATGTCCTGAGTTCACCGGCTTCCAGAGGAAAACTCGTGCCAGGTGTACAAAAAGGAACGTCGTGCCCATCCAGATTAACTTTAAAAGAATCGCCAAAATCAAGGTGATACCCTTCACTTACTTTTTCTACGTCTACGGCGGACGCAACCCCGACGACAGGCGGCAGATTACTCCAGGTGAAAGATCTTCCGTTGGCAATCGTTTGGGTATTGTCAATGGTCGGCCCTGACATGTTGACCTGGATAGCATTACCGGTGTTGTTGATTACTTGAACCGCTCCAGTAACGGAAGTTTGGGCATGGGCCGGCAGCGCGCCTACTTCTACCAGCGGTTTTTCCCATTGATTGGGCAGGCTGGATAGAGTCACGGCTCCGGTGATAGCCGCCAGCGTTTTGAGCGCATCGCGGCGAGTGAGGGTTGATTTGGATTCGGTCATCGTTGAAGTCCTCCGTGTGATTAGGTTGAGTTAGGTTATTGGGATAAACTGATCCTCCGGCACTGGGGCCGGGTGATTACCGTGGCAAAGCGTCGCGGTGGCAAAGCGTTTCTATTATAAAGCTAACCAATCTTAACGTCAAAATCTATTCAGGCTCTTTAGGCAGTTCCGAAAAAATAATTGTCCCAAACCCGTGATGCGTGAGGACTTTTGGCGTAAAGTCCTCACGCATCACGTATCACGCCTGTAAGTTTTTGGGATGATTTAAATTTCGGAACTCCCTTACTCCGCGCTGTACCCTAACCAGCGCAGCTCATCCTCTTTTTGCCGCCACTTGGGCCGCACTTTGACCCACAGCTCCAGATAAACCTGGCTGCCGACCAACTCTTCGATGGGAGGGCGGGCAAATTGCCCGATTTTTTTGAGCGATTTGCCCCTTTCACCGATGACGATGCCTTTTTGCGAGTCCCGTTCGATAATCAAATCGGCGCTGATGTAGGTCATGGTTTCGCTGCGCGGCTTGAACTCGCGTATCTGTACCGCCAGGGCGTGCGGCACTTCTTGATGCAGCACCTTCAGCGCGGCCTCGCGGATAAACTCGGCGGCGATAAAGCGGGTTTGCTGGTCGGTGATCTGGTCTTCGGGGAAGTAGCGCGGGCCAAACGGCAGATGTTCGATGATCCGGCGCAGCAGTTCGGTTTGATTGTCGCCGCGGATGGCGGAGAGGGTCAGCCAATCGGTGGCGGGGTAGAGGTCCAAAAAAGGCTGGGCCAGGTCAGCGCCGAAATCAGAGGGGAAGCAAATCCACCTTATTTAGGGCCAGGAGCACCGGCGTAGCCTCCGGGTTTTGCCGCAG
>JAAUSP010000179.1 GCA_012032575.1 Anaerolineales bacterium | reverse complement strand
TCAATCCCCCCGCAACGGGGGGAAGCATACTAACCCCCTCCCCGCTACGGGGGAGGGTTGGGGAGGGGGTATTTTCATCATCGGTGGCGTGCTCAAGTTCGTGAACACTCCTTGAAATAGACCAGAGACCGGGGACGGGAGACCGGCGAAGGATAGCAAGCAGCCGGTCAACGGTCTCCGGTCAGCGCCGGCAAAACATTTTCATAGTTGGTGGCGTGCTCAGGCTCATGAACACTCCCAAGAGAACGAATAATGAAATGGATCAGCCTAATTTACTACCTGCTCCTTGTCGCCTTGCTGGCCGCCTGCGCCGGCGCGGCTGACCTGTCCATGGTAATGCAAGCGACGGCCACTCCCGCCAAACCCAACTCCACGCTCAACATCTTTAGCCAGGATGATGCGCTTGACCGGACGACTCTGGACAATTTTGAAAGCCAGTTTGGGGTCAAGGTTAATTACGCTAATTTTACCACCAATGCCAGCGGCCTGGCCGATATTCGCACCAGTCTGGCCAGTTATGATCTGGTGGTTCTGAGTGACACCCTGGTCGGGCTGCTGCGACCCAACGGCTTATTCACCCCCCTCGATCACGAAAATATTCCCAATTTCAAAAACCTCGACCCGGCTTTTGTCAATGCGCTATATGATCCGGGCAACCGCTACTGCGCGCCATTCCAGTGGGGCACTATGGGGTTGGGCTACAACAAGCAGGTGGTGAGGGGCAACCCGCCCGGCTGGGCCGACTTTTTCGAGGCCAAGACGCCCCGGCGGTTGGGTCTGCCCGACGACAGCCGCTTATCGCTGGCGGCGGCTTTATTATACCTGGGTTACAGCCCCAACACTACCAACATACTCGAACTGGCTGAGGCCCGGCGTATTCTTGAAGAACGTGCCGGCCAAATTGTAGTTTATGCCCCGGCAGCCGGTTCTACGTTATTAGCCCGCGGCCAGGTGGACTTTCTGTTTGCCCGCAGCGGTGCTATTTTGACCCTGCGCGACCGCGACCCGAATTTTGAGTACACCATCCCCGCTGAGGGATCGGTGATGTGGGTTGACAACCTGTGCCTGTTGCGGGGGTCGAACGAGCCGGAATTAGCCGAAACGTTTATCAACTATATTCTGGAAGCGCCGGTGAGCGCGGCCCTGGCTCAGGCCAACCAAAACAGTCTGCCCAATGCGGCTGCCCTGACCCTGCTGAAAGAGACCAAACAGCCAGACCCCATCCTCTACCCCGATCCCGATACGCGCCAGCGGCTCTTTTCGCTGGTAAATATAGACCCGGCTGCTACCCAAAATTACAATCAATTTTGGGCCGGATTGACCACCAGTTTTGAGCAGGCAGAGTCGAACTGATTTTTCACCCTTAGCTCTGTCCAGGCAGGTTTAGCTCCATGCGATCTCGAATTTTCTCTCGACGCTTCACCTCCATCCGTACCCTGTTGGGCCTCGGCTTTGGTTTAATCCTGGTCTTAAATCTTGTCAGTGCCATTATCGGCTACCTGACTCTGCGCAATTTACAAACCGGCACGGAGATAGCCCTGGACGAAGCGGCCAGAGTACGCGAACTGAGCCTGGAAGTTGAGAATGAATTTTTGCTGGCCCGGGCTAACGAAGCCAGTTTCTTGACCGGGTGGCGCTCCGTGGGTTTTGATACGGCCGTGACCCACTATGTTACCGCCAACCAAAACAGTCTGGCCCGCGCCCGCGGCAAATTGCATGAAATTGATACTGTGGTCCAGGCGGCCAACGACCTGGAATTGAGCCACTTGACTCAAGAAACCAATGAACTGCGCCCTTTGCTGCAACATTATGAAACCACTTTTTCCATCACTGTCCTCAAAATTGAAGAGCGCAGTCGGGCCGACGGGCTGGAAAATGCGCTGCAATACCAGTTTGATCAGTTGCAAGTGGCCGCGGGGCTGGTTCCTGAGGTACGTCTGGCCGAGTTGGTTCGTCATATCCGCAGTCACGAACGCGACTATCTGAATACCGGCAGCCAGCAATATGTGGATAATGTTCAACTGGCCAGCAACAAATTCAGAGCATTGGCCAAAAGTTATGGCGCTACCAGTATGGAGGCAGTTCCCGCCGCAGCCGAACTGGACCAGCGCATCCAGAATTACCTGGCTACCTTCAAACAACTGGTAGCCCTTGATCGAATGGTAGAAATCAATACCACCATTTTCCGGGATTTAACGATGGACATTAACCGGGTGTCGGAACATATCGGGATGGAAAGCCAGACCGGTGTCGCCCGCGCCCGCCAGCGGCTAGAAACGATCAACCGCCAGAGCACGCTGGCCCTGGTTATCACCGGCGCACTGGCCCTCGGCCTGGCTGTGCTGGCCGCTCTTTTCCTGACCCGCCGGATCGTTTATCCACTCACCCAATTAAGCGAAGCCGCCCAGCAAATTGGGCAAGGAAACCTTGACCCGGTAGTCCATGTCAGGGGGCGTGATGAATTTGCCACCCTGGCCAATGTTTTCAACCAGATGACGGCTCAACTCCGTGATTTGATTGGCTCGCTCGAAGAACGCGTGGCCGAACGGACCGAGCGGCTGGAAGTTATTGCTACCCTCGGCGAGCACCTTAATGCTATTCTTGATTTGGAAGGCTTGTTGATGGAGGTTGTCAACCAAATTAAGGATCGTTTTGGCTACGCTTCGGCTTACATCTATCTGCTGGATGACCTGTCCCTTGCCGATGAAAAAGAACAGCCCAGACTATTGGTCCTGGCCGCCAGTTCCGGCGAGGATGGCCCCTGGATCAAGAATCTGGGCCATCGCATCCCGGTGACTCATTCGGCCAACCTGGTGGCCCGCGCCGCTCACACCGGCGAAATTATCTACAGCAGCGATGTAGCTGAAACGTATGCCGGGTTAGGGCAGACGATGCCCTGGCAGTCGGAAATTTATGCCGAGCTTGACGTGCCGATCACGCTGGGACCAGAGGAGCGGGTGATCGGAGTTCTGGGCGTCCAGCAGGTCCAATCCAATGGCCTGGATGAAAGTGATGCCAGCTTGCTCCGCTCGCTGGCCAACCGAATCGCCGTAGCCATTGAGAACGCCCGGCTGTTCAAAGCGGCCCAGGAGGAGCTGGCCGTGCGCAAACAAACCGAAGCAGAGCTGGCCCTGGCCCGCGACCAGGCCATCGAAGCCAGCCGGGCCAAAAGTCAATTTCTGGCTAATATGAGCCACGAACTGCGCACCCCTTTGAACGCCATCATCGGCTACAGCGAGATGCTGCAAGAAGAAGCGGCAGACCTGGCTCAAACTGACCTGATCCCCGACCTGGAAAAAATTCAGGCGGCCGGCCGGCAGTTGCTGGGGTTAATTAATGACATCCTCGATCTATCGAAGATTGAGGCCGGCAAGATGACGGTTTACCCCGAAACCTTTGATATTGCCATGATGGTACACGATGTCGCCGTTACAATGCAGCCGCTGATCAGTAAGAAAGGCAACCAATTAGTGGTTAACTGTTCCGACGATCTCGCCCCATGGTGGCCGACCTGACAAAGTAAGGCAGTCGCTCTTTAATTTACTTAGCAATGCCACCAAATTTACCGAAAATGGCGTGATTACCCTCTCGGTTGAGAAAGAATGGGGAAACAGCAGCGGGGCAGAGGAGCAGGGGAGTAGGGGGGAATTTATCGCCTCTGCCCCCCCTGGTCCCCCGCTACCCTGCTCAAATTGTCTTTCGGGTAACAGACACCGGCATCGGCATGTCCGACGATCAAATGGACCGGCTCTTTCAGCCCTTTACCCAGGCTGACGCTTCGACCACCCGCCGGTACGGCGGAACAGGTTTGGGCTTAGCCATCACCCAGCGTTTTGTGCAAATGATGGACGGCCAAATTATGGTAGAAAGCGAGCCGGGCCGAGGCTCTACTTTTACTATCCGGCTGCCGGCAGTCTACCAGCCGCCCGCCAGTGAACCTGGCCTACTCAGGCTCCAAGACGATGACCTGCATACAGAACCCAACGGCCAGGCCACAATTCTGGTGATTGACGACGATCCATTGGTGTGTGATTTGATGCGGCGCTTTTTTCAAAAAGAAGGCTTTCGGGTGATCAGCGCCGCCGGAGGTGAAGAAGGGCTGCGGCTGGCTCGTGACCTCCAACCCGATGTCATCACCCTGGATGTAATTATGCCGGGGATGGATGGCTGGGCAGTTCTGACCGCTCTCAAGGCTGAAGAAGCTCTGGCCGATATTCCGGTGGTGATGGTCACTATTGTTAACGACAAGAGCCTGGGCTACACCCTGGGCGCAACCGATTATATGACCAAGCCCATCGAACGGGAGCGGCTGCTGGCGTTGATGGAGAAATACCGCCCCATCCCCGACACCTCAATCGAGACGGGACCTCCCTTGATTTTGACGGTTGACGACGATGCGGATATGCGGGATATGCTCCGCCGCACCCTGGAAAAAGAGGGCTGGCGGGTGAATGAAGCCGATAATGGTCAGGCCGGTTTAGAACGAGTCGAGGCGCAGCGGCCGGATGTGATTCTGCTGGATTTGATGATGCCCAAGATGGATGGCTTTGACTTTGTGGCGGCGCTGCGCCAGGAGGAAACGGGGCGATCTATCCCCATTGTGGTGGTCACAGCCAAAGAGATTACCCCGGTTGAGCGGCAGCGGCTCAACAGCCATGTTGAAAAAATCCTGCAAAAAGGCGCTTTCAGCCGCGAACAGTTGTTGGCCGAGGTGAGGGATTTGGTGACAACTTCGCTGCGGCAGCGATAGAGGCTATTGCAAAGTCTCCAGGGTGACTTTGGTAATGGGCATGCGAATATTTTGAGGCACGGTTGCGCCGACCAGCAGTTTGACGGCGGCGTTGAGGACGATTTCGCCGGTTTGGGCCGGGGAGGTATCAACCGTGCCGCGATAATAACTGCCCGCTTTGATCAAATCCTTGGCTTTGGCTTCGGCGTCAATCCCGACAATGATGGTGGTGGCCGGATCTTTGCCGGCGGCTTGCAGGGCGGTCAACGCCCCGTAGGCTCCGGCATCGTTGATGCTGACCACCACCTCGATGTCGGGGTGCTGCTCCAGCGCCGCCGCCATAGATTTGAGGCCGTTTTCAGTGGTTCCCCCCAAAAACCGCCCCACAACGCTGGCCCGCGGGGCTTTGGCCTGCATACATTTCTCGATGCTGTCGGCCCGGACAACAATTTCGGGCAGTTCGGGATAATCGAGGATGGCGACTTGCGCCTGGCCGTTCTTTTCGCTTGCAATCAAATCCCCGGCAATTTCACCGGCGGCGCAGCCGAGCACGGTATTGGAGTCGGCCTCCCCACCGATGGAGATACCCTGAATGGGTAAGGCCGCCCCGGACACCAGCACAAAAAATACGCCCGCAGCCTCGGCCTCTCGCACCGCCGGTTCAACTATCTTGGGGTCGAGGGCGCACAAAATAATCACCTTAGCCCCTTTGTCCACAAAGTTTTTAATCGCCGCAACCTGCTTTTCGGCCTGAACCTCTGAGTCAAAAACAGCCGTCTTTAACCCCAACGCATCGGCCCTGGCTTTGGCCGAATTCGCTACGGTGGCGTGATATTCCGTATTCATGGTACAGGTAACCATACCAATAAAATTGTCCTGGCCCAGCCACGCTTTGGCGACCTTGATTTCTGACTGCGTCGGGATCAAATCTTCCGCTGTGCCCAGTTTATCGGTCAACAGCGTCGGTTGAGCCGGAGCCTCTGCCGCCGGAACGTCTACCGGAGGGGTAGCAGGGGCCGGCTGAGTACAGGCGACCAGCAGGAGAGCTGCCAAAAAGAAGAGGGCGAGGTGTTTCATGGGACAAACAATGTATGATTGATAATCGGCAAACCCTCAAGTACCACCGATTTGATGATCTCATCCCCGGAAAATTCTCCCAGGAGCGCATATTCGCCGCCGGAAAGGGTGTAAACCTCGACCACGCGCAGATGAGGGTTGGCAATCCAATATTCGGGCACGCCGGCCTGTTCATAAGCCTGAAATTTAACGTAGCGATCCAGGCGGATGCTGCCGGGCGACAACACTTCGACAATGAGATCAGGCGGCCCCGCGAAGAATTGAATTTCCCCGGCAGGCCAGCGCTCGGCTTTAACAAAAAAGACATCGGGTTGTACCGGGCGGGTGGTTTCACTTAAGTGAACCTCGAAAGGAGCGACCACCACCTGTCCCAAGTTATGCTTTTTAACAAAATCGCGGACTGCGGCAAAAATTTCACCAACCGTGAACTGATGAATAGAACTCGGTGCGTTGGCCACGTACAGCACTCCTTCGATAATTTCATACCGCTGCCCATCGTCGGGCAGGCGGAGATAATCGTCATAAGTCCACTGGCCTGGCGCAGGCCAATCTTGGGTGGGGGTCAACGTAGCTTCTAACATTCAGTCCTCTCCAATCAACCTCAATTCAGCCGTAAAACCATTATGCCATTCCGGGGGTGGTTTGTCCAACCCGCTGCCCGTATTGATTCATCTGCTCTTATCAAATAAAATTGAAAATAAGAATAGGAAAATAAACCGGAGGCGTCTATGTTCGCCCAACAAAGCCATTCTTACACCCCGGTAGAATACCTGGTGCTTGAAGAAAAAGCCGAATACAAAAGCGAGTATTTTCATGGGAAAATCGTGGCGATGGCCGGCGCTTCCCTCAACCACAGCCGGATGGTGAGGAATCTGTCGGCGCTGCTCAACCAGGCTTTTGCCGCCAAAGCGTGCGAAGTTTTTACCACCGACGTGCGATTGTGGATTGAAAAACGAAACTTTTTTACCTATACAGGTGGAGTATTTTCGGCGGGTCAGTGACAAACAGTGGGAATTACAGGTTTTCACCCGGCTGGATGAATTCCTCAGTTTGAAATCCATCGAAGTCAAACTACCGCTGGAGCAAATTTACCAGCGGGTCAACTGGGATCAAGTTTCTCAGGACTCAACAGCCGGCTTATAGTCCGGGCTTTGGTGCCGGAAATAGGCATTATAAAGCTCGGCATAATGGCCGCCCTGCCGTAATAATTCCAGGTGGCTGCCCTGCTCGATGATGCGGCCCTTTTGCAGCACCAAAATCCGGTTTACCGAGCGCACGGTAGACAGCCGGTGGGCAATCAGGATCGAGGTGGTGGATTTGAGGATCAAATCCATCGCTTCCTGGATTTGAAACTCGGTGAAGGGGTCCACGCTGGCGGTGGCTTCATCCAGAATAAAAACCGCCGGCTGTTGGGCCAACACCCGCGTCAGGGCGACCAACTGCCGCTGGCCCATCGAGAGGCGCGCCCCTCGCTCACCGACATCGGTGCGCAGTCCGTCCGGCAGCGTTTCCAGCCACTCGCCATGTCCAATCCGCCGGGCCACCGCTTCGATGTCGGCGTCACTCAATTCGGGCCGGGCGTAGCGAATGTTGTCGGCCACCGTGCCGGAAAACAGAAACGGTGACTGCGAAACCAGCCCCAACTGGCGGCGGTAGCTGGTCAAATCAAAGGTGCGGATGTCCTGCCCGTCCACGCAAATCTGGCCCCCCTGAAACTCATAAAATCGGGTGATCAGCTTGACCAGGCTGCTTTTGCCCGCCCCGGTATGGCCCACCAAAGCTACGCTCTCGCCCGGCTCGATCCGCAGCGAGAAATCGTCCAGCACTTGTTCCTGTTTGCTGTAACGAAATTTGACCCGCTCGAACACAATTTCGCCGCGCAAAGGGTGAACCGGCCGGCTGTCGGTCTGGCGCACCACCGGCTGGGCGTCAATCAGAGCAAAAATGCGCTCCGAGGCCGACAGGCCGGACTGGAACTGGCTCCAAAAGGAGGACAGATTGATGACCGGGAACCAGAAGCGGTCTACGCTCTGCATGAACAGATACCAGGCCCCAATCGTCACCAGGCCCGTCCCCGCCGAAACCCCGCCCCAATAAAGCAGCGCCGCCGTGCCAAAACTGGACATCACGCTCAAGACCGGAAAGACGTTGGATAGCACAAAGCCGCGTCGCAGGTTAACCTGATATGACTGCTGGTTGACCTGGCTGAACGAGCGGTAAATCGCCTCTTCCTGCCGGAAATTTTTGGCAATGCCGATGCCGGTCACAGTCTCCTGAATAGCCGCGTTGACCTCGGCCAGCACCCGGAAGCCCTTGCGGGTGACAAACCGCGCCGCCCGCCGAAACCCCACCGTCAGCAAGCCGATGAACGGGGTCAGCGCCAGCAGAATCAGGGTCAACTGCCAGGAAATGCCGATCAAAACGACCAGCAGCACCAGCACCAACAATACCTGCGTCACCAGATCGCTGACCAATTGGACCACCTGGGCAAATTCCTGGGTGTCAGAAGTGATGCGGCTGATGGTTCGGCCCGATTCGAACTCGTCGAAGAAGGCCAGATCGTGATGGATAGCCGCGCTAAAAGCGTCGCGGCGCAGTTGCGCCACCACATCGCCGATGAGCCGGGCCATCAAGCGCCGCCACATCCAGTTGGACAGCCAAATCCCCACGCCCGACAGGGTTAAAAAGCCGACCAGTCCCCAGATCAACCAGGTGGACGGCTGGCTTTCCAGCGCTTCCACGCCTCTGGAAATAATCAACGGTTGAGCCGCCCCCGCCAGCGAAACAATGCCGACAAACACGGTAATAATCACCAGCCGGCGGCGGTAGCGCCCGAAATACCCGGCAATCCGCCGGAACAGTTCGCGGTCGGTATAAGTTCGGTCGTAAGCCTCGGTGTTGAGGCCGCCAAAAACAGACATTGCCTTCGTGCCCTTTCAAGAGTATAATGCCATACGTAATTGGAGGTTAACCATGGCCACTGTCGAGTTGACTACAACGGAAACCCGGCTTATCACCGGCGCGGAATTGGAGAAAATGAGTAACCCTGGACCCTGCGAACTGGTTGAAGGGAGAATTGTTCCCATGAGTCCCACAAGTTATACCCACGGAGAAGTTGAAACCAATTTTGCGGCTGTACTCCACGCTTTTGTGCGCACCCACAACCTAGGCCGGGTTCAGAGCGGCGAAGTCGGTATTTACACCCAGCGCAACCCCGATACCATCCGCGGCACCGACGTGTTGTTTATCTCCAATGAACGATTTTCGCAGCAAAAATCCCCCGGTTTTTTAGAAGTTGCCCCCGATTTAATCGTTGAAGTTTTATCCCCCAGTAACAGTTGGAGCGAAATCACCCAAAAACTGCGCGAGTATTTTGCTATCGGCGTGCGCCTGGTCTGGATTGCCGACCCCGAAACCCGCTCCATTTTTGCCCACCGCGCCCTGACCGATATGCGCGAATTCACCGAGACCGACCATCTGCCGGGTGATGATGTGCTGCCCGGTTTTTCGGTCTTAGTTGCCACCTTGTTTGACTGATAGCCTCGACGACAACTTAAATACCTTCTAAATCCTTCCGTTGTCGTTCCAATTCATCAATCTCTTCTTCAATTTTTGCGATTTCAAGGGGGATTTTTGGATCAACGAACATACCTCCAGCCGCTTGCTGCATTTGGAGTTGGTGTAAACGGTTGCGATGTTCTATGATCAGCTTTTTTACCGTATCGAGAGGTGAGTCACCGGAAGGTTTTTCGTCATCATCATCTACAAAAATATGAACTAACATCTGCTCATACAATCGGTTCCGAATTTGACACTGGCCTTGCGCATTTCCCTTGATAATACCCATCAGAGCTAATTTCATCTGTTTCCGCAGATTCCCTGGAATGAATTTAAAGCTTACTCCATCCCTAATCTGTTTAACATACTGCTTTAGCTCTCTATTACGGCTGAAAGCAAAAACGTGGGGCAAATGATTGTTGTCCTCACGGCATAATTTATCAATTAGCAAGTCTACAGTAACGGCTGTTAACTCTTGCCCTACCAATTCCCGACAGAGCCAGTGAGTCAAGTAAGGTTGTCCGTCAGTCCAATAATGGATATGTTCAGCCAGCAGGGTTTGCACCTCAGACGAATCGGTTAGATACAGCGTGAGTAGCCGGGTCTGCCCTACATCAAAATCTTCCAGATGCACTTGTTGGGCCACATTGAAGGGGGAGATATTCTCATCTCCTATAAGCGCCCGGTCATTATAGGCTCCGGCTAAAATAAAAGAGAGATACTCAAAAGCAGGCTGAATGGGGCGATGAATATGAGCGCTACGCATGGCTGAGAAAAAATTAGTAGCCCAATCCGATGACGCTCCCCCAATTTCATCTAAAACAATGATAACTTTACGGTTGGCTTGACAGGCAAGCTCAGCCAAGTCACTTAAAAATCTAAACCACTCCCGACCATTTTTAGGAGTGAGCAATTTTTCCACATCGGGGATGGCTTTTAGCTGAAGAAGGATTCTGTCAACCAGGTAGGTGTACCAGCTTATTTCATCAATCTGTTTTGAGGCCAGAATCTCCATTGAAAAATAAGCAAATACATAATTATCATTTTTGAAACGATCAATGAGCCGATAAATGAGGCTGGTCTTGCCCTGCTGGCGGGTCTCAATCAGCTTCAAATAGTCCATTCGGCGCACATATTCATAAGCTTGTTCGTCGGCTTTACGCTCAACATAAACAGATAGTTTGGGTGAAAGCGGTCCACCGACTTGAAAGGGGTGATTGCTCATTTAAGCCCACTCCATCGCATCAATTTCTTCTAAGGTTTTATCGCCGTGTGTCCGGTAATCTTCGACATACTGTTCCAGTAAATCGGCAATAGCGCTGGCTCCCGATTGGTTAATGACCAGCGGAATAGCCGGCACAGCAAAAGTATAGCCTTGAGAGGTATGGTTCAGGATAGAACGCAGGTCAACCAAACGGCGCAGGGCAGGGCTAAGTTCACGAGCGGAGGGTTCAAGGCCCAATTCTTGCCGTAACACCTGGCGAATAGCCGCCAAATTAGATATTTGACCCGCTTTAGCCAGCATTATCGTCAGAATATGTTCCAAAACGGTAGCCTGACTGAGATAAGTATTTAAAAAATCATCCCGCTGAAAACCGGGAGCGTTAACTACTTCTTCAACATCTTCTAACCCTAATTTACGGTCATTCCTGATATCCAATATTTCAATCAATCGCTGACACAGGCGTTGCACAATATTAGGATGGCCTGACGTAAATTCGTAGATGCGTCGCACAATCCGCGGGTCATAAATAATCTCCAACCTCTCCAAAGGCTGAGTGACTAACTTTTCAACATTCTCAAAGTTGAGACGGCCGATCAAAATATTATTGGTAAAATTAAACAGAGGGCTTTGGCTATCCTGCATGCTCTCTCGCAGTTGATGTCCGCCGATTAGAATGACCCGCAAATAGCCGGTGTTAGCGGCTGCCCTTAATTGATTGAAGATAGGCCAGTCCAGTTTGCGGTCAAAGGGGACCAATTTATCAGTTTCATCTAATAGCAGAGCCACAGGCCGGTCTAGCGGACCAGCCGCTAATAAATCTCCAATCGTAGCCGGGGCCTGGGCCGGGCGGGTAGGCTGCCAATTATCCAACCTGATGGCAAGAAACTGTTCCGGGTTGGAGATAAAAGAAATGTCTTGATACAGCGCATAAAAATTCGCTGCCGGGAGATAATCGGTGTGTAACCTTTGAGCAATGGAGGTTTTGCCAATTCGCCGTCCGCCGGTAATGGCAAAAGATTGATGCGGCAGGTGATCTCTGATCCGTCGCAGTTCATTTTCCCGACCAAAAAACATATTTTCAGGCGTTGGACCGTTGATCACAAACGGAGAAACCGCTTTAAGGTTCACCTGTTTCAGCACCGTTCTTCTGACCTCATCTAAAGGGCTGTCCGTCTTGAGCCAGGAACTAATTTCGGCATAAGCCAAAACGATAATATCGCACGCCTGAGAGCGTTTAAAGTTTCTATCCAGTTTTAATTGGATTTGTTGGACATGGTCGCTATCTGAGAAAAGAACCAACAAGGCAATACTGGCGTGATATTGATTTCTAACCAGGTGGTACACACCCTCGATTTCAGCCAGGGTTGGTTGTGAATATTGGGCCGCGCAAAGCAACAACTTGCCAGGTAAATTTAGACCTTCAAAGGCGCTGCCAACATTAATTTTGTAACCAACAATTCGGTGGTATCTTGAAGCAGGTGGAGGATTGGAAATCGGTCCTACCCCCAAAGCGTCTTCAAGCATCTGAGCAAATATTGTCCATTGAGAGACAAAGGTGTCAATATCACTATTTATATAATCTCGCAAAGTATCCCAAGCGCCGTCTAAAGCCTTGAGTTTGGGCCAATAACGGTACATTAAACAGGATTTATCGGCATTGTAAATAAGGTCATAAGTAGTTTTAGCTTCAAAAATCTTAAGCGCGTCTCGCCTTTTTGATTCTGGAATCAAATCCAAGTCATCAAGATACACATAATTTTGCTTCACCAGCTTTCTATTGATGTAATCATCCCAGGTTTCTGATTGCTTTGTATCTTCTTGTCGCGGCACAGAAATTTGCAATGAAGGAGCAAATCGAGCGTAAGTGGTTGGATTAAATTCTTCAATTAGCGCCAACAATTGGTCGAGTAAATCATTACTATCGCAATACTCAATTAATAACTGCACCTTCGCTGCAAAAGTCATTCCCTCAGTAAATTTATAGAATACCTGCACAAAATGATCAAAACAGAAAGCTGTTAGTTCCTCATCATTGAAAGTTGTTAAGATCAACTCTCGAACGACACGCGAATCATAGCCTTTGGTAACAATCTTGCCGGGTTCAATCAAAACATCACGCCCTGCAATTACCGAACCGTGAATACCCCCGCTCACATCGCCAATAATTACGCTACTCTCA
>JAAUSP010000178.1 GCA_012032575.1 Anaerolineales bacterium | reverse complement strand
GCCACGGGTGTCGTTGGTGAAGACGATCTTATCCACCATATAACCGGCGCTGCCCTGGTACAACTTCAGGGTAGATTGCGTGCCCGACACAGTGGGGGTATGGCCCAGTAAAATCCAGCGCCACATACCGCTCTTGGCCCGGTTAGCCAGCCACTCATCATACCGTTGAAAATGGTAAGAATTGTTGGAAGCATCGTCCTCGGTGGGCGAATTGGAGTAATCGTCATTCAGATTATCCTTGCGCTGGAAGATGGTTCCACTATCCACCTGCCAGTAGATGACCTTGCGCCAGGGGGTAATATTGTTGCCGGTGCCGCCGGCGTTCCGGTCGGGCGCAATCTGATCCGGGCTGGAGCCGGCCCAGGTGTAGGCTTCGTCGCCGCCGCCAATGGCCCTGATCCAGACATAAGTATTGCCGCTCCAGGTGGGGGTAAAATCATACTCGACATAGGGCACATTGCTGGGACCCTGCACCAGGTCGGGGTTAAGGTTAAAGGGATTACCCGACCAGCAGGCCCCGCTGAAGCCGCTGCCGCTGAAACAGTCGGCGTTGTAGGCCGCCCCGGCCAGGTTGGGAATATTACCCGGAACCTGCCCGTAGGTCAAAAGGGGCCGGGCGGCGATGAAGGCGCTGCAATCCACAGCTATTCCGCCATCGGCGGAAGAGCAGACATCATCGCCGACGCCGACGTTCGTATTCCCTACGGTACAGTCAATCTGACCGCCCTGAACGTTAGGGCGGCAGACGTTGGAGGACTGTTCGGTCGGAGAGCCGGCCTGGTTTTTCTGGTCGCTCGATTCGGGGGATAAACCGTTGCTGCCCCGCGTACCGCGCTGGATCGTCCAGAAGCCGTTGCCCGGTACACGCACATCCAAACCCCAATCGCCCACATTGCGCGAGTAAAGCTCGGCCTCAACCACCAGGTACTTCAGGGTACCGGTAATAAAAGGCTGCGGTGGATAGGTAGTACACAAAGCCGATTGGGGAATCCCTTGAGCGCCCGTTAACGCGCCAAGACCGCCCGGGGCATTCTCTGCAAAGCGCCTGTCATACGGGATTGGGTTAAAGTAGCCGTTATTGGGCCAGTCAGGATTGTAACTGGTGCGCTTCCAGCAGTCGTGGCAGATGGTCTGGTCTTCCATCGAGCCGGAGATGTCGAAGACGACGACCACGTCCAGACTGGTCAGGTTTTCGGCGGTGGCGGCGTCTTCGACCGGCACATCGCGAAAGCCAAAGAACTGCATAAAATTCATGGCCACATTGGAGCGGCCGGCCACGCGAATCTTGGTGGCGGTGCCGAGGTTGCTGCTGGCACACTCTTCATCGTCGTCGGTATCATTATTGTGGGCCTGGTAGCCGCCCGTATCAATTACAAAGGTGGCCCGCGGCGGGCGCTGGGTGGCCGAAATATAGGCTGCGCCAGTCACCAGGGTGGTGCGGGTTATCGGGTTAATCAGGTTAGGTTCACCCACGTTCTGGGCGTTCCCCCCAGGCACATTGTAAACGTGACTCACCCCCTGGCTGTCAACATAGGTGGTGCTGGAAACGACACAGCCGCGGACGACAATATCGGTGGTCACGCCAACATCATAGCCGTTGAGTTGAATAAACTCGATGGCCCGGTTGATGGTATCCTGCTCGTAGGGCAGTTCGACCACGGCGGCCAGGGCGGCGGCGTCGGCGGTGCGGTTGACCTTGACCTTTTCAATGTAAACCAGCCCCAAATCCAGGGCCAGGCCCAGCATGGCAATCAACCCGATAAAGGCAAAGGTGAAGATAATAATACTTTGCCCTTTTTGCTCTTGCAGGGCCTGTAAATGCCGGGCCTTTAGCTGTAATAAAAATTTCCTTAGCATAAGTCCTCCGTATAACCACTCAAATGCCGCTGAGGTGCAGGCTTAACTTCCAGGTTGGATCATCGTCACGAGACCCTGATTCGCATCAATCGAGACGGTATGAATCTGCTCGGTTTGATTATTCAAGCCGGCCACCAGCCAGACCGGGTTAGGGTTGTTGGGAACCCGGCGCAGTTGGATAACCATTTCCAGGCCGGGGTTGCTGCCCAGCACTTTGGCTCCGCCGTTATCCAGCCAGATGGCCAGGGCCGCCGGGCTGTCAATCAGCCAACTGTCTGTCTCAATCGGGGTGGGCGGCAAGGTGACCGGGGCCACGTGCTCAATGGTCTCCAGCTCGCCCTCCGGCGAAACCAGGGTCAAAAACAGCCGTTCTTTGGCCGGCGAGTAAAAGCGGTAAGTCCAGGTGGTCGGTTCGCCCACCTGTTCCCGGCCGATGACCTTGGGCCAGGTGGCATTGGCCGAGATCAACTGGGCATCGCCGGCCCAACTTTGGGCGGCGGCGCTCACCAGGGTATACTGGCTTAAACCGGTCACCTGGGCAAAAGTAACGGTATGGGTGGGCAGCGGCCCCGGCTGCGTCACCACCGCTGCCTGCGGTGTGGCCGGTGAGGCCGATTGGTAGCGCAGCACCAAAAATATAACGGTTAAAACACTGACACAAGCCAGGGCCATGGCCCCGGTTAACAGGATCAAATCGCGGCGATGAAGCTTTTGCAGCACATTCCAGCCCCCACGCCTGACCGGGGTGGGCCGCTTACGAACAGGGTTTCTCGATGGCGTTGTCTGTTTGGTCAACAAGATTAACCTTTTGAAATTGGCATAAAAAAGAACAAATTCTATTTCCGAATATTGGGCAGATAGATGCCGTTATCATTCTCGCCACCATCGTTGGTGGTGGTGGTGAAGGGACCGCGATAGGTAATCACATAATCGGCTGCCAGCTCGCCGGGGCAGCCGGCGTCAATATCCCTCATAAAAACAAAATGGCGGGTGCTGCCGGATACGGCCAGGTCCGGGTCAATCATAAAGTCATCGTCGCCGTCATTGCTCAACAGATCACTCACACTCGCCCCGGTCGGGGGGTTGGCAAAATGGATGGTCGAAGGGGCGAACAAGCTACACTGGCCCGGAATTTCTTGCCAGGTCAGGGCGGCGCTGGTGCCGCTGATCGTCAGGCTGGGCCGCAGGCCCGTTTCCTGGGCCGGAACCCCCACTGCTGAGGAGGCTTTGGCTTCATTAGCATCGTTGTTGGTAGCGGGCTGACCGGAGGTGGCATAAGTGGGGTCTGTCCAGGAAGCGCCACTGTTAGTAGAACTGGCCTGAATCAGGCTAAACTGTTGCTGCTGGTCCGGTGGGCATCAAAGGCCACAAAAACGTTGCTGCCGGAAGCGGCAATGGTGGGGTTGTTGAGGCTATCGTGAACACCCCCACCAAGAACCTTGGCACCCAACGCGAAATTTTGGGTACTGGTCCAGTTGTGGCTTGAGTCGGCGGTGCGGCGATATTCGACCGATGTGGGCGTGGCCCCGCGCAGAAAGACCAGATGCAGCCGGCCGCTGTCGCCGCTGGCCCAGGCAAGAGCCGGTTTCTGATCGTTCCCGCCTCCCGATATCGTCGCTGCGCTGGACCAGCCGCCCAGGCTGTTGGCCGAGGTGGAACGCGCCGTTTCGATCACGCCGTCGTTAACCCAGGCAACATGGATAAAGCCATTGCTTGACACGGCAATATCGGGATTTTCCAGTGAGCCGGTGGCGGCTGTCCGAACATCTACGGAACCAGGGGTACAGGCAGGCGCGGTCAGGGCGGCCAGGATACACTCCGCCGATTGGATAGCAGCCCCATCGCTTCTGGCCCAGACCACGTAGACGGTATCAGTGCTGTTGGCTTTAAAGATTAACTGGGGGTTGCTGCCAAAACCTACCAAACTGGAGGTCAGCCAGCCATCGGCGGCAGTCGCAGATTTGACATAAACAGCGCCATCTCCATTTTCCTGTTTGAAATAAGCCACGGCCACAAACTGGCCGTTACTGCTCACCTCGATATCCGGCGAGCCGCCGCCCAGCGAGGAGATGGTCACGTCCTCCCCTTCGATCAGGGCCAACACAGGCAGGAGGAGGCCCGCCAGAATGCCCACAGCCAACAGCCCTGAAAAGGTGATTTTTAACCAGCGGTTTTTTTTCATTGAATAAACTCCATTAATACAGGTCGAGCTTGGTAATAACCGGGTTGGTGTTGTTATTGGTGTTAGACAAAATAACCGAACTCAGGGTAGACAAGGTTTCAATCTGACTGGGGTCCAGCGACGACACAATGTGATGCTCGGAGTAAAGAATATATTTGATGCCGCTGGTCGTCGCCGGCAGATTGTAGAAATTGAATTCGCCGTTCTGGATGGTGGTCGTCTCTTGCAGTTCACCGCCCTCGGCATAGGCCCACACTTTAACCCCACTAATCTTTTGAGCGCTGCCGGCTGAGGGGTGCAAAACCACCTCACCCTTGATCCGGGTGTTGATCACCGTCGGCAGCGGCTGGATGGTACAGGGCGACAGGACAATATCATCAAAATAAAACGACGTGTTATGGCAGTTATTCGGCGGGCAGCCGGAAGCCTGGTTGCTGGTATTGTAAAAAATAAGGAACAAATTCTGCCCGGCGTAATCGGCCAGGCTCACCCCGCTGATGGGCTGGAAGTTAGCCTGGAGCTTTTGCCATTTGCTGGGATCATAACCCACTGCGCCCAGCTCGCCGCTCGATACCAGCAGCGGATTGGTTACCGCGGAGCCGATATTGGAACTGGTGGCCAGCACGGCATAAAACTGGTCGGTGGAGTCAGGCCCGTCAACTTCCTGCTCGACATTGCGGTACAGTTCCAAATTAACGGTCGTGGTCGTCGAGACCAGGTCCGTAGGCATAGTGAACCGCTGATAGAAGGTGGGATTATTCGGCCCGCTGCGGTTGGTATCGGCCAGAAGCGACTGGTTGCCGGCATAGCTGCTGGTGGACAAAAATGTGCCGTTGCTGCCAATGCCCAGCCATCTGATCGGGGGCACAGTTTCAAAGCCTTTCTCTTGCAGCGGGTCGGTGCAGGTGGCCTGGCCGGGCGGGAGATTGTTGTCAATAGGCTGGCCGTTGGCCGGCGGGCAGCTTCCCGGGTTAAAGACCACAAAATTGTCAAAATCGGCATTTTGATGGCTGCCGTTGGTGTTGTTGTTCACAAACAGGCCATATTCTAGCTGGTCAGCCAGGTTAATGGTGGCGATATGGACTGGATTACCCCACGAAGCAGGCGTGTTGGCCGATTGGACATAGTAGAACAGGAAGGTATTGGTGCCGCCATAGCGTTCAATCCGCAGCCAGATGGGGTTGGTGCCGAGATTCAAAGCAGCGCTCTGGTATACTGCCAGCGGCTCTGGCACGGCGCTGTCACGATAAACCACCTGAACCCGGTAGCTATTATTACCCGACCGGGTTAAGCCAAACTCCAATTTGGGGCTGGTGGGGCTGAGCGTATTGCGCAGTTCCAGGCCGGCTTTGGCCCCGTTGGTATTATTGGGCGCAGCCACCACCGTTACCCGCACATCGAGGCCGCTGCTGCTGGTAATGGGCGTGGTTTTGTGAACAAAGGTGTACCCGCCGGCCGGGGTGGGACCGCTTTGCAGGGCATTATCATTGCTGCGCAGGGTGCTGGAGCCGTCGCTGCGGATGCGCAGCCGCTGACTCGATATCTGGGGGGCGGTCCCGTTGTTGTCGCCGTTGCCGTAAGGCTCCTGCGCCCAGTCAACCACCCCTGAATTAAAGGTATCGGTAATGTAGGTGGCCGTGGTACAAGTAAGCATCAACGTGTTGCTCAAAACGTTATTGAATTCGCTCAGTTCGTTAAAGATCAGGTTTGAGGTGTCGGCGTAACTGTAAAACAGGTGCGGCCCATAGGAACCAATAAAGAATGTTTGGGTCAGGGTAAAGCTGGCCCCCGGCCCAAGCTGATTGCGCCAGTATTTGTAGTCGCCGGGGAAGTTGTTAACCTGGGCCAGACTGTACAGCGGCGTCTGCGGCTTGGGGTTATAGTACAGGTCGTTATCAAAGTAGCGGGTGATAGTGACCGGCGAGGTATTCTGGATGGTAAAGGTGATCCGGGCCGAACTGTTCAGGGTCGGATTCGGCGGAACCTGAATACTGGTCACCCGCAGGTCAGACGCCCGCAGAGTCAACTGGTAGGTAGCGATGGTCGAACCGTTGATGATAGACCGGGAAGTAACCGGGTAGGGCGTGCCAAATGAGGTTGGCAAACCAGGGGCCACGTTGACCGGCAAATTCTTCAAATCATACTTTAATTGGCCCTGGCCGTTGGCGTCGGTTAGAATAGCGCCCAAGGGCTGATCCAGGTAAAAGATATTAAAGGTTGAGTCTGGCGGATGATTCAGAATTTGCACCGTGATAATGCTGTCGGGTGAAACCGGCGTGCCTTCCAGCACCAGCAGAACCGGCACGGGCAGCACCGTCACATCCCGCTGCGCCACCAGGTTATTATTGACGTTGCGATGTGACTCAACCGAAAAGGTAGCCACTACGTTTGTGGCCGTGACAGGAATATTGTAGACCGCCACAAAGGACTGGTTGCTGTCGGCGTTAAAGGTATTGACCGGGCTGCCGGTTGGAATCGGCACCCGCCAGGCCCCAAAGTTGAAATAATACGGGTTATCCACCTGCGGATGCTTGTTGGCCTGAATATTAATAACCGAACCGGCCGGCCAGGTGTAGCCTCCTTCAATGGTCAGGTAGGGACCGGCCGGAGTATCAATCTGGATGTCCAAACTCGCCACCTGGTTGCCGCTGGTCATCGAAGCCGGGTTACGCGGGATATTGCCGCTGGCCGGATGAGACGAAAGGATATAGTTGCCACCCGGCCAATCAACCGGGACGGTCCAGCGGATCGGACTGGTCACCTGGCCGACCGCATCGGCGGCATTGGTGCGGCCCAGCCAGAGCTGATTGCTGCCGCCATCGCTGATTTTGATATCATACGACACCCCCGGCGAGTGGCCTCTGAGGGTAATGATCATGGTTTCATTCTGGGCAAAAATTCGCAGCCCGCCGGCAATAACGATTTCCGGCTGGTTCAAGTAAAACTCACCCGAGGCGTAAAGCTGGCCGTTTTTATCATAAGAGCGAACGAGACAGGGAGTGCCTCCCCCGGTAGGGCAGGGGTTGGTGGGGTTGAGCAGGCTGGCCGGCACAGTCCAGTCAATTCGATGCGGGCTGCCGGAAAGGGTAACATTCGGGAACAGTGTCTGCTCAGTTGCACCGTAAACAACTGTAACCGTATAAGGTTGGTTGGTAACCTGGTGCGAATGTAATTGTATCTCTACAGTGGAGTTCGTGGCGACAATATTACCCCCGGCGCCGTTATCTACCAGAATCTTGGGCACATCATCAAGGTATATTTCCACTTGCTGGTTCAGGTCTGTAGCCAGGGGGTTTTGAAAACCGGCCAGGGTAGAAAAGAGGGTATAAAAACCGGGCACAATATTCCCGGAAATAAAGCAGCTAAAATCGCCATTATTGGTGGCCGGGTTGGTATTGACCGAGGGCGGCGTGGCTGATGCCGGCGTGCAGGTTAAAGTATGATCGTTTGTCCCGTCGCTGAGGTGAATATCATAGGGGCCGGCCAGGTTAAAATGGTTTTCCAAACAACGCCCAGGTTGGATAACTGGGCTACGCGGTAGTTCTGAGCGTAGATTCTTTCACCGTTCGGCCCCTGCCCTGAGCCGGTAGAGCCGGTAATGCCGGTAGTATTGCCAATAGCCGGCGGGGGAATGCTGCCCAAGACACTATCAATCCCCTCGTTTTGCATTTCGATGGCGGCCCGTACCGGGATGACGTTGCCACCCATGATGGTATCAAAAATAGGGTCGAGCATCTGGACGTTATAATAGGCCTCGATCCTGACCATCAAACCCTGATTGCCGGAGTGGCCGACCCCGGTAAGAATATCAGTGGGAGTAAGATCTTCGGTGTACTGCCCAACGACTCGCACCGCATAAGCGTTCGGTAGTCCCTCGCATTGATTGTAAAGCACGGAATTGCAAGCGTTACCAACATTGAGCGAGGTAGTAATCCGGTTCATAGCCACATTTTCAATGGCGACAGTGCGGCTGTAAGGATCACAAATCCAGGGAGCGGTAGCGTTGGTATCCCCTTGGGGGGTGAGGCAGGCGGTACTATAGTTATCGGATGCATAGGGTTTGCCGGAAATAGCATACCGGGCGGCCTCTCTAACCGCGGTCTGGACGGTGATATAGGACCAGATAACCCGCGCTCCTTCAATGATACCCAACAGTAATAATAAGAGGACTGGCAAAATTAAAGCAAACTCGACCAGGCCTTGAGCTTTTTCTTGCTTACGTAACACGGGCAAACTCCTCAGACGGATAACCACGTCTAATCTAGTAATGTTTGTCTGTAGTAGAGTCCCCGCATAGTTAAAAAAAGGATACGGGGTAATGAATCAGGGGTTAAAATTTAAGGTTATGCCTATTATAAAGTGGGCCGGAAAAGGCATGTCAATGTGACTATAAGACTAAGAACCTATCCGCAAACCTGGCAGCGGCGGCTCCCACGCCGCCGTTGGTCGGGCGTGGGAGCCCGACCGGCTAGTTTTCGGATAAGTTCTAAACCGACAAAAAAGAGTGCGGGCTGTCATCCGCACTCTTCAAAGGTCAAAGTAAGGGGCTTCAGGCAGAAGGAACCCAAAACTGGATTTTGGTCCCTTTGCCCAGGGCGCTGTCAAATTCAATTTCGCCACCCAGCATTTCAACCTGCTCCTGCATCGAACTCAGCCCGATGGTTTTGCGCTGGCGGGCGGCGGTCAGGGCTTCGGCCACATCAAAGCCGCTGCCGTCATCTTCAATCACCACCACGGCGCGATCCTCGGCAATACTGAGCGAAATCTGGGCGTGGGTGGCATTGGCGTGATCGCGCACATTTTTGAGCAGGTTTTGGATCACCCGGAAAATGGTAACCTCGGTGTGCGGCGGCAGGCGCTGGTCGCGGCCGCTGATGGTCAGGTTGCAGGCAATGCCGCTTTTTGCTCAAAGTCATCAATACTTTTCTTCAGGGTAGGATTGAGGCCCAAATCATCCAGCATCATGGGCCGCAAATCAAAAATAAATTCACGCACCTTTTGAAAGGTGTTGGTGACAGCCTGTTTCAGCTCGCTCAGTTCGGTGCGGGCCTTAACTGGGTCGGTATCAAACAGGCGCTCGCAAATTTCGGCTTGCAGAATCAGGTTGGTCAGCGATTGGGCCGGGCCGTCGTGCAATTGGTTGGCCAGGCGCTGGCGTTCCGTTTCCTGGGCATTGATGATTTTTACAATGCCGCTCACCTGGCCGTTATCGCCGTTGTCAACTTCTCTGGAGCCGCCACTGTCGCCGGCTACCATCAACGAGCCGGAGACATCCAGAATACGGCGGAGGCTTTCGGCATAGCGTTTAAGGTTTTCCTGCCGGCTCTGCAACTGCTCAACCTGGCCGCGCATCATAAACAGCCGCATCTGGGCTTCCTGGGCAGCGTTGTAGATTTCCTTGATATCCTGGCGCGGAATGGTATCAATGTTGCTTTCCATGGTCCGCACTTTGTTGGTCAGTTGGGCATTACGCTGGGCCAGCTTTTCAACCTCGGCGGAGCTTTGTTTAACCAGAATATCAATTTCTTTCAACTCTTTTTGAATCTGGTCATATTCATTGCTGGTCTGCTCAACCACCTGCATCGGCGTAGGCGGAGCCGCCGCCGGCTCTACCGCGGGCGGTTTGTTCCCCCCCAAACTTTGCAAACGTTGTAAGGTCATGCGTGTCCATCCCTCCTGAAAGGAGTAGTCAGTAATCAGTCGTCAGAAAAGATTGTCTGACTATTGACTACTGATATCTATCCTACTTCTCTTCTTCATCGTGCAAGCGGATCCAGCCGCGCCGAACTGCGTAAAGCGCGGCCTGGGTGCGGTCGTTAACGGCTAATTTGCGCAAGATGCTGGTCATGTGGTTTTTGACGGTCTGGCGGCTGATGCCGAGGGCGTAAGCCACCTCTTTATTACTCTGGCCGCGGGCGATATGCTGCAAAATTTCCATTTCGCGTGGGGAGAGGGGGGCAAACATTTCGTTGGGCATGCCGTCAACGTAGGCCACCTTATCGAACTGTTGCAGCAGCCAGGTTGCGACTTCGGGCTTGTTCAAAACCTCATCATCTACCACGTAGTTGCCCTTGCTCACCTGCCGAATCGCTTCGACCAGGCGGCGCGGGGTAATATCTTTGGGGAAATAAGCAGCGGCCCCGGCTCGAACGGCATGGAATATCTGTTCATCATCATGGTAGGCCGTAAGCATAATCACCGCGACTTCGGGCGCAGCTTGTTTTAGCTCGCGGGTGGCCTGCAAGCCATTCATGTGGGGCAGATTGATGTCCATAATCACCACATGCGGCAGAAGTTGTTTGGCCAGGCGCAGCCCTTCTTCACCGTCGGCCACTTCCATGATGACTTCCAAATCATCCTCGGCTTCCAGAACCCGGCGCAGTCCCTGCCGAAAAAGAGGATGGTCGTCAACCAGCATAATACTTGTTTTAGCCATGATTTATCTCCTAGAGTGCAGGTGTCAAGTTGCAAGGTAGCAAGTAACAAGGTAGCAGGTTTATTGTTCTGCTACTTGCTACTCTGCTACCTGGATGCCGTTTTATAAATCAGGATAGGGGACCGACAGAATTACCTGAGTTCCCCGTTCTGAGTCGCTCAATATCCTGAATTTGCCGTTCAATAACTCAGCGTAATCTACCATGCGGGCCAGGCCCAGATTTTTCCTCGATTTGCCGACCCGCTCGATATTCAGCCCGACGCCATTATCAATCACACTAAAATGAAGCGCGCCATCCTTCTCTTCGATGACCACTTCAATTTGAGTCGCGCTGGCATGGCGCTCAACATTGCTCAAGGCTTCCTGAATGACTCGAAAAATCGTGATTTCGATAATGCTGGGCAGGCGGCCTATATTGGTATTAACCCGCAGTTGGGTTTTAAGGCCGGTTCTGGTTTCAAACTGCTCCAGATAACGCCGGATGCCGGCGCCCAGCCCAAAGCTGCCCAGAATGGTGGCCGGCTCCAAATCAACAATCAACTGGCGGATATCGGCCAGCCCTGTTTCCAATTCAGCTTGCAGGGCGGCCAGACCGACATCTACCGCCGCTTTGTCGCTGGCTAGCAGGGTTCGGCAAGAGGCCAGTTCAAACACGCCATTGGCCAGCAACTGGCCCACACTGTTTTCCAAATCATGGGCCAATTGGGCCCGTTCCTCTTCCTGGCTTTGCAGGATTCTAATGCGCGGCCAGTGCGAGTCATCTACCGGGGGCGCATCAAGGCCATTTTGCAGGTAAGTATGCAACGCCCCACTCTGTTCTGATAATCGGGCGAGCTGCTGCCCTACTTGCCGCAGCCGCACGGCCTCATCACTCTTGGCCCCAGCATGTCCATCTTCCGGCTCGTGCAGCGATTGTTCATACTTTAAAAGCGTCGCCTGAGCCAACTGGTGCAGATGATGCTCGGTATCCTGCAAAGCGGCGCTGATTTTAGCCCAAAATTGTTCCATTTCGGCGGTGTCGTGGTTCATTGAACTAGCTTAACCCCCATCCGTTCTATAGTATACCATAACCAATCCATACATGTCCAGTAAAATTTTAAGGAAGTGGCAAAGCGTTAGTAAACAATGGCCGGTCTTCTATTACCCATTCGTGTTGCGTGAAGTAAGCAGACGGAACACGGAACACGCAACACGTTTTGGTTAATTTAAATTTGAACCTACCTGACTGTTTCCGGTTAACGAATCGCCTTAATTTCATAAACGGTCATATTATCACCGCCGGCCTGGGGCGACCAGGGCGACTGGGTGGTGTACAGGCGGATGAGCTGCGGACTTTGGATCAAATCGGGATACCAGGAGGGAAATGTAACCAGATATTTGGCCTGGCGGGTCGTGACAAACTGGAGCAACGCGGTTTCATCACGAATGATCGGAATGATTTCCGGGGTAATCAGGCCGGCCAGGTCAATCAGCGGGCGCTCGGCGAAGTAGCCAATCGCCCCAATATCGTGTGCGGCGATGAGGGCCTGGGGCGGGGTTTGCTCAGCCAGCCAGCGGGCCGTGGCAACCATCTCGCTTTCGATAAAGCGCACATCGCGGCCATAGGCCTGCGCCCCAATGAAGGTAAAGGCCAGCACCAGCAGCCCCAGAGATAACACCCAGGCCCGGCTCAGGGCGCGCCCGGCCATATTTTGGCGGGGGACTTTTTGGAGCAGCCGCGCTGTGCCCCAAACACCCAACAAGATTATCCAGGCAATGGCCGGGATTTGATAGCGGCCGTGCTGATACGTGACCGGCAGCCGGAAACCGTACAGCAACAAAAAGCCAATCCACCACAGCCAGATCAAGAGCAAATCCGCCCGGCGCTCTTTGAAGGTCAGCCAGGCCGCAAAGGCCAGACCGGGCAGTAACAACAATTGCGCCCCAATAAAAACAACCTGAAAAACTCCCTGGACCGTTTCAACCGGCTGGCTGAAATTGCCAAACAACCGCCACCACAGCGGCACTGTTTCCAAAATAACCCGATACTCGGCTTGTTTGGCGTAAAAGTGTTCGGAAAGAGCAGCCCTGTATTCCATAAATGGAAGGCCACATAAGGAATCAGCAGCAAAATAACGCCCACAACCAGCCAGAGAAAACGGAACTGAGAGAACTGAAGGAACTGGGGGGAACTGAGGGGAATTGAGGGAAATTTGCTTTTTCCATTAGTTCCCTTAGTTCCTTCCGATTCCTTTGCACATGCCCAGCTTTTATAGGCCATATCCAACCCAATCAACCCAACCAGACCCAACCCTTCCGGGCGGGTCAAAATGAGCAGTCCGCCGAT
>JAAUSP010000177.1 GCA_012032575.1 Anaerolineales bacterium | reverse complement strand
GTTCACCCTGGACGGCGAGCTCACCGGCTTCGATGTCGAGATGGGCGCCGCGCTGGCAGAGGCCATGGGGCTGGAGGTCAATCCGCTGAACATGGACTTCAACGGCCTGATCCCGGCACTCCAGGGCGGCCGCATCGATTTCATCAACAGCGCCATGTACATCAACGACGAGCGCGCGCAGCAGGTGGATTTCGTCCCCTACATGCTGGTGGGCAACGAGATCGTGGTGGCCACCGGCAATCCCGCCGGCATCGGCGGCCGCGAGGACCTGTGCGGCATGACCGTGGCCGTGACGCTGGGCGCCATCGAGGAGATCTACGCGCGGGAGGATGCGGCCCGGTGCGAGGCGGCGGGCGAGGAGACGGTGGAGGTGATGACCCTGCCGACGGCGCAGGACAGCGTGCTGGCGGTGCGCCAGGGCCGCGCCGACGCCTTTGGCCGGGTCGGCAAAAACGGCCATAATCGCATCGCCGATGGTTTTGACAATCGCCCCGTCGTAATCCCGAATAATCCGCTGCAAAAAGGCAAACTGCTCCCGCACCAGGGCATAAGAAGCCGCATCTCCCCAGCGATTATACATCGCCGTTGAGCCAACCAAATCAGAAAAGAGAATCGTCACACTCTGCACCCCAATCTCTTCGCCGGGCCGGAGCACTTCATCGCTGAACAGATCGCGGAAATGCTGGAGCGCTGTCACCTGCGCGGCGGTGGCGGCATCGCTGTACCAGGCGGCCTGTTCCAGATAGATACGCTGGGCGTGGTCGGCAGTATTGATCAAGGTCAGAGTGATTTTGGGATTGGCTTCACCCTTTCCAACTGGGATTGACTCGCAGCCGGCCTCGATTATCTGCCCATCGGTTTGGACGGACAGGGCCACACTTGGAGTTTGCCATTCGACCAGGGTTTCGACGCCGGGCCGCTGGGTACGCAGGCGATAGCAACCCGGTTCCAGTTTGACCTGCAAGCGGCGCGTTTCGCCCGGCTCGATAATCTGGTGGATCAAAATGTGCGGCGTCACCATCGGCCCGCCGACGCAGTAGGTGCTGTCATACACTTCGCGAATTTGGGGGTGGGGAGAAAAGGTCAGTTCGACGTGCTGGGTGAAGTCGGCTTCAAAATCAATGTTGCAGGTGGCGCAGTGAATGCCTTTGCTGACCTGATCGAGCGAACTGGCCGGGCTTTTGACTCCTCGGCACAGGGGACAGAGCATATCCCAGCGCAGATTCAATAACCCCAATTTGGCCGCGGAGAGACACATCTCCAGAATAGCCCGGCGAGGCGCTTGCCAGGTGTCGGCCAGCACATAGGGCCGGATGCGTGCCAGGTTGACATCAGCTTCATTGACAATCAAATCGGCCAGATGCTGCACCCAGCGGAGTTCGTGGCCCTGACCGGCCAATTGTTGGGTAAATTCCCGCAGCCGGGCCTGAGCGGCGTCATTCAGGGGGATTATCTTAAAAGGAAAAGGCTGGCTGGTTTGCTGCTGGAGAAAAGCATCAATGGTGCGGAAAACATGCTCAAAATTACGCTGCATTTCCCAGCCAAATTGGTAGGGGATACCGATAAAGCCGATAAGATTGGAAGGGGTCACATCTACATAATATTTGACCAGGGTGCCACGCTCGTTGGGTTCAAGCCGCAGGTGAGCGCGGGTTTCGGCCAGAGGGCCGTGGCTGAAGGCGCGGACGTTTCTAAATTCCTGTTCTCTGACCCATTCAAAGGGATGATCTTCGTACTCGACGGTCAGGCCAAAGCGGCCGGTGCGGGCCGTCAGGCGGCTGCCGCCGGTATCCAGGGGCGTTTCAACATAAGCAGTCGAGGGCAGATGGGCGGCCTGGTTAAAGCGCTGCGTATCGGCCACATAGGGCCACAGCGCTTCCGGTGAGCTTTTGAGCTGCCACTGCCAGCGGTAAGTAATCGTTTTCCAAACCATAGAGGATTGTGGGACAATTTGTTTAAACTGTGTCTGAAAGTGTAACACAAAGTTTTGGACTGCGCTATAGGATAACATGGGGAGATGCTCCGCTTTGGGCTAATTTAATTGGTAAGGTTCAACAGCTCAAGTTTAGCCCGGAATGGCACGTTTTTCCAGACCAAAAAGTACTCATTTTTTGCTCAATTTGCTGGGGTATCGAAGGTTAGACAGGTGCGGAGGTGTTCTTTGCCAGACGGTAGCGTGCTGGTTGAGAATGCTCAGAGTGAGTGATTTCGACGCCTGGGTTGACTCCAGGCATAGCGTAGGGTAACGCCCAAAATAAACCAGGTGGCTAAAATTGTGCCCCGTACCGTGCCGCTTACTTTGGAGCGCCCGGCGCGGCGCGGGTGAAAGCTAACCGGCACTTCGACCAGCCGTGCCCCCCGGCGAGCGGCTTTAGTCATCATTTCTGTGGGCCAGCCAAAGGTCATTTCCTGCATGTTGAGTTGGGCCAGCAGCGAGCGATGGATAGCCCGGTACGGTCCCAGGTCGGTGATGGATAGCCCGTATAGCCAATTCATCAGCCGTGCTACCAGCCAGTTGCCAAAACGCTGATGGGGCGGCATCGCTCCTGGTGCAATATGGCCCCGGTAGCGCGAGCCAAGCACCAGGTCAGCCTGGCCGGCCAGAATCGGGGCCAGAACCCGTGGCAGTTCGCCCGGCAGAAAGCTATAATCCCCATCCAGAAAAACCAGGATGTCGGCTTCTTGGGCGGCCGCTGCGCCGGCGGCACAGGCATACCCATAACCCCGACGCGGTTCGGCCACAACCTGTGCTCCTGCTGTGCGCGCTTCTTGCGCTGTTGCATCGGTTGAACCATTGTCCACGACAATTACCTGTACCGGCGCAACGGTCAGGACTTCCTTTACCAGGCGTTGAATGTTGCCGGCTTCGTTCAACGCCGGGATAATGACGGTTACACGATCCATCAGTTTACCGGCCTGTTTCGATCATCGTTAGAATTTCCCGATTGGCCGCAAAAAGGCGCGGGTATGAGGGGCAATGGTAATTGGGGACTGGCTCAATTCGGCAACCAGCCGAGCCAGTGTGGCGGCATCATCTATGTCATACCAGGTTGGCAGCAGTTTGACATGCAGCCCTTCTGCTTTGGCCAGGGCCAGGGTATCGCTGACAACGCGGGGAGTGCTCATCTGGACTTCGCGCAGCAGTCGCGGCGCCGGATGGTTCAGCCCAATCAGATAGTAGCCGCCGTCGTCGCATGGCCCCAGAACAACATCAGCCTCTTTCAGGGCTTCAAAGGCGGCGATCAGGCAGGTGATGGGCAGGGTGGGGCTGTCGCTGTCCATAATTACTGCATGTTTATAACCAAGCCGCAAATAGTGGGTTAGGGCGTTGTCCAGGCGGACGCCTAAATCGGGCCCATCCTGCAAAAGAAGTTCAAAATCAGGGGCCAATTCGGTAAAGTAGGTCTTTTCTGAGGTGGGCAAGTAGGCAATAACCGGCTGGACCTGGGGGACGTGGCGCATCAAATCGAGGGTATCCTTAAGAAACATTCATAAAGCGCCGCAGCCTGGTCGGGCGAAAGTGGCGGAGAGAGGCGTGTTTTGGTCTGTCCGGGGGCCGGACGTTTGGCGACCACCAGCAGAGCGCTGGTGAATGGTGAATGGTGAGCTTTAGAAGAATTGTTCATGAAAATTCTACAGGATCATGGTTAGATTTTGTGGGTCGAGTTAGCCACAAGACCAACAGGGCATAGAGCCAGGGTAACAGCAGGACAGCCGGGCCAAAGATCAATTCCAACTCCGCCCGGGGTGGCCGGGGGCGCACCCAAAATAACAGCGGGCCAAAAATTAAATGTTTAGACATAGCCGCAAAACCAAACAGGACGGCCAGGCGCGGCGCATGTCCCGGCGGAAGCAACGCGGCGATCACCAGCGGCCAGATGGCATACCACTGCTGAAACCACAAACAAGTTACCAGCAAATAAAAGATCAGGATATTAAAACCGGCCTCGGCGAAGCTGAGCCAGGAAGGGTTAGCCCAGGCGCGCCGGCTTTGCCATAACACAAACAGCCCGGTCAGCCCGGCGGCAACCAGACCAATAATCCAGCCAATATCTTTTACGCCCCAGGTCAAATAGAGCCAGGCCCGTATAACTGCCGGCAGCGAAGCCGTGAAAAGCTCGGCCCGACGGTCCAACCCCAATCCTGCCAGGCCGTACCAGAAAGGGCTATAGGCTGCCACTATCAATGCAATGGCCGTCAGCGAAGTGATCCCCAGAAAGCGCAGTCGGGCGGATAGGTTGGGCAAATGGCGCAGGGCAATCACCAGGGCCAGCGGAAGCAATAACAGGGGGATAAACTTTATCAACGCGCCCACCAGCAGGGCCAGGACAGCCAGAGTGTAACGGCGGTTGAGCATGGCCCAGGCAGCAGCCAGCAGCCACACCGCCATCACAATATCGTTGTGCCCGTTGCCGATGGATTCATACAGCACCACCGGGTTCCAGGCCAGCAGCACCACCCCGGCCAACGCCCGTTCCGGGGCCACCCGGCGCAGGATCAGCGCGACCAGGCCGATACTGAGCGCCAAAAAGAGGCCGTTCAGTAGTTTGAAAGCCAGGACATTGGCTACAATGCCATCGCCGGTCAGCCGGGCAACTCCGCCGGCCAGTATCTCCCAAATTGGCCCGTAAGCCGAGGGGGTTCGCCGCCAGGCCACATACGGGTAAAAGGGGTCCGCCGCAAACTGTTTAGCTACCTCACGGAAAGGATTAGCCTGATAAATACCCAGAATGCGGCCGTGCATAATGTTATCAAAAATGTCAGCGGCATCGAGGGGGTAGAGAAACAGCAGCGCACTGCTAAAAGCCAACGTCCCGCCTAAAACAATGAGCCACGCCGCCCGACCGCGAAGCTGGAGCGCTAACCGCCAGCCCAGCCAATACAGCCCCCCTTGAATTAAAAAGGCCCAAACCAACCACCACGTTGCTGAGGGGTCATCCTGAACAAAGGGACGCAGGGTGAGTTTGGGCTGCTCGTACCACACCAGCAGGTTATAAGGCCGCACAAAAAACCAGCTATAGATAAACAGGCTTACCCCGGCCAGATTGACCAGCAGCATCAGGGCGGTGAGATTTTGTATTTCCAGCCGGGCCGGATAGCCCTGCCAGGGAAATATGCGGTTGAAACTCTTTAAATCTGAGCGCATTTTTTGCCTCGAAAATAGTCGGGACCGATTTGACTGACAACTGCTTTACTGATTACTGTTCACAACCCACTGCTCATCATAGGCCGTGTTCCCCAGCTTCATCCGCCGTACCAGGTCCAGCCCCAAAAACAGGTAAAGTGGCCAAAACTGTACCCATTGAGCCAGGAGGATGGGTTTCCAATCAATAAAAAAGGTATAGGATAGGGCGATCAAGCCGCTAAACAACCACCAGCCGGTCCAGGCATCTCCCCTCAGGCCGAGCCAGCGCCCTGGCTGCACAAAAAGCGCCACCAATGGCAGCAACCACAGCAGATACCAGGAAAATAAATTATAGGATAACAAAGTATAAGCACCAATCAACCAAATGCACCGGCGCAGGGCCGTTTCACCATCCTGGGCCGGCCTTAAAACCATCGCCAGCGCCAACAGGGCCAGAATTGCTAATAATAGAAATCCCACACTCTGTTTGGCCTCAAAACCGGCTTGCTGGAAGAATGAGAGCAGCAGATTGGGCAGCGGACCAATATTGAACTGCTCCTTTAAATACTTGGGCAAAAAACCGATTACCTCACTACCATATTTGAGCAGATAAGGAAGATAGGTAACAAGAACGGTAACAGTAAAAGCCAACGGCAGCCGCCAGCGCCCCCGGGGTGGTGAGGTCGCCACAGGGCCGGCAACAACAGGGCCGGATAAAACTTCATGGCCGTCGCCAGCCCCAGCAGAATCCCTACCAGGCTGTCTCGCTCCTTGACCCGCGCCCACCAGGCCCCGATTAGTAAGGGCAGGATTAACCCATCTACGTGGGCGGCGTGGGCTGTTTCAAAGGCCAGCAGGGGCGACCACAAATAAATCAAAACCCGCGCCGGCGCACGCTTCAGCGCTTGCAGCAACCCAATCAGCAATCCCCCCGCCAGCAGGCCGCTGGCCCCAGTTATCATTTGGAACCAACGCACGTTATCCGGCCAGAAACGCCACAAAAGCGCAAAAGTCATTTCCGCCGCGGGCGGATAGACCGTGACCGAAGCTTTGCGGTTGATATGCCGCCAGATAGCTTCGTCCCGCAGGTCAGCCAACTCCGGCGCTTTGGGCGGATAACGATAGGGGCTGAGACTTTGGGCCTGGACTCGGCCATCCCAGATGTAGCGGTACATATCGTCAGACAGGGTGGGCGGCGTAAAAATCAGGCATCCCTGTATGATGGCCGCCAGGGCAAAAGCCACGATCCATTCCCGCTTTGACCACGTTTTCCGGCGTAAAGCCAGCGCCACAACCCCGGTATACAACCCGAAGGCCCCAAAAAAGATGATTTCAAAACCAAGTGTATGTTCCCGCAGGTCGCCCAGATACCAGGCAGCCAGGTATGGCAGCAATAACAACATACCAAGGACAAGGATTTTAGATAGACCCTGGTGGGCCTGGGTTTTGGATTCAGCCAGCAATCGCTTATCCTGTTATGATGGCTACTTTAAAATTTCACCCTTCAAAAATGCGGCCAGCTTTTGGGCGTACAGTTGGTTGGCTGCCGCGCTGGGATGGGGGTCGTGCGGCCAGTTTCGATGGGCGCGGATGGACAGATCAACCGAAATATCGGCGGCTGGGATGCCTTCACGCTCGCTGAAAGCCAGAGTGTCAGCCGTCAAACGATCCGATAACAGCCCTACCACCACGACTTTGATGCCATGCTCCTGGGCCTGGCGCTGAAAGGCTTTGATAATGGCCTGGGTTACGGCATGGCTATTGTAAAAAGCGTCTTCAACTTTGTAATCATAGGTTGTTTCGATGAAGTTCATCAAGGCTGAGACCCGCATCAGAGGGAACTCACGATAGGTCATTTCGGCCATATCGTAATTCAAATCGCCGCTGTTATCCAGCGTAGCATACGGCTGGACAATAGGGCCGAGTTTATTCCAGGGTACAATCTGTTTGCTGCGCAGGCGCAGCAGGGTGTTGCGCTGATCGTGAAAAGAGGCATAAGCAATAACGACCAGCCTGGGTTTGGGCCGTTTTTCCAGAGCTTCTTGAAATTGGAGCAATGATTGCAGTGTGCCATAGCCGCTGACCCCAAAATTGACCACCTCGTACTGCGGCAGTTGCTGCTGCAACAACCAGGGATAGGTTTCATCGTCGTTCAAAGTCCAACCGTGGGTAAAGGAACAGCCGAAAATCCAGATTTCATCTTTGGACGACTCAACCGGGTATGTATCGAGCGGATGAGTTATCCGCAGAGTATCAGCCCGATGCGTTGCCTTAAAAGTATAACCGTCTGGCAACGTGACCTTAAACTCGCCCGTTAGATGGGTATAGCCAAGCGAGGGATGTTTGGCAAAAAATTTACCGCCCGGCTCAACCGTGATTTTGACCTCTTTGACCTGCCAGGGCTGGTAGCCCAGCCAACGCAAAGTCATCTCCGCTCCCCCTAACGCGATGAGAGCGGAGATTACCAGCAGCGCCAAATTCAGGCCAAGTGGAGCAAGGCGCACCTTCATCTTATTTCAAGTCAGCCATAACAGCAATCCCGCCAGGCGATTGCCTTCCGCTGCGGTCGCTTGCAGGCGTGGCCGCAGCCAGGTATCAAGCCCAAAATACCGGCCCGGAGCAAAGGCAAACATCAGCAGGGCTACTACCACCATCAGGTGATAGCTCCATTCCCATTCAAACGGGCTGCTAATCCCGGCCAACCCGATCTGCAATTGGGCCGACTGGGCCAGGGCAACCAGTCCACCCAACCGGCTGAACAGCCCGAAAAAAAGGCTAATAAAGATAAACGCCTCCATGCCCCAAACGGCATAACCAAACCAGCGAATGTTGGGTTTGACAAAATTCTCCAGGAACGTGCCATTCATTTGGGCCAGCCAGCTTACATCCAGGGCAATTTCCGGCTCTCCCTGATTATCCAGATTGGTGACAAAGAATTGGCGCGGTCGCTGCGACCAAACCGCCTCGACGCCAATCCAGTCACACAAGCCTTTGCTGCGGACGAGCTTGCCCTCTGCATTAGCGGTGGCAAAAGCATAATCGGGCGGGCAACCAAACGTGGGCGGCATTTTCCAGAACAGACTGGCAAAGAAAAGATAGGCCAGGGCGAGTCGGGCTAAAACTAACACCACTTTCCTGAAAGTATCTTCCCAGGTAGAAACCCTGGATTGGAGCAGAGCAGAAGTGGTCATAAAAATCTCCTTAATTGGGGAAAGCTAAAAAAGATGAAGGTGATGGTATTTTCCCTTTTGGAATAGTATCGGTGTTTGTTAAATTGTTACACCCTGCTTCATCCTGACTATTTCTGCCGCAGCCGGGCGGCGTGCAGAACGGTGATGACCGTCATACTATCGCGGATTTCGCTGTCATTAACCATGCGCAGTACTTCGTCAAAAGGAAAAATAGCGACTTCCAGAAATTCGGTCTCGTCGGGAATGGCCTGGACCTGGGTTAAGCCCCGGCCCAGATAAAGATGCCCAATCTCACGCATGATAGATTTGCTGGTAAAGTAGGTGCTGACGTGCTGTAGCTCGGCGGCGTCATAACCTACTTCCTCACGCAGTTCGCGCCGGGCCGCCGCTTCCAATATTTCACCCGGCTTAACCCCGCCGGTTGGCATTTCCCAGCGATGATCCTCGCCAAATACATAACGATACTGGCGCACCATGACTACATGATCGTCGTCAATAAAGGGCAAGATGCCCACACACTCGGCGCATTCGATGACGCCATAAATGGTAGTTTTGCCGTTAGGCATTTCGGCAATGTCCTCGCGCAGCTTCATCCAGGGGTTCTCGTAAACCCGGCGCGAGGATTGGGTTTTCCAGGCTTTAGGGGGCATCCCTTACTCCTCGAAAATGGTTTTGCCGGAGTCCAAAAGCATAGCTTTTGGACTCCATTTCCAGGAAAGCTCCACTTTCTCTGGCTCCGGCAATTCAGACAAACCAGTTGGGTTCGCCGGTCTGGGTTTTAGGCGGCAGCAGCTTCGGACCAAACAATCAGGCTGGTTTCAGTGCGGCGAACGCCCACGGCGTTGCCAATACCATTGGTTACTCAGTCGCCGAGGGAGGGGATATCGGGGCTTTCGATGAGGGCCATCAGGTCCCAGCGCCCTGTAAGGGCATAAACCTGCTTGATGACCGAACTGGCCAGTTCCATCCCGGCCAATTCTTTGACCAGGTCTTGCACCCGGCCCGGTTCAGCTTCGATAAAAACAAAGGCTTGGATCATTGAAATCTCTCCTTGAATTGAATTTCACTGTAACAGGTAGCAAGGTAACAGAGTAGCAAATTGACACCTTGCGACCTTGCTACTTTGTTACTTTGTATCGCTTCACCCGGAAGCGAACAATCTTACCCTCAGGTGAAGGTCATCAGGGGCACACCCCCTTGAGCCATCACCTCAAGCTGCTGTTGAATACGCTCCACCGAAGCAGCCAGCGGAAACAGTTTTCGGCTGACCAGCATATCGGCATCGGTGGAGAGCGGATGCCAGAACACCCCGTCGAGGTTGACGGTCACTTCGGGCATCAGGTTAGCTAGGCACAGTTCCAACCCTTCTCTGGAGTAGCCGCGTTTGGCCAGGGGACGAACAAAATGATCCTCATCGGGAATACCCAGGCTGCGGTGAAACTGGCAGACCTGCTCCAGATGGGCCGAGTTGGCCGGGGTTTCGGTCGTGCTCAGGCGGACGCGGAAACCGCGCTCTTGCAGCAGCTTGATCCCTTCGACGGTTTTGGCCCAGGAACCTTTACCCCGGTAAGCGTCGTGATGGTCGGGCTGGCCGCCATCCAAACTGACCTGCACTATCAGGTTATCATTGGCGATGACGTGTAACTTATCCAGGCGTGGGCCGCGCAAAACCATTGCATTGGTTAGTACGGTGGTTTTAACCTGCGCCGACGCATAGGCCAGCATGTCGTAAATGTCATTCAGGATAAACGGTTCGCCGCCGGTAAAGAAAACATCGCTGAAGCCAAGCTCGACGGCTTCATCCACCAATTGCTGCACATTGGTCAGACCAAGCGCCCGGCGCGGCGCATTGGGGCTGGATTTAGCCACGCAGTACGAGCAGCGCAGATTACAGTCGTAGTTGGTGTACAGCCAAAGTTTCCATTGAAACGCCGGCGGAGCACTCACCGTCTGGGGTTCAAGTTGCCCAAGCATATTTAATAGCTCAAACTGGCCGCACCCTGGGCCAACAGTTCGACAACCGCAGCCCCACCGGCGAAAGTGGCGTTGGGGATCATATTTTCCTTATCTAAGTCACGGGCGTTGAAGCAGGGCGGGCAGACCCAAATTTTGCCGCCGTTATTGCTAAAATCGGCTAATAATTCTTTGAGGGGTTTAAAACCAGGGGTGGAAATATCATCGGCGTAACCGATCACGGCCAGGCGAACGCTTTCAACACTTAGAAAAATCGTTACTTCCTGGCCGGCCGCCACGCCGGCATTGGCCACAACAAAGGCCACTACTGTTTTATCAGGATTGTCTTTAGCCGTCGTCAGATTAATTAATAATTTGGTCATCGAATATCTCCTGGAAACGATTTAGTTGCTCTTTTGAATAAGAAAACGTTTAGGCTGAGTCTCCGTATTTTGGGCCATAAGTGGATTGCCCGTCATCCGGCACCAGGCCGGAATGTCGGTTTCAGCCGCCAGATCATAGGCCATCACTTCAAGGGTTTGGCCGGGAGAAAGCGTTTTCATGGTTTGAAAGATGAGCAAAATTAGCTCGCCACAACCGGTCTCCCCGGCATCAAGGGTCATATCTACTTGCATAAATTGTACCTGCTAATCGGCAACCGCATTGTACCTCAAGACGAGGAATGAGGCGATTCCTCGATTTTGTTCTCAGGTGTGACAGAATCAGTCATTAATTTCTCCTCTCCGACAATTCAATTTAAACGAAGCGAGTTTTTTACAGACTCCAATAAACCCCGCAGCTTGAACAGGCTTGATGAGGGTGCAGGCTCAACAAATCGGTGCGGAACTGCCGGTAAAAGTGATCGTTCCAAATTTCGGCAAAGGGCCGCTCGAACAGATTGCCCAGGATCAGGCTGCTGTAGTTGCTGGTGGCAAACGGAGAGATGCAGCAGGGCAGGCAGTTGCCGTTGGCAGTTACATAGGCGGTGGTCCAGGGGCGCATACATTCCTGCCAGGGAGCAAAATCAGCCGGCCGGGCCGCATCGAAGCTGTGACGGGGGGCACGCGCGCCCGAAGCCCGAAAGTCAAGCCCTAATTCGGCGCTAAGGGCTTCGCAGGCAGCGATGATCTCTTCCTGGTAGTCGTGATCCGGGCCGAAAATGGCCCGGTCGTCAATAGCCAGGCCAAACTGCTGCTCCGGCTCATGGGCAAAGTAAACCATGCGCTGCAAATAAAGTTCCGGCACGCCCAGCCGGGCGGCCAACCGAACCAAATCCGGCAGCTCGGCCAGGTTTTCTTTGGTTCCTACGCACCAGATGGAAATATGCGGGGTTTCGGCCTGTAGCCTGCCTCTGGTTTTAACCAGTCCGCCCAACCCTTCGACCAGTTTGGGCAGCGCATTCGCTCCCCGGATGCGGGCGTAGGTTTCAGGTTTGGCCCCATCAATCGAACAGCGATACTGGTCCAGCCCACTTTTCACCAACGCCTCCTGCCAGGCAGGTGTCAACAAAGTGCCGTTGGAATTGATAATTACCTCAACTTCACGGCCTTTCAAATAGCCGATGATTTGGGGCAGCTCTTTGTTGAGCAGCGGCTCGCCGATGCCGTGCAGCAGCACCCGGCGCATTTCGGGAAACTGTTCGGCAATCTGGACAAATTCAGCATAGCTGAGGCTTTTCAACGGCTCTCGCTCAAAAAAAGTCCGAGGGCAGGTTTCGCACAGCAGGTTGCAGCGGTTGGTGACTTCGATAAAAACCACACGAGGGCTGATGGGTGAAAGCGGGCCTTTAACTGCGCCGTCGGGCAAGCGATAAGCATCGGGCAAAAACGTCTGCTCTGGCAGCGGCTTCAACGACTCTGGCAGCGATGACGACACACGCAACGGAATAAATTCAATCAAGAGTTTTTGCTCCTATCCTACTAACCACTCAGGCACGTCATTTCGACCGAAGGGAGAAATCTCTCAGGCCAATGCAGCACGGTAGGGCTTTCTCGGTCTACGGCCTCTAATGACATCAGGGTTGAGCAGTTACACTTTGACGATATGGACGTTTGTAAGATACCGGGAAAATATTACAAGAATCTTACAAGGTGTCATGGCCGCTGCTGAAGAATTTTTTTTACCAGTGCCCAACGTTACCGAATCCCCAACCTGTTTTATCCCCTAAAAGAAGGTTCCTGATGCGGACCAAATCTGACGAGTGGAATGATTAGCGGAGTTTTATTTTTTCTTGGCGTCCGCGAGGTGATTACCGCCACTCGACGGTGCGGGGTTCGGCGGGGTTGGCCAGGTTGATACCGCTGGGGGAGCCTTCGGCATCGCTGCCGGTTTGGCGCATAACGGCGACCGTCCAGGTGATGAACCCGTTGGCCGGGCGCTCTTCTTTGGTAATGCGCCAGCTACTGTTTTTGAGCCAGGTTTCGGTGCGCTGGCCGTTGGCCCAGGTAAGCTGTAACACATAAAATTCATCCGGGGCCAGCAGGCTGGTGGCGGTCCAATTAAACAAGAGGGTGGGCGCATCCACCACTTCATTGGCGGTGGGGCTGAGGAGATTGGGGCTGCTGTAGGCCGAAGTAGGGGTGGC
>JAAUSP010000176.1 GCA_012032575.1 Anaerolineales bacterium | reverse complement strand
GGAGGAACTGGCCGATTACCTCCACCGCCTGGAGGAGGCCGAAAAACGCGATCATCGCAAGCTGGCAAAGAGCTGGGCCTGTTCAGTACCGAGCCGGATATGCTCGGCGGGGGGCTGATTCTGTGGCATCCCAATGGCGGCCTGATGCGTCACCTGGCCGAGGAGTTCTGCCGTAAAGAGCACCTGGCCCAGGGCTATGACCTGGTTTACTCGCCGCACATCGGCAAAAGCACGCTCTGGCAAACCAGCGGTCATCTGGGTTTTTACAAGGAAAACATGTACGCGCCGCTCGACATTGACGGGCAGGAGTATTATCTCAAGCCGATGAACTGCCCCTTTCATATCCTGATTTACCAGGACAAGCTGCGCAGCTACCGCGACCTGCCCCTGCGTTTTGCCGAGTGGGGCACGGTCTATCGTTATGAGCGCAGCGGGGTGCTGCACGGCCTGCTGCGGGTACGCGGCTTTACCCAGGACGACGCTCACCACTTTGTCCAGCCCGAAAAGATGCCGGATGAGATAGATTTTACCCTGAACTTCTGCCTGCACATTTTGCGCAGCTTTGGCTTTAGCGACTTTCAAGCCTACCTCAGCACCCGGCCCGAAACCAAAGCCGTCGGCGAGATGGCCGACTGGCACACCGCCGAAGCTGCCCTGGAAGCCGCGTTGAAACGGGCCAACCTGCCCTACGAGATTGACCCCGGCGGCGGGGCGTTTTACGGCCCTAAAATTGACCTCAAGATCAAGGATGCGCTGGGGCGGGAGTGGCAGTTGAGCACCATCCAGTTCGACTTCAACCTGCCCGAACGCTTCGACATCACCTACATCGGCGAGGACGGCCAGCCGCACCGGCCTTTTATGGTCCACCGCGCCTTGCTCGGCTCGATGGAACGTTTCTTCGGGGTCCTGATCGAGCACTTCGCCGGGGCGTTTCCGGTCTGGCTGTCGCCGGTGCAGGCGACCCTCATCCCCATTGCCGACCGGCACGTGGCCTACTGCGACGAAGTAGCCAAGCGCCTCAAGGCCGCCGGGCTGCGAGTCGAAGTAGATGCCAGCAGCGAGCGTATGGGTAATAAAATTCGCCTGGCCCAAAAGCAGAAAATCCCCTATATGCTGGTCGTCGGCGACAAGGAGCAGGCGGCGCAACAGGTGGCGGTGCGCCTCCGCAGCGGCGAAGATTTGGGACCGCTGGAGGTGTCGGCGTTTGAGCAGATGGCGCTGGCGGCGGCGGATAAATCTTAACACTATTCGGAAAGGAGCGTAATATGCCTGAGCCAATTATCAAAAGATACCCCCTTGAATTATTTGGCTATCCTTACACTGAGCAGAGTGAAGCGGCTCAACAAGCGCGAGCCAAGCAGTATTGCCCATTTTTAGGGGGTACTTGTAAAAAACCACGAAAAAGTGAGCCACATATAAAAATTGGTATCTGTTCGGTGGGTTATAGAGGAGAGTTTTTAGGTAAATTTCTACCTGTCATAATTTGTCCGCATCGTTTCGATACTCCTTTGCTATTCAAGGCTATCGAGGAGGATTATTTTGGCCCGCTGGCGGCTGATGAAAAAGTGATGTGGGCGACTGAAGTATCTCTTGGAGTGGCCGGAAGTGTTGATTACGTAGCAATTAAGGTGAAAGAAGAGGGAATTATTGATGTGAATAGTGATTTTGTGTGCGTCGAATTACAGGCAGCCGGAACAACAGGAACACCCTGGCAGGCATTTTTAGAACACAAGCAAACGGGTAAATTTCAGAGCGATACTTATAAATATGGCATAAACTGGGCCAATGAGTTTCTCAAAACGATGATGCAGCAGGTGTATAAAAAAGGAGTCATCATCGAGTCGTGGGATAAAAGAATCATCTTTGTCATCCAAGATGTAGCCCTGGCCTACCTGCACAGTGCCTGTGATACCACTGGATTACGGCCAGCCAATGCGGCAGACCCTATACATTTTTATACGTTCAGAATGAAATGGGATGATGGTAGCAACTCTTGGCTGCTCGAACTAGATGAAAAAGTAAGCACAAATACCGAGGGGATTCGCCGAATATTGGCAGGAGCCGCCAAAGACACATTTCCTACACTTGATAAATTTATGGCTAATGTGGCCAGAAAATTGGCTCAATAAAAACTCATTTGGATTGAGTTTTCCTTCAAACGTTCTTCGGCAACTTGAATATACTTCTGGCTAATCTCAATCCCTAAACCGCGATTTCCAAAATGAATAGCTGCCGCAATAGTACTCCCTGTACCCATAAAGGGATCAAGAACAAGGCCGTTAGGAGGACAGGTGGCTTCAAGGGGGGTCTTTAGCAATTCAATAGGAAACACGGCGTAATGAGCATCTTTGCGCCAAACATCTTCCGGGACAATTCGCCATATATCAGAAGGGATGTAGCCTTTGGCATGGCTGGTCATAATGAAAAATCCTTTATCCTCTATCTCTTTCGCCCGTCCACTGACTTGTTTACTATCGCTGTGGTAGGTGCGCTGCTGGCCGCGAATGGTCATACGAAAATCAACAATTTCTCCCCGGCGCATTTTCGAAAGGGTGTCTTCAAGGGCATTTAAGGCAGCCCGACGTTCCTGTTCATTGAGACGAGTGCTGCTCGAAATTTGCTCTCGGTACTTTTTGCCACTCACCCCAGTAGCCGAGATAATACCGTTGCCGTTAGTGGTAGGTTGTTTTTCGGGCTTAATACGAATTTTATCGTGATCATAGTAATATTTGGGTTGCTTGACAAAGTGAAAGATGTGCTCATAAACGTCACGCAAACGGTCTTTAACACTCTGCGTGCCTTTCATCTGGTCCCAAACAATATCGTTTCGCAAAATCCAACCATTGTCTTGTAGCCCTAAAGCCACTCGCCAGGGCATACCCATTAGATTTTTATTGTAATACTTGTCGCCAATATTTAACCAAAGTGACCCGGTTGGCTTAAGCACCCGTTTGACCTTGCCAAACATTTCCACAAGTCTATTGACATATTCTTTCGGGTCGTCTTCATTGCCAATTAAAATGTCTACCTGATCATCATCAATTTCGTAATCGCGCAATTTCCAATAGGGTGGTGATGTGATGACACAATCTATGCTCTCTGCCGGAAAATTATCTAATACTTGCTGGCAGTCTCCCCAAAGTAATCCATATCGTTGTTTGCCCTCAAGCACCGCCTGTATTTCTCGTTCTAAGTTTATCATTTTTCATTCCAATGTGGCTAAATAAATTAGAGAGATATTAACACTAAATCGTGTAAGAGTCAAATTCTCATTTTTCAATAGACAATTATAACACGGGTCCGAGCGATAGAAAATCCGTTTTGATCAGATAGATGTTCTCTCTTTTGACTCCTCACCCTTTTCTCGTCTATCATGGGCTGGCTGTGAGGGGGCAAAAAAGTTGATAAGGCTTGATTTAGGGGTAAAAGAGATAAGGTAGGAGCATAATGAAAGAATCTGTTGAACCCATCAACCATCCGCTGATTTCTCACCTGCCGCCGTCGTGGGTCAAAAAAGGCAAGGTCGTCTCCGCCGAGGAAGCCGTGCGGATTATCCGCGATGGCGATACCGTCGCCACGGCTGGGTTTGTCGGCATTGGTTTTGCCGAGGAGATCGCCATCAAGCTGGAAGAAAAATTTTTAACCCAGGGCAAACCCAAAAACCTGACCTTATTTTTTGCCGCCGGTCAGGGGGATGGCGGTGACAAAGGTTTAAATCATCTGGCTCACGCCGGGCTGGTCCGGCGGGTGATTGGCGGCCACTGGGGCCTGGTCCCCAAACTGCAAAAATTGGCCGTCGAGAACAAGATTCTAGCCTATAATCTGCCCCAGGGTGTCATCACCCACATGTACCGCGATATTGCCGCGCACAAGCCGCGTACCATCACGCGGGTCGGCCTGGGCACGTTTGTGGACCCGCGCAATGGCGGCGGCAAAATCAACAACCTGACCACCGAAGATTGGGTCGAGTTGGTCACATTTGACGGGCAGGAATACCTGGCCTACAAAACGCTGCCAATCAACGTGGCTATTTTACGGGGAACGACGGCGGACATGGACGGCAATATCACCATGGAAAAAGAGGCGCTCATCCTCGACTCGCTGGCGCTGGCGATGGCCGCAAAAAATGCCAACGGCTTTGTCATCGTCCAGGTTGAGCGCCTGGCCGACCGGGGCACGTTAAACCCCCGCCAGGTTCAGATTCCCCATATTCTGGTTGACTGCGTGGTGGTGGCTCAACCCGAAAATCACTGGCAGACCTTTAAAGAAGCCTATAATCCGGCCTTCAGCGGCGAAATCAAGGTGCCGGTGCAGTCCATTGCGCCCATGAGCATGAGCGACCGCAAGATTATCTCGCGCCGGGCCGCGTTTGAATTGAAGCTGAATAGTGTGGTCAACCTGGGGATTGGCATGCCCGAAGGGGTCGCCAGCATCGCCAACGAAGAGGACATCACCGATTATATTACCCTCACCGCCGAACCCGGCGTGATCGGCGGGCTGCCGGCCAGCGGGCTGAACTTTGGCGCGGCGATCAACACCGATGCCATCATCAGCCAGCCCTCGCAGTTTGATTTTTACGATGGCGGCGGGCTGGACATCGCCTTTCTGGGCATGGCTCAGGTGGACCGGGAAGGCAACCTGAATGTCAGCAAATTCGGTTCGCGGCTGGCCGGGGCCGGCGGCTTTATCAATATCAGCCAGAACGCTAAAAGGGTTGCTTTTTTGGGGACGTTTACGGCGGGCGGACTGGAGGTGGCGGTTGAATCGGGCCGGCTGCGGATTATCCGCGAAGGTGCATCCCGCAAATTTGTCGAGCAGGTTGAGCAGGTCACGTTCAGCGGCCGCTATGCCATCAAAAATAAGCAGCCGGTGCTTTACATCACCGAGCGCTGTGTGTTTACCCTGTCCGAACGCGGCCTGGAACTGATTGAAATTGCCCCCGGCGTCGAACTGGAACGGGACATCCTGGCCAATATGGCCTTCACCCCGATCATCAAAGCGCCGCTGCCGCGCATGGATACCTGCATCTTCAGGCCGGAGCGCATGGGCCTGAAAGATGATTTGTTGACCGTGGCCCTGGAGGATCGTTTTATTTACAACCCGGCCAAAAATTTCTTTTTTGTAAATTTTGAGGGCTATACGGTCAAAAGCAGCCAGGATGTCCAGAAAATCAAAGAGGTGGCCGAAAGAATCCTGGCTCCGCTGGGGCACAAAGTTTACACCATTGTCAATTACGACCATTTCTGTGTCATGCCCGATCTGGTCGAAGAGTACACCCAGATGGTCAGCGAGATTGTACACAAGTATTACCTGGGTGTTTCCCGCTATACTACCAGCGCCTTCCTGCGCATCAAGCTGGGCGACGCCCTGGAAAAACGGGGTATTGCCCCCCACATCTCCGAAAGCAAGGAAGAGGCCCACCGGGCGCAGCGGTTGAGGAAAACCGTTTAAACTGGCTTGCAAACTGGCTCCAATGCTCTGCGTTGGAGCCAAAGACAGGACGCGCAGCGTCCAATGCCTGTGCCCGCGCGGAGCATTGGCACAAGTTTTGAAAAAGAGGTGCTCTTTGAGATTTCGTCTGAGATACACTATAATATATGGTGAATATAAAGTTTGAGTGGGATTTGAATAAAGCCAATCTCAATCTGACACGCCATACTAAAGAGATTATAGTAGATGTGACGCCGGAAGAATATCAAGCTGATCTGGCTCGTGGATTAGCGGACGATGAGGTGCTGCAGCCCGGACGCCATAAGTTCAAGCGGGGCGGCTTTTTAACCCGTCATGACCTTAACCCTGAAGATGTGACAGTTGACCCGAATCAAGTTCGTATTGTTATAAACCTTGATCTCGATGTGTTTAACTACTTTAATCAACGTGCTGTCCAGACTCAGGTGGAGTCTTATCACACCCAGATTAACAGAGCACTGCGGGCTGTAATGGAACATGAGCAAAAATCACCGCCGCTTCATGACGATTAATTCTTGTAATAGTGAAGCCCTTTGGCGACTCGCTACGCTTTGCCAATCATGTTATAATATATCAATGTAATTAAATCCGGCCCGCCTGCGAGTTTTCAGGCGGGTCGCCGCTTGTATTGGAGCAGTATGTTAGATAAACTGGCCGCCGTCGAGGCGCGTTACACCGAATTACTTGAACTCATGGCCTCCCCCGAGGTCACCAATAAGCCCGATTTGCTGATGAAGTATGGTCAGGAGCAGGCCAGTATCGAAAAACTGGTTGAAACCTACCGGCGCCATCAAGCTGTTTTGACCCAATTGGATGAGGCCAAAACGATGCTGTCCGACGGTTTGGACGAGGACATGCGGGCGATGGTCAAGGAGGAGATGGAGGGCCTGGAAAACGAGCAGGCTGAACTGGAAAGAAATTTGCGGCTGATGCTCCTCCCCAAAGATTCCAACGACGAGAAAAACGTCATTGTCGAAATTCGGGCCGGAGCCGGCGGCAACGAGGCCGGCCTTTTTGCCGCCGATCTGTTTCGCATTTATAGCCGCTACGCCGAAAATCAACGCTGGAAAACGGCGGTATTGAGCCGCAACGAGTCCGGCATCGGCGGCTTTAAGGAAATCATTTTTCAGGTGATCGGGCGGGGCGCTTATTCCAAATTAAAATATGAGAGCGGCGTCCACCGGGTGCAGCGCGTGCCCGATACCGAAAGCGGCGGGCGCATCCACACTTCCACCGCTACCGTGGCGGTTTTGCCGGAAGTGGACGAAGTGGAAGTGGAAATTGACCCCAACGAGGTGCGGATTGACATCTTCCGCTCCACCGGCCCCGGCGGCCAGAGCGTCAACACCACCGACTCGGCGGTGCGGCTGACCCACCTGCCGACCGGCCTGGTGGTAAGCTGCCAGGACGAAAAGAGCCAGTTGCAGAACAAAGTCAAAGCCTTCAATATTTTGCGTGCCCGCCTGTATGATATGGAGCAGCAGCGCATCCAGGCCGAACACAGCGCGGCCCGACGCTCCCAGGTAGGCAGCGGCGACCGCAGCGAAAAAATTCGCACCTACAACTTCCCCCAAACCCGTGTCACCGATCACCGCATCGGCCTGACCAGCTACCGGCTGGAAAGTATCCTCAACGGCGAAATCGAGGAGTTTATTGAAGCCCTGACCAAAGCCGACGAGGAAGAAAAGCTGCAAGAACTGGCAACGGCGTGAGAGACGTTAAACGTTGAACGTTGAACGTGAAAACGTAAAAACAGTTCTGGAAAAAGCCATTCATCGTCTCGCCGCTGCCGGCTGCGATACCCCCCGGCTCGATGCCGAAGTGCTGCTGGCCCATAGTCTGGGCCGGGAGCGAACCTGGCTCTATCTTCATTTTTCAGACCCCCTGGACGAAAATCAAGTCAATAACTTTGAAACCCTGCTCCGCCGCCGGGAACAGCGCGAGCCGGTGGCCTATATTGTGGGCTGCAAAGCCTTCTTTGGCCTCGACTTTGAGGTTAACCCACACGTCCTCATCCCCCGTCCGGAGACGGAACTGCTGGTGGAAATAGCCCTCGATTGGAGATTGGAGATTGGAGATTCGCGAATCTTCAATCTCCAATCTCCAATCTCTATGGCCGACATCGGTACGGGCAGCGGTTGTATTGCGGTAGCTTTGGCAAAACATCTGCCGGATGCTTGCGTCTTCGCGGTGGATACCTCGCCCGAAGCGTTGTTATTAGCCCGGCGCAATGCCGAACGGAACGAGATGGCCGACCCAATTACGTTTTTGCAGGGGGACTTGTTGGAGCCTCTGCCTGAGCCGGTGGATCTCATTGTCAGCAATCCACCGTATGTCAGCCGGTCCGAATTGGCGACGGCCATGCCGGAGGTGAGCCGCTACGAGCCGCGCCTGGCCCTCGACGGGGGCGAGGATGGACTGGATGTGATTCGCTTGTTATTACCCCAGGCCAGAGAAAAGCTGAAACCCGGCGGCGCTCTGCTGATTGAGATTGGCTCTACTCAGGGGCCGGCGGTGGTTCAACTGGCCCAAACTCACTTTCCCGGCGCGGCGGTTGAAGTCAAAAAGGATTTGGCCGGGCTGGATAGGCTGCTGGTGGTCAAAACATAAACCTGAATTTTTTTGGGTCATCTCAATACAGTTTGATGCGTGATGCGTGATGCGTGATACGTGAAGATTTTTCACGCATCACGCATCACTTTTACTCAACGCTCGTCTTCGACTCCCCGCTTGCGTTATTTCCCTTTTTTTCTTTTTTTATTATACTAAAAATCCTTATAGCGACAGTAACGGGCTATAGGGTTGGTTTTGGGAACAACCGACCCTGGTTTTTGGCCCATAGCAATGGCCGTTGGTTTTTAGGAAAGGAGAAGACGAATTACGTATGTCGTCAAGCACTAAGTCAAATCCACTCGTTCAGTCTTTTGAGTCAGTTTTAGAGAGTCGAGTGGGCGGGGTGGTCATCAATTTTGTGTTGATTCCGCTGCTCATTCTGAGCGCCTTATTATTGCCGCCGATTTCGCTGGCGGACCGGCTGCTGAGTATCGGTTACGAAGGCATCAGCCGGGAAGGTGGGGCGATCCAGGACCCCGATGGGACGCAAATTACTTTTTTGCCGGAAGGCGTCAGCCGTTCTTTCCGGGTTAAGCTTGATGCAATTCCCCGCAGTCTCTTTCTGGAAGGTTCAGCCGGCAACAGCCTGCTCACCGCCGCCGAAAGTATTCCGCCCAACCTGGTAATGAAAAGCCCCTTTTACCGTGTTCAGGTCAAAGGGACCTCGCCCGAAGCGGTCGTTTTGACCGTCCCCATCCCCAACGAATCAGAGCCTTACAACACCCTTGACCTGTACGCCTGGACCGGCGAAGTCTGGGAATGGCTGCCCAACCGCAAGATTGCCACCGAAGATATTATCGAATCGGAACTGGACTTTTTGCCGGAGTCGGCGGTGGTGATGCAGACCCATGCCATCAACCCCAACGTTTCCACCGATTACGCGCCCAATACACCTCTGCCGGATGGCATCAAAGATACCCTGGTTGAAGTTAACCCGCAGGGGCTTTACCTGGATGCCGACGGCCAGATTATGGGCGATCTGGGCACGCTGCCCCCCGAAATTCAAAATGCCTCATTCACCGTGGTGCCCTCGCTCCGCAACTGGACCAGCGACGGCTCGATTCGCTCCGACCTGATTGATAATCTGTTGATTGATGCCGAAGCGCGCCAGCGTCATGTGGAAGCCATTGTTGACCTGGTGCAGCGCAACGCCTATCAAGGCATTGACATTGACTATCGCGGGATCAACCCCGATTTGCAGAAAGAATTTACTTCGTTTGTGCAGCAGTTGAATACGGCCCTGCCCGATAACAAGCAGCTCTCGGTGCGGGTCGAACTGCCGCAGCAGCTTTCGGCGGAGGATTGGAATACCGGCGCGTACGATTGGCAGGCCATAGGCCGGGTGGCCGATGTGGTCAAAGTGCCGACCTCGCCCGACCCCAAAGCCTACACCCAGGGCGGCCAAATGGAAGCCATGCTCAACTGGGCGGTGGGACAGGTCAACCGCTACAAAATTCAATTGTTACTCTCTACCCTCAGTACCGAGCAGGTTAACGGCGTCACCCGCGACATTACCTACCAGCAAGCCCTGGACCCTATTGGCGCGGTGACGATTGTCGGCGGGCAGAATATTGTGGCCCCCGGCCAGCCGGTGGACTTTACCCTGACCGGTCTGCAAGCCTCAACCGGGATTCAGTTTGACAGCGCCAGCGGCACCTATTGGTTTGCCTACCTCGACAGCAATAACACCCAGCGCACCGTTTATCTGGAAAACGCGGCCAGCATTGCCCGCAAGCTGCAATTTGTGGCCCAGTACAACCTGCGCGGGGTGGCTGTGCAAAACCTGCTCAACGAAAAGAACGATGCCCAGATTTGGACAGTAATCCGCAAATTCCTGGATTTGGTCATTCCGCCGGTCGAAAGCCAATACTCGGTGGTCTGGCGGGTGCAAAACCAGGATGGCGGGGTGATTGATGAAAAAGTGGTGGATTTGAGCAGTCCGAATTATCAATGGACCGCCCCGGAAGCGGGCGGCTCCTATGAAGTGGCTGCGGCGATTTCTTCCAGCCAGGATACGGCTGGGGCCGTGCCGCGTGGGAGTGTCGCTGTGCTGGTGGCTACCCCCACCCCGGAACCGACGCCCACCCCCACGCCGACGCCCCCCTGGTGGTGGCCCGTACCCTGCCTTCGCTCACCTACATGGCCCGCGATGTGGACCAAAGCTGGCGCATTTATGTAGCGAACGCCGATGGCACCGGCGCAACGGCCCTTTCCCCGGAAGGTGAGGATGATACCGCCCCGGTTTGGTCGCCCGATGGGCAGAACATCGCTTTTGTTTCGACGCGGGATGGCAACCGGGAAGTCTACGTGGTGGCGGCTGATTGTGTCACCCTGCCCGAAGGCTGCGGCCCGACCGCCATCAATGTGACCCGCCACCCGGCGGACGATTGGACCCCGTCATGGTCGCCTGACAGCAAACGCCTGGCATTTTCTTCGATTCGCGCCGGCAACTGGGAAATTTTTGTGGTAGATATGGCTTGTCTGGACGACCCGGAAACCTGTCCTGATAGTGCAGTTCAAATTACGGATAACGGCACAGGTAATCTTGGTCCGGTCTGGTCGCCCGATGGCAAACGGCTGGCCTTTAGCAGCAAAGCGCCGGGCAATTGGGATATTTTCACCATGACCGTTTCCGGCTCCGATTTGCGCCAGGTGACCACCGACCCGGCCAACGATCTCTCCCCGGCCTGGTCGCCCGATGGCAAACGGCTGGCTTTTGAGACCAACCGCGACGGCAATGTGGAAGTTTATGTGGCGGATGCCAACGGCACCACCGCCCAGAACATCAGTAATTTTTCTCAGGCCAACGATCACGGCCCCTTCTGGTCGCCCGATGGGCAGCAGTTGGTTTTCTACTCCAACCGTGAGGGCAATTGGGAAATTTTCTCCACAACGCTTGACGGCCAGACCGTCGTCAACCTCACCCAAACCCCCACCCGCGACGAGCAAACTCCGGCCTGGCGGCCCTAATTCTCCCCCCTTTACGGTCTGTGTTATAATTACCCCCAGTGAATCGGAAAGGAAAGGAGTTTAAGCCATGCCAACCCCGTTCCCAGGAATGGACCCATATTTAGAACGGCGCGGAATTTGGGAGCAGGTTCATACCGACTTAATCGTTAATATTCGGCGCTTTTTAACCCCTCTGCTGCGACCCAACTATCACGTTGGAATTGAAGAGCGCACCTATCTGGCTGTGCTGCCGCCAGACCAGCAGAGTACGGGCATGCCTGATGTTCTGATTGCCACCTCCCCCTCGACGCCAAGTAGATTCGCTTCTCCGGCGGCTGTCGCTGTTCCTGTGGCCGCGCCGGTAGTGGTCGAGCTGCCGATGGCGGAGGAAGTGAAAGAGCGTTATCTGGAAATACGCGCCCTGCCCGATCAGGAGGTGATTACGGTTATCGAGATTTTGTCACCCACCAACAAGGTCACGCGTGAAGGTCGCAAATTATACGAAGAAAAACGGCTTAAAGTATTGGGCAGCTTGACCCATTTGGTTGAAATTGACCTGCTGCGGGGGGGACAGCCTTTTCCGATGAAAGCGCCGCGCCAGAGCGACTACCGCTTGCTGGTTAGCCGCAGCGGCCGCCGCCCCTACGCCGATGTCTACCTCTTCGACCTGCGCGACCCCATCCCCGACCTGCCTATCCCGCTTCGCTACGGCGAGGAAGAACCTCTGGTACCTCTGAATCAAATTTTGCACGAGGTGTACGATCAAGGTGGCTATGATTTGATTATTAATTACCAGCAGTCGGCTGAGCCGCCTTTGTCGGAAGCGGAAGCTGAGTGGGCATCTCAGATTTTTAGCAAACCATAGGCGGTTAAAGATTGAAGCCTGATGAGTTTCCGCCGAATCCTGCCCCTCGCCATTCTTCTGCTGGCCTTTGCCCTCCGCATTATCGCCATTGATCGCATCCCCCCCGGCCTGTCCCACGACGAAGCCTATAACGGCGTCACCGCCATGCAGGTGCTCGACGGGCAGCGCCTTATTTTTTTTGAGATCAACAAAGGTATCGAGCCGCTGATAATTTACCTTGAAGCGTTGGCCTTTTACGCCTTTGGTATCGGGCCGACGCCGATGCGTCTGGTCAATGTAATCTGCGGTCTGCTGACCGTCGCCCTGGTCTATCCTCTGACCAAACGATTATTCAACCGGCGGGTGGCCCTGCTGGCGATGGCCGGTTTGGCTGTCTCATTTTGGGCCATTTTCACCAGCCGCCTGGCCCTGCGGGCCGTCATTTTACCCCCCCTGTTGCTGCTAACCCTGTATTTTCTCTGGCGCGGCTTGAACCCAACGTTCAACGTTCAATGTTTAACGTTTCTCGCTTTGAGTGGTCTCGCCGCCGGTGCAACGATGTACACCTACCTGTCCAGCCGCTTTGTGCCGTTGCTGCTTGGGGCGATTTTTGCCTATCAACTGCTGCGCCGGCAGGTGACAAAATGGCATTGGCTGGGAGCGCTGCTGTTGTTTTTGCTGTGGGCCATCGTTTTTGCGCCGCTGGCTTTTTATTTTTGGCAGCACGCCGCCAGTTTTACCGAGCGGTCTAACCAGGTTTCAACCCTGCCCTACGCCCTCGACGGCGATTTTGGGCCGCTGCTGCGTCACACCGGACGCACCCTGGCCATGTTCACTTTCCACGGCGATGAAACCGACCGCTACAATCTCGACGGTCGCCCTGTTTTCGATTGGCTGAACGGTCTCTTTTTTTATCTCGGCATCGGCCTGATGCTGCTGCGTTTGCGCCGGCCAGCCAATGTGGCTGGTCCAGCGGCGCTGTTGCTGCTATGGCTGTTTTTCATGCTTCTCCCCGACTTCATCACCGACGACAGCCCCCCACTTCCTCCGCACCATCGGCGCACTGCCGGTCGCCTATATCTTTTGGGCGATTGGCCTGGACTGGGTCAGCCAGCATATTGCAGAGGCGAA
>JAAUSP010000175.1 GCA_012032575.1 Anaerolineales bacterium | reverse complement strand
GGGTGGCTGGTGGGCGTCGGCGGGCCAGCGGGACCGTAATTTCCTGACCGGGATAGATTAAATCGAGAATAGTATCAGGGTTGGCCGCATAAATGCCCTCGACCGTGGTTTCGTGGTCTATAGCGATGCCCAGCAAGGTATCGCCTGGCTGAACAATGTAAGTGATTGTCTGAACCGGCTCAGTGGACTCTGCCCCAGGAGTCGCGCCTACCGCTGAGGGGATGAGCAATTCCTGTCCCACCTGAAGATTGCTCACATCGTCAATGTTGTTGAGCTGCATAATTGCTTCCACCGTCACCCCATATTGGAGGGCGATGGAAGAGGGATTATCTCCCGATTCGACAAGGTGAACATACGGCGTTGGTGTCGCTGTAGCTGTTGGCGTTTCCGTTGGCAAAGGGGTATTTGTCGGCATTGGGGTTAAAGTAGCCGTGGCGGTTCGGGTGGGGGTAGGAATAGGACTGGTTGGCTGTGGGGCAACTTCTTCGGCGCTGGCATAAAAATTGCCCTGATACCGGGCCACTCCGACCACAATACCGCCAATAATCAGCAAGCCCAGGCCAATGCCAATCCACGAGCCACTAAAGATAGAGGTTTTGAGGGGCAGTGTGTCCACCGGCTTACCGCACATCATACAAGTGACGGCTTTTTCGGCGGCAGGCGCGCCACAATTCAAACAGCGGCGCTGGCGGTGATAATAGGCGGTTGGTTTGCCACAGATAGGGCAGCGGGTCGCGTGGGCAGCTAATTCGGCCCCACAAGCTGAACATTCAGTCATCACGGCCACCTATTATTATTGATCGGGCCGGAATTGTCAATATTCATAAGGAGATTAGAGATTGGAGATTGTTAGTTGAATCTCCAATCTCCTAACGAGTGCGACGTGAAATAGTAGGCCAGAGATAAAGGCTCAATAGACTGAGCAGGGCCAGGCCGCTGATTATTGTGCCTATCGTGCGCGGGGGAGTGCTGCCCATGCGCAACTGGACCAGGTGTTCGCCCGCAGGCAGGTCAATTGTAATCAGGCCAAAGGGCGGTTCGGGCCGGTGGGGCAGCGGCTGGCCGTTGAGTGTAACCTGCCAGCCGGGGTAATCGTAGGTGTAAAATTGCAGCGTGACCGGCCCGGCAGTGACCACTTTCACCCGGCTCGAAGCGCCGCCCCGGTGCAGTGTTTCCACCATACCCTGCCCGGCGATAATTGCGGCGGCGGTCAGCGGTTCACCTTTTTCGTAGTGCGCCGACCAAGGGGCTGGTCTGAGGCTGCTCCTGCGTTGCCGCCACCATTCCCACCCGGTCCACAATCGAACCGCGATCCCAGTTGATCACCGCCAGCGGCGTTTCGGCCCAGGCCGGAATTTCGGTGTATTGGGGCTGGGTGTAAGGCAGCGAGGCCAGAACGATGACGAGACACAGCAGATAGAGATTGGAGATTGGAGATTGGAGATTGGAGTCTGAGGAGACATCAGAAATTGACCATTGACCATTGATTGTTGGTTGTTGACAGGTTTTCTCGGCCAGGAGGGAGCCGGCGACGAGGGCGATGGTGAAGGCGGTCATGCCCAGCAGCCGCCAGGGGAACTGGACCAGGGTGGCGATAGGCACAACCTGCCAGGTGGCTTCGGCCAGGGGTGACATCAAGAAAATCACCACCAGGGTCGCGACAAAGAAAAAGAGGGCGATACCCCGCTGGGGAAAGGGCCTGGTTAGCATGCCAACCAGGGCAAAAGCAACCAGGGCGATTCCGACAATGCCTAGTTGAAAAGAGAAATCATCGGCCAGGCCGGGGCCGGCGTAGCCGTAACCCCATTCGGGCGAAAATAATTGGGCAAAGTAAACAAAGTGCTGCAAGTAGCTGTAACTGCCGCTGGTCCACTGTTCGATTTTGATGTAGCGGGTCTCGGCGATAACCGGGAGGAGGTAGATGGCAGCCAGGGCCAGCCCCAGCCCTCCGGCGGCCAGCGCGGCCATGCTGGTCGAAATGAGCGGTCGGAGCTTGAGTTTGGTTTTGGACAAAATCAGCACCAGCAGGTAGATCATCAAAAAAGGGCTGAAGGTGAATAAGGTGGTGTGGTGGGTCAACGCCAGCAGGCCGTAGCTCAGACCGGCCAGAGCCACCCGGCGCGGCACGGGCACGGCGATAAGCTCGGTGAAGGCCCAGAAAACGAACGGAATCAGGGCCAGGGCGACAAATTCGGCGTAGGCGCTGCGGACAAAAATCTCGACCAGGCGAAAAGGCGCGTACATGTACACAATGGCCGCCAGCACTCCAGCCCACGGGCCAAACAAACGCCGGCTAAACCCGTACATCCCCAGACCGGCGGCGATAACAGCCAGCACATACATGGTTTTGATGGCAGTGGTAAAGCCCAGCCCCAGCAAATGGAGGATTTCAGCCGCATAAAAAGCCAGCGGTGCGTACATGTTGAACAGGGGATAACCGTAACCAAAGGCAAAATCGGGCGACCAGCGCGGCCACCAGAAGCCATCGCGAAAGGTTTGATCGAACTCGACCAGGAAGAAAACGCTGTGTTTGGCATCGTGGGCATTAAAAAAATAGGCCGGGGTGAACAGCGGCCCCCAGGCGAAGACAGACAGCGCCAGCACCAGCCAGAGCGGGGAGAGAGGCGGCGAGGCGGCGAGGCGGCGGATAATTCTTAACTTTACAGAGAGGGCCATTGGTGTATTCGTGTAACCAAAATCCTATCAAAAATAAACAGACCAAACACTATCACAACAGAAATCAACGAAATCCAGCGTCCAACGATACGGATGGGGGTATCTTCAAAACGGATTTCTAAAAAGTGCGACCCTTTGGGAATGGGTACGATCATCCAGCCTTCGATGGGGGTGGTACTGATAGCAGGGCGGTCTACCAACGGCCCGACTCGCGTGACCGGGCCAACTTTCTCATCCAGGTTGCCGTCATGCGGGCCTAAATCTTCATAAATATAAGCCTGCCAGCCGGGATAGTAGGGAATGAGAAATGTAACGGTTTGACCTTCTTTTGCGGTTCCGACCCAGAGCAACTCGTGAACGCTGTCCATTTTCATAGAATAGACGCCCACGCTGTCGTCGGCGGGCAGGGCGGTGTAATTGACTTTGGTGGTAATTTCGCCGCCACGCTCCACCTGCTCGGCCAGGGCTGACCAGGCCGGGATGCGCCGGACCCAGGCCGTCTGACCGGTCATTTCGTCGGAGGATTGTTGAAAACGAAACAGCGCGGCCTGACTGACCGGCCCCTCCGTGGGGGTCGGGTCGCGGACTTCAGCTTGAAGATAGGGGTAGCTGGAGAGGAGGATAAGGGCGCAGAGGAGGGTAGTAGGGAGTAGGGAGTAAGGGGTGGGGGCAGAAGTTGACAATTGACCATTGGCCATTGATTGTTGACCATTTTCTTTCGCTACAACTGCTCCGGCTGCCACAGAGATGAACGGGGCAACGACGACGAGCAGTCGCCAGGGGAACTGGGCAAAAGTGGACAGGGGTAACAAGGTCCAGACAGGGTAGGAAATGGGAATGGTCAAAAAGAGAACCACCAGGGTTATTACCTGAAAAAAATACAACGAGCGTCGAACCTGCGGCGCAGCCAGTTTCGGCACAATCAGAAAGGAGAGAATAAAAAGAACGGCTGCGGCCAATCCGATTTGAAAACCGGCCTGGTCGTCGGGGCCGGGGATACTGGCTCCAAAGCCCCAACGCGGCGAGAACAGTTGGAAAAATTCGACAAAATCATCGCCAAAGGCAAAGCGCCCCCCGACCCACTGGTCAACCCGCACAAAGCGATACTCTAAAAAGGCGGGCAGCCAAAAGACGGCGCTCAGGCCGAGGCCGAGGAGAAGGACCAAGGCGGGGGGAAGCGAGGAAGCGAAGAGCCGTGATGCGTGATGCCATTCGCCATTCGCCATTCGCTGATTCGTCAGGAGCATAAAAGCAACATACAGGCCGAGAATCGGGGTGAAGAGCAGGGCTAACAAATTGCTGGTGAACATGAGGCCGGCGTAGGCCAGGGCTGCCCAAAGAATAACGGTCAGGCGCGGGCGGGTCACTGCTTCATAAAACCCCCACAACGTCAGCGGCACAAAGACAAAACCAACCGATTCGGCCAGGGCGGCCCGGACGTACAAATCAAACAGGTGATAGGGGATATAAACATAGGTCAGGGCGGCAATCAGACCGGAGGCAGGGCCAAGCAGACGCCTGACAAAGAGGTACATAGCCAGGCTGGAAAGCAGGGCCGACAACCCAAAAACCACTTTGACTGCGTTGACAATATCCAGCCCTGCCAGGTGAAAAATCTCGCCCAGGTAGGAAGAGAGCGGGCCATAGATATTAAAAAACGGGTAGCCGTGACCAAAGGCAAAATCAGGTGACCAGCGCGGATACCAGACGCCGTCCTGAATAGCCTTGTCAAACTGATACAGAAAATAGACCGAATGGCGGGCATCGTGCGCCCCCCAAAAATAACCCGGCTGTAGCAGCGGCCCGATGACCGGCAGGGAAAGGAGCAAGGTGAGCCAGAGGTAGGGATCGGAGAATAGAAGATGGAAGATAGAAGATGGTGAATGGAAGATAGTAGGAGAATGAATGGTTTGATGGTCGGTGGTCGTTTTATTCGACATTCAGCACCACCTTCCCTTCCGAGTCGCCGGGGACGGGCAGGCGGAGGCCGCTCGCTTCGTTGTACAGGCCGACAAAAACATGATAAGGGCCGGGCGAGGCGTCCGGGGGGAGCATGAGTGGATAGGTATCCTTGACGAGTTCGCCGGGAATCCAGCGGGACGTGGGATAGGTCCCCTCCAACGGCTGCCCGTCGAACTGAGCCAACACCCGGCCGGCAGGGTCAACCAGATGGACAAATATTTTCCAGTTTTCGTTCAAGGGTTGGAGCGGCTGCCAGGTGACGTTGAGCTGCAAAACGTCATTTGCTTGCAGCGGCCCGTGGCTCGCCAGGGGAATCGAAACCGGTCCCTCGGTCAGGCCGGCGGTATTGCCGTTGATTGTTGTTGAAAAGCTGTGGCTGATAATAGCTACCTGTTTTTGGCCCAAGAGAACCTGGGGACCGGTTAAAAATTCCGGCTCAAGGTGAATGAATTGGGGAGACAGGTAGGGATAGCTGCTCAAAATAACCAACAGCACAATCCCGGCAAAAGCCGGCAGGCGGGCCAACTGCTCGTCGATCCAAACACTGGCTCCGGCCAAAATTGCCAGGCACAGCCCGGCCAGCCCCAGCAGTTGCCAGGGATAGGCCAGCGTTTGAGTTAAAAATAGCCAGTTCCACAACAGGGCGGTGAAGCCAAATTGAAGCAAAACAAAAACAAGTACACTTCCGGCCAGGAAAATTAAACTGCGGCTGACGAACGGGGCAGGTGCTTTGTCCAACCTGCGCCATGTAAAAGAGTCAACAAAGCCAGCCCCAGCGCAGCCAGGCCCACTTGAAACGACATGCCGTCATCCCAACCGGGCCGGCTGGGGCCAAAGCCCCAAAAAGCGGATAAAAGCTGGAAGGGGTAGAGAAAATGGTCGGTCAAGGCGAGAGGCGAGGGGGCGAGAGGCGAAGCGGCGAGGATAGAGAAGCTGGTAATCGTTGCCAGGATAACGCCGAGAAGATTTGTCAGAGTTGGCCACAAAGCCTGCCGGTGAGAGGTAAACCATAGCCACAAAGCCACGAAAACAAAGGCCCACCAGGTTAGGCCCAGGTGACTCAGGCCGAGGGCAAGCCAAACCAAAGCGGCCAGAATGAAGCCAGTCCGCGCTGATCGTGGGTGACGTTCGTTTAGCCATACGCCTATTCCCAACGCCCAGGGCAGCAGACCCAAAAATAGCGTTTCTCCCACGGCGCCGCGCACATAAACGGTCGCAATCTGATAGGGCAGGTAGGTATAAATCAGCGCTGCTATGAGTGCCCCCGCCGGTTCGAACCAGCGCCGGGTCCAGAAAAACATCCCGACATTGCCGGCGAGCCAACTTGCCCCCAGAACAGCTTTGATGGCTAGGGCTGGTTCAAACGGCAACAAGGCCGCCAGATAGTAGGGCAGCAGCCCGTCGCTGCGAACCGGGTCGAAATCAATGGCGATATGCGGAGTCCAGCCCCAATTGGCCCAATTGGTCCGTAAATCGGCCACGTTCCATAGGACGATAAAACCAAAATGGGTTTGAATATAACCCGGATAAAACAGTGGGGCGAGGGCAAAGAGGCTGAGAACCAGCGACAGGATCAGGGAGGAGCGGCCGGAGGAGAGAAGCATGGGCGGCGAAGGGAGCACGGTCTCGTTCTCCTGCGGTACGGCAGAGAGGCTCACGGGTTCAAAAGCCCCCTTTTTACGCTTATTCCCATAGGGCAACCAGCGACGAGGAACAACCTATGCTTCCTCTTCTTCCTCCAGAGTTTCGGCCAGCCGCTTGAGATTGGCGGCAACCGCTTTGGTCATTTCGACAATGCGTTTTAGATCATGCTGGATTTCGGGGGAAACTTCTTTACTGATCAGGCAAAGTTGAGCAACACTGATAATAGATGAAACTTGATTCAAAGTATCGTGCAGGATCGCACCGGGCGGCAAAGCTTCTTCGGTTTCTGAGGCCATAAGCAAAATACTTTTCTCCAATCGCCAAAATTATTATGACTCCATTGTGGCTGTAACACCAGCCAGACCCAGTTCAGTCGCCGCTTCTTGCATAGCGATCAAAACGAGGCCAATATGATCCCCAAGATCAACCTGCAACGCCGCTGCGCCGGCTTCAATATCCTCCCGGTTGACACCCGGCGCAAACCCTTTAATCTTCCATTTTTTCTGCACCGCTTTAACATCCACATCACGGACATTTTTGGAGGGCCGCACAAAAGCGACGGCGGCAATCAAGCCGGTCAGTTCATCCACGGCGTATAACGTGTGCTCCATGTTGGATTGGCGTTCCACCCCGGTTACTTCGGTGGCGTGGGATAGAATAGCCCGAATGATTTCCTCATCCACGCCGTGCTCGCGCAAAATGGGGACGCCTGCGTTGGGATGACCGTCCGCTGCCACATTGGGGAAACGCTCGTAATCAAAATCGTGCAGCAGCCCGACCAGGCCCCATTTCTCTTCGTCTTCGCCATAATAACGGGCATAAGCCCGCATCGCCACCTCAACCGATTGCATGTGGCGGCGCAGTTGGGGACTTTGGGTGTAGTCGCAGACTAAAGTCCAGGCTTCGGTTCGGTTCATAAGCCCATCTCACTCCGTAACTCGTCGAGAAGTTCTTGCAACTCTTTTTGAGTTACATCTTCCTGGTGCGATTTGAAATATAGTAACAGCAAGTACAGCGTTGGTTCTGGTTGATCTTCGATACAATACAACAAGCGATAGCCACCACTTTTGCCCCGTGCCAGATCAGAATTTTGTACACGTAACTTGCGAACTCCCCTACCGCCAGGAATAGCAACTCCCAATTTTGGGTTTTCCACAAGCACTTTAATGGCATTGCTCACATCATTTTTAATATTTCGAAATCGCTTTTCTAACCGCTTTATACTTTGTTTAAAGGAGGTGGCAAGAATGGGTTTATAACTCATTAAGTTCTTTTTCCCAATCTAAAACAGGTGACTCCTTTTGAGCCTGGGTAATTAATTGTTCCAGAATAGTTGAAGCAGCCAAAACTGCATCTTCTACTTCTACTTCGCGATTAAAGAGGTTATCCAAGATCAGTTCAATTTGAGTAAAAGATTCAACATCTACCAGTACAGCTTTTGCTTCCTCACCCTCGTATACAATAGGAAATCTATTCCGGTTCCACAGATGAGCGCTAACTTGTTCTTCGCCAAAATTTGTTTTTTGAAGGGTAGCGGTAGCCTCCCCCCCCGAATCCCCCATCAGTTCGTAAACAATGTGTAGTTTATTTCTTTTCCAAAAATCAATCCCGCTCATCGTTACCTCGATTTACTATCTTTCGTAAAATTCTCCACTTTGTCTGCATTATATCACAAACCAATCGAGTGGCTAAAGTTGGGCCGGGCAAAATCTCCGGGCTTGTGACGCCTATCGCAAACCTTTTGACAGCAACCCTCTTTTGCATTAGAATTAACTGACGCGCCCGGCTATAAGGGCGTGGCATCAATGTACATAGATGTACCTACATATCTCGCGCAGAGACGCGTTTTTAAGGAGATTTTGATGGCTGGCAGTTATTCAACAGACAAAATACGCAACATAGTTCTCCTGGGACACAGTGGGTGTGGCAAAACTTCATTAGCCGAAGCGATGCTTTTCAACTGCGGCGCAGTCAACCGCCTGGGCCGGGTGGAAGACGGCAATACGGTATCCGATTACGACGAGGAAGAAATCCACCGGACTATGTCGCTGAATTTGTCTGTCCTCCCGTGTGAATGGGAAGGATATAAAATTAATGTTTTAGACGCCCCAGGGTATGCCGATTTTCAGGGCGAAATGCTAAGCGGCGTCCATGTGGCCGATACGGTGGTGCTGGTGATGGACGCTTCCGCCGGGGTGGAAGTTGGCACCCAACTGGCCTGGCAAATGGCCGTAGACAATCAAAAACCCATTGCTATTTTCCTCAACAAAATGGACCGGCCTAACTCCAGTTACCGGCGAGTGCTCGAACAACTTCGCCACACCTTTGAAGCTACCTTTGTGCCGATGGAACTGCCCATCCGCAAAGGCGACCATTTTGAAGGGGTGGTAGATATGATTACCAAAACTGCCCGCACCGGCAGCGGCAAGCCCAGCGCCCCACCCGACGACATGGACGCCGATATCGAAGAATTTCGTACCCAGGTGGTCGAATATGCGGCTGAGGGCGACGACGAATTGATGATGAAATATTTTGATGGCGAAGCCTTGACCGAAGCCGAAATTGACCACGGCTTGCAGGCGGGGTTGGCCGCCCGGAAAATCGTGCCGGTTTTTTGCGGGTCAGCCGAGGCCAATGTTGCTGTGCGCGGCTTTATGCACACTATTGTCGAAACTTTCCCCACCCCTGCCGTCGAGATAACGGTCAAAAATGCTAAAACCGATGCCGATGAAAGCTTAAAGTGCGCTTCCAATGGCCCGCTGGTCGCCCAGGTTTTCAAAACGATTAATGACCAGTATGGCCGGCTCAGCTATCTGCGCGTCTGGTCTGGTACGCTCAAAGGCGACACGCGAGCATTTAACTGCCGTACTAATGAAGAAGAACGGATTGCTGGTCTTTTCTCCCCCAAAGGTAAGGACCAGGTGGGTATGAGCGAGGCCGCGGCAGGCGACATTGTCGGGGTAGTTAAGTTGGCCCATACCCATACCGGCGACACTCTGTGTGATAAAGCCCGCCAACTCATCGTTCCGACGGTTAAATACCCCGAGCCGGTTTATTCCATCGCATTGACGCCCAAAACCCAGGGCGATGCCGCCAAACTCGGGCCCAGCCTGACCCGCATTGTCGAAGAAGATTTAACCCTGCGCCACCGTTATGAATCCGCCACCCGGCAAACTCTGCTGGAGGGTATGGGTGATACCCATGTGGATATTGCGGTGAGGCGCATGGCCGCTCGCTCTGGCTTGGGGGTTGAAACCGCCGTGCCCCGAGTGCCCATGCTCGAAACCGTCTCCCGCACTGCTTCGGCCCAATACCGCCACAAAAAGCAAACCGGCGGCGCGGGTCAATTTGGCGAGGTTCACCTGCGGGTCGAACCGCAGGAACGAGGGGTTGGCTTTGAGTTCAAAAGTGAAATCTTTGGCGGCTCGATCTCGCAGACCTACCTGCCTTCTATTGAAAAAGGGATCAAGCAGGTTTTGGAGCAGGGTGTCATCGCCGGCTATCCGGTGGTAGATGTTAAAGCCATTGTCTTTGATGGCAAAGAGCACCCGGTTGACTCTAAAGACATTGCTTTCCAGATTGCCGGGCGCGAAGCCTTTAAATTGGCTGTGAAAGAAGCCGGGGCTATTTTGCTGGAGCCGATTATGAATATGGTCATCACCGTGCCCGAAGAGTTCACCGGCGATGTGACCAGCAATCTCAGCACCCGCCGCGGCGCATGTCAGGCATGGAACAGGTGCGTGGCAACAGCATTATCACTGCCCAGGCCCCACTGGCCGAAGTGCAGCGCTATGCCACCGACCTGCGCTCCATTACCCAGGGCCGGGGCGTCTATACCATGACCCTCTCCCACTACGAGTCGGTGCCCAGCCATATTGCCAATGATATTGTGGCCCATGCCCAGAAAGACAAGCACGAAGAGAAAGATTAGTGGAGTGCGTGAACCGTAAATTCACGCCTTAGATAAGATCAACGTGTTGCGTGTTGCGTCTTCCGTTTGTTTACGCAAGACGCAACACGCATCATTTTTTACAGACAGGTAAAACACAATGCCTTCAATTTTTCCATTTACCGCCATTGTCGGTCAAGACCGGATGAAAATGGCCCTTATTTTAAATGCAATTAGCCCGCAAATTGGCGGGGTGCTGATCCGCGGCGAGCGCGGTACGGCCAAATCTACGGCGGCCCGGGCAATGGCGGCCCTTTTGCCGGAAATCGAAGTGTTTGCCGACTCGCCCTTCAACGACGATCCCAACGCCCCCGACACCTGGTCGGATTGGGCTAAAGATCGCCAGAAACAGGGCCAGGAATTAAAGGTGGTCAAGCACCGCATCCGCTTTGTAGATTTGCCGGTCAGCGCCACCGAAGACCGGGTGGTCGGCACGCTGGACATTGAAAAGGCCATCAAAAAAGGCGAGCGCCATTTTGAGCCGGGCGTGTTGGCGGCGGCTAACCGGGGGACTGCTCTACGTTGACGAGGTTAACCTGCTGGATGACCACGTGGTTGACCTGCTGCTCGACTCGGCGGCGATGGGCATCAATGTGGTCGAGCGCGAAGGCATCAGTTTTGCCCACCCGGCCCGCTTTATCTTTGTCGGCACGATGAACCCCGAAGAAGGCGACCTGCGTCCGCAGCTTCTTGACCGTTTTGCCCTCTGCGTGGACATCCAGAGCATCTCCAACGCGGCCTCGCGCATGGAAATTTTGGAGCGTGCCCTTAAATTTGATCGCAATTCCGAACAGTTTTACCAGGAGTGGCAGCCCAAAGAAGCCGAACTCGCCGACAAAATCAGCCAGGCCCGCCAAATGCTGCCTAAAGTGGTTTACAACCGGCGCGACCTGTACACCATCGCCGAGTTGATGGCCGAAATGAAGGTGGACGGCCACCGCGGCGACATCGTTATTTTGCGCACCGCTCTGGCCCACGCCGCTTTCAACAACCGCGAAAAGATCACCCTGGCCGACATTTTGATGGCCGCCGAACTGGCTCTGCCGCACCGACTCAAACGCCAGCCGTTCCAGGATACTACGGCGCAGTTCCAGGCGCTCGAAGAACGCCTGAAGCAGGTACGGGAAGAAGCGGCTGAAAAGGTGGAGCAGCAGGCCACCTCCAGCGAAGCCCAGAATATGGCCGCCGAGGAAAAAAAAACGATAACGAAGCGGTAGACCCCGACTCCAACCAGCAGGTTCCCCCTTCCCAGGGAATGCCGCCCCAGCCTGATCAATCCAACCAGGCCTCCGGCGATAAAAGCCAGGCCAACTCCCCCATTACCATCGGGCAGGATTTTGCCACCCGGCGGCTGCAAACCCCCCTCGATAAAATGACCCGCCAGACAGCGGGTAAACGCAGTTACACCCGCACCGACCGCAAGCGGGGCCGCTATATTCAGGCGCGTCCCGCTCAAGGCAAACCCAAAGATGTTGCCTTTGATGCCACCTTTCGCGCCGCTGCGCCCTTCCAATTGGGCCGCGACCGCTCCGAACGCGCTCTGGCCGTCGAGCGGCAGGATATTCAGGACAAGGTCCGGGTGCGCCGCGCCGCCAACCTGATCCTCTTTGTCGTAGACGCCAGTTGGAGCATGGCTGCGGCCGAGCGTATGGAAGCCACCAAAGGGGCCATCATGAGTTTATTACTTGACGCCTACCAGCGCCGCGATCAGGTGGGGTTGGTGGTCTTTCAGAAAGAGGAAGCGCGGCTGGTCCTGCCCCCCACCTCCAGTGTTGAGTTAGCCAAACATGCCCTGGCCGATGTGCCGGTCGGCGGCAAAACGCCGCTGTCCGCCGGGCTGTTGTTGGCCCACCGGGTGTTAACCCAGCAAAAGCGGCTTCACCCCGAAATTATGACCATGATGATTTTGCTCACCGACGGCGCGGGCAACGTTTCCGTCTCAGACTTGCCGGCCCAGGAAGAGGCTCACCGCGTGGCCAAGATGATTGAAGAAGAAGGCATCCGCTCGGTGGTGATTAATATGGAACACGCCAGCTTTGATCGCGGCCTGGCTCAGGGTCTGGCCGATGAATTGCAAGGGCCATGTTACACTCTGGGAGAACTCAAAGCGGATACGCTGTATCGCACGGTAAAGGATGAGTTGAGGTTGGGGTAGTTTTGGTTTCTGATACAAATTCCACAATGAGGTGATACTATGTCAGATCAGGTGTTTCTTACCTCAAGAAGTGATATAACAACTCAGATTAGAGTGATTTTTGAACGTGTAAAGATAATCAAGTGTGCTGTTGCCTTCTGGGGTGATAGAGCACCGTTTATACTGGGACTTAATGGCGGAAGGCTCATTTCCTTGTATGACGCTTATTCGGTTTTGTTTGGAAATGGCTAAAAGGAGCAAAAGCTATGTATTCTATCTATCGCTTAAATGCTAATGAGCTTGATGCTGAATTTGTTGAGGGCTTAAAAACACTCTTTAAGGATAAAGAGATTGAAATTGCTGTTTACGAAATTGATGAAACGGATTATTTGACCCGGTCAGAAGCTAATAAGAAACGATTAGTAGCGGCCATCAATAATGTCGAACAAAGAGCTAAACTTGTTGAAGTCAACCTCGCTGATCTACAATGAGAAAAGTTATTTTTGAGTTTAGCGCCTTTGAAGATTTTAACGACTGGGTAAAACAAGAAAAGAAGCTTCACAAGAAGATCATTGAACTGATTCACGACATCAATCGTAGCCCATTCACCGGCATCGGCAAACCAGAGCCGTTGAAACACGAACTGAGTGGCTATTGGTCAAGACGCATCAACGATGAACATAGATTAGTTTACAAAGTGACTGAGACAGAGATCATTTATT
>JAAUSP010000174.1 GCA_012032575.1 Anaerolineales bacterium | reverse complement strand
CTCGGCAGTGATGTCGCGCATGGTCGTAAGGTAATGCTGGTGGCCCCGGATTTTAAGGCCGAACACCCGCGCCCCCACATTGCGGCTTGTGCCATCGGCGTGTTGGAGCCGGAATTCTGTAGCGGCGAAGTGCCCGGTCAATTGCAAAGCCTGAACAATAGCTCCTGCTAATTGCTCGATTTGCTCACCGGGCAACAACCCCAATTCGTCCCAGGTGCGGCCGGTGAGCTGTTCCGGAGAATAGCCGGTTAGAATTTCTCCTGCGCGGTTGGTACGCACTACCCGCCCCAACTCATCAAACAAGATCACGGCGTCGGGCGACTCTTCAAAGAGCAGCCGGTTTTGTTCTTCACTCTCGCGCAGGGCTGTTTCGGCTTTTTTGCGCTCGGTGTTATCAAAGATGGTGGTGCGGCTGTGCGAATAATTACCGTCGTTATCATAGATAGCCGTAGCATTGAGCAAAACCGGCAAAAGGCTGCCATCTTTGCGAACCATATCAAATTCCAGGTCTTTGACCCAACCCTGATTTTTGAGAAGCGGGAAGGTGGTGACAAAAATCTGCTGGCTTTGCGGCGTAATCAGGTCACGGAAGCTCTTAATCCCAACCACTTCTTCACGGGTATAACCCAGCCAGTTCAGTTCGGTTTGATTCATCATGAGGAATACGCCATTTTTATCCAACGAGTGGTAGCCGGTGGGGGCATTGTCGTACAGGTCCTGCACTTCGGCGGTGCGCTGCGTGACTCTTGCTTCCAGGGTGCGGTTCAACTCTACCAAATCCTGTTCGGCGCGTTTGCGCTCGACAATATCCCACGACATATCGGCGAAGGTGTTGATGATTTCCAAATCGGTCGGGGTGTAATTGGTCGGCTTATTGCCAACTCCCAGGATGGCCACCACCCGGTCGCCGCGTATGATTGGCACAACCACTTCGCGCACAAGCTCAGCATGGCCGGCCGGTAGCCCGCCCCGATTCTCAAGCGTGGCATAATCGTTGTGGGTGATGGGGCGGCGTTGGCGGAGACAGTCGGCCCAGACGCCGGCCAGGTTTACCGGGTAGTGGCTGTCTTCTCCGCTGGCGTTACAAAATTCTTTGCGGGTTCGAGTAGACCAGGCTTGCAGGGTCAGGGTGTTTTGATCGGCGTCCACAAAGTGATAGAACCCTATCGGGCTGGAAATGAGCAAACCGGCTTCATCCAGGGTGGCCTGTAGCAGTTCCTTGACGGTATGGGTCCCGGCAAATTCAATCAAACGCAAGCGGGCCAACACCAAATCCTGGTTCTGTTTGCGGGCGGTAATATCCTCAAACAGGGCATAGACCTGGTAGGGTTTGGTTTGGCCCGGTTTGAATTGGGGGGCGGCGTTGATGTTGATCCAGACATACTGCTCTGTTTGGGGATGGAAGACGCCCATGACGACGTTATTGACCGGCTTGCCGGTGCGCAGCGCAACCATCGCCGGGTGGGTTTCGCCGGAAAAATCGGTTCCGTCTTCGTGGATGGACCGCCAACGCGGATCAATCGAGCTGAGCCCTTGCATCTGGTCGAGCGTAAGGCCCAGGATTCGTTCCGCTGCCGGGTTGGCCGAGATGATACTGCCCGCGGCATCCTGATAAACAATACCCTGCACCATGGTTTCATACAACGTCCGGAAGCGTTCGTCACTTTCCCGTTGGGCTTCCTCGGCCTGTTTGCGCTCGGTAACATCTTTAAAGTTAATAACAATGGCTTCTACGTTGGGCACAGTCAGCAGGTTGCTAAAGGTGCTTTGGACCCAGCGCCAATCGCCATTCTGGTGTAAAAAGCGATATTCCAGGGTGGGCCGCTGCGATGGGTCCCGCATCAGATTAGTCAGGGCAGCAATTACCCCTGACCGATCGTCGGGGTGGGTGAGTTCAGCCGGGTCCAGGTTTAGATTTTCATCCGAGAGATAACCAAAGAGCCTTTCGGTCGAGGGGCTGATATATTTTAATTTTCCATCTTCGCCAAGCAGTACAATGCCATCCGGAGCATGTTCGATCAGCGCCCGGTACCGTTTTTCCAGGCGCTGAAGTTCAGCTTCAGCCTGTTTGCGCTCGGTGATGTCTTCCATGTTTGTTACCCATCGGTACACCACACCTGCCGCGTCTCGAACGGGAAAACTTCGGCTCGATACCCAGCGGATACTGCCATCCCGATGGACGAGGCGGTGTTCTTGGTAAAAGGGTATACTCTCGGATCGTTGCTCAAGCGCCTTGACCATCGTCTCTCTATCGTCAGGGTAAATCGCATCTACCAAGATGTCCCGATTCTCATAAAAGTTCTCGCAAGTCCACCCGGTTAATTCCTCAAAGGCGGGATTCACGTAGAGCACCTGACGGGTTTGGGCATCACGTAACCAGATGACTTCCCGAAGCGATGAGGTGATTTGCCTAAGTCTTTCTTCACTCTCTCGCAAGGCCTGTTCCGCCTGTTTACGTTCGGTGATATTTTGCACTGCGCCATAGATGGCTTTCAGTTTGTTCTCACGTTCAGCCCATACCGGCCGGGCATAGAGGCGCAGGTGAACGATTTGCCCAGTCTTGGAGAATATCCGCATCTCGCCGACGGCGCTGCGATTGGAAACAAGTTCTTCCCTGATATGATTATCAATGTAAAGATCGTCTGGATGCAGACTCGCTTGCCAGCCTCCTCGAGCCACAAACTCCTCAAAGGTATAACCGGTGATTTCTTCAAAGGCACCTGCCACCCAATCCATCACGAATTCGCCATTCTCGTTTACCCGCGTGGAGAAGGCGTAATCGGTTACGGCGCCTGAAATGATCCGGTAGCGTTCTTCACTTTGGCGCAAGGCAGTTTCCAGACGTTTTCGCTCGGTTATGTCCACCGAGTTGACCATCGCCAGGGCAACTTGCCCGGCCGCATCGCGCACGGGCTGGATGCTGACCCGTCGCCAGATGGGCCGGTCAGCCAGCATAGTTTGGTATTCGGCAACCTTGCCCTGTCCAGTGGCGATAACCTGGCGAATTCCATCCAACTGCCATTCGACGATGGACGGAGGGAAAAAGTCGCGCAAATTCCGGCCTATCACCGCCTCGGGCGAGCCAGCCAGAGGGATGGCTCCCAGAGAATTCATATAATGAATGACTCCCTCAGCATCAATGGTGGAGATAGCGGCATCCTGGCTGTCAACCAGGCTGCGATATTTTTCTTCACTTTCGCGCAGCAGTGAGGCAGTGCGCAAATACACAATAATATTGCCGATTTCGGGGGCAATTGTTTCAAGCGCGTGGCGGGCAAAATCGGGCACCTGAGCCAGGCTGTGTGAAGCGATATTAAAGCAGCCCAGGACCTCGCCTTGATATTGAATCGGAATCATCGTCAGGGCACGCAGTCCTTCAACTTGATGATGGATTTGATTCAAGTCGGCGGCGCTGAAATAAAGTGGGACGCCGGCCAAAACCATCTGGGCGCTGGGAGAATTAACCGGGTAACGCGACACAACCTGAACAAAATCTGCTCCCAACCCTTGCTGATAGACCATTTCAATTGCGCTGCCGGCCGCATCAAAAAGATAGATGCCGCCGCTGTCCATGCCGGACACCCACAACATAATCTCCAGGCACAGCGGCCAGGCAGCCTCGGCTGAAGTGACTGTGCCGATAATACGAGCCAGATCGCGCTGGGCATGCACCAGTTGTTCCGTATGTTTGCGCTCGGTCAGGTCAAAGCCGACCGATTGAAAAACCGCCGCTCGGCCTTTGGCATCCAGAATAGGGGTATCAATCCACTGATAATGGCGCACGCTGCCGTCGCTGGCCGTGACCGAACGCTCATAAGATAGGGCGCGGGGATGCCGGGCCAGGTCCCGATAAAAGGCCGCGGTCTCTTCACGGATGGCTTCGGGGAAAAAGTCCAGCCATTTTTGGCCGGCTATTCTAGGCTCAAGGCCAAATACCCGGCGGTATTTCTCGTTGGCAAAAACCAGGGTTGTATCCGGCAGCCAGCGGGAGAGGGTCACATCCAACGCCTCGACCAGGGTACGGTAAAGCTCCTCGTTCTGGCGCAACGCTTCCTCGGCCTGCTTTCGCTCGGTGATGTCTTGCACCGCGCTCAACAGCCGAACAGCAGGCTCCCTGGTTTTATCTGGCATCGGTTTTATCTGGTTACTCAACCAGCGCACATCGCCGTTTTTGCAGCGAATCCGGACTTCGACGGCGACAGATTCATGCCGCAACAGGCGCGGTTGCAGTTCGCTAAGTTTGTCGAGGTCCTGTTCAACGACGATCGAAGCGATACTATTAGGCCAGGCTTTGATCTCTTCCGGCGAATAACCGGTGATTCGTTCTAACGCGCCGGTCATCCATTCCGATTCAATCCGGCCGTCCGGGAAAAGCCAGCCCACATAAACATCGTCGGTCGCCAGTTGGGCAATGATACGGTGGCGCTCCTCCGATTGGCGCAGCGCTTCCTCGGCCTGTTTGCGCTCGGTGATATCCTCATAAATACCCAATATGCCGGTGATTTCACCGTCAGCATTCTGGAGGGGGACTTTATTGGTATTCAGCCAGATCGTAGCTCCCGCTGGCGTGGTTTGCGGTTCCACAATATTTAGCTTGGGGTGACCGGAGGTCATAACCAGGTGGTCATCAGCTCGGTAAAGCTCGGCCTGTTCCTTCCAGCCCATCGCAAAATCATCTTTACCTAACAGTTGCTGCGGCTGGCTAAGGCCGGCATCAAGCGCGAACATGCTATTGCAGCCCAGATACCGAAGCTCCCTATCCTTCCAGAAGACCCGGATAGGGATTGACTCGATAACCAATTGCAACATATTCTGGGATTGTTCGAGCTGCCGAACCATCTCCTGCAATTCCCGATTCTTTTCAGATAACACCGCTTCTACCTGGCGATAATGGCGCAAATTCCGCTGCCGCCAAACCAGAGCCAACCCAAGTCCAATCACCAGCAGCAACGCACCCAAAAAATAATTGTCTGCCACAGCCACTCTTGCAGCAGCGCGTAAAGTTGGGTGGTATCCATCTCAGCCACCAGGAACCAGGGCGTACCCGGTATAGCCCGCAAATTGGTCAGAACCGGCTCACCGTAATACCCCATGACTCCTATCTGGCCCAACACAGCTTTGACGGCAGGGCGCTCAGTCTGCGCAAGTGGAAAGCGCAGAGTCAAAGCCGCATCCGGTTTGAAGCGAATTTCGTTGCGCCAGTTTAGCAGTTCAGTCTCTTTCAGATTGGCAATGGCGGTTAACTGGCCTTGCACCTGAGCACGAAATTGTTTTTCAAAATTGCGATAGGACAGGTAGCCAACCACAGCTATCCCCCCCGCCAGCAAAAGAAAAATGAGCCCGATGATCACCAGAGAACGTTTTTCAGGGTAATTTTTCATGGTCAGAGTCTCTCACGGCTGCAACAACCTCTGTATAATCTCGACCAATCCCTTCAGCCTGATGGGTTTGGTCAGGTACTCGCTTGCCCCAGCCGATAAACAGCGTTCCCGGTCGCCAGGCATAGCCAGGGCGGTCAAAGCAATGATGGGTGTGGTTGCAAATTCGGTTTTGGCCCGCAGCCGGCGGATCGCTTCCAGCCCGTCCAACTCCGGCATCTGGATGTCCATCAATATCAAATCCGGCTGCGTTTCGAGGGCCTGCGCCACGGCTTCGCGGCCATTTCGAGCAACCACGATCTCGTACCCTCTATCTTGCAGATAATCCTCAAATGCCTCAATATTGAGTTCGTTATCCTCAGCCAGCAAAATCCGCACCCCCACCGGCTCCGCTTCCGGCACAATCACCAACGCCTCGCGCACGCTTTCCGCTCCAGCCACAACTGCTGCCAACGTTTGCCGCAGCATCTCCCGCGAAACCGGCTTGACCATATATCCGGCTGCACCCGCCGCCACTCCTTTTACCCGCTCATCCACCACCGAAACGATGATAACCGGAATATCTTGGGTGCGCGGGTTGGCCCTGAGTTGAGCCAGTACCTCCCAACCGGTCTGATCCGGCATCAGCAAATCAAGAAAAATAACCTCCGGCTGGCGTTGGACAGCCTGCTCTAACGCCCCGTCCCCCTGCGAGTGGATAATGGCGTGAACATTTGTTTCCTGCAAGTAGCGGGCCAGTTGTTCTGCCGCACTCTCCGAATCTTCAACCACCAACGCTGAACGCAAGCGGCCAGAGCCTGCTTTACGCTCACCCTCTGAGGCAGTCCGCTTTGATGCCTCTATAGGCGCGGGATGATAGGGCAGGGCAATGGTGAAGCGGCTGCCCCGGCCGGCACACCGTCACTCTCGACGGAGACACTGCCTCCGTGCAGTTCGGCCAGACGGCGCACCAGAGCCAGCCCCAAGCCTGTGCCTTCATACTGCCGGCTCAGGCTCGAATCTAGCTGGGTGAACGGCTGGAACAAGCGGGCCAATCCTTCGGGGGTTATCCCGATGCCGCTGTCTTGCACCGCAAAACGGATCGCTCCGGCTTCGGCGTCGGCAGTAACTTCCAGGCTCACCTGGCCGCCCTCCGGCGTAAACTTGACTGCATTGCTCAACAGATTGACCAGCATCTGCTTCAACCGCTTCGGGTCGGCCTGCACTTTAGCCAGTTGGTTGTTCAGATGAAAGGCCAGTTGCAGTTGTTTCTTCAAGGCTGTTTCTCTGACAAACAACATGCTGGTCTGGCACACATCGGCCACCGGCACAACTTCCAGCAGCAGTTCCAGCCGCCCGGCCTCAACCTTCGACAGGTCCAGAATGTCGCTGATGAGGGCCAGTAGGTGGCGGCCGCTGGCTTCGATATTACGTAATGAGGCTTGCTGGCGCTCATTAAGCGGGCCACGCACCTGTTCCAGCAAGGCTTCGCTCAGGCCCAGGATGGCGTTGAGGGGCGTGCGCAGTTCGTGGCTCATATTGGCCAGAAATTCATCCTTGGCCCGGGCGCGCGGGCCAATTCGGCATTGGCCCGGCTGAGGTCGGTAGTCCGTTCTTTGACCCGTTCTTCCAGGGTGCGGTTCAATTCCTGTAATTCCTGCTGCGCGGTCTTGAGATCGTGGATATCGGTTGAGTTGATGAGGGCGTAGATGGTGCGGCCTGTTTCATCGTGGATAGGTTGAACAGAGGCCCGATACCAGCGAAGCTGGCCCTGGACAAAACTGGGGGCCTCGTGGATATGTCCCTGATCTTCCCGGATCACTTTACGAATATTTTCCATTTGTGCGGCGGCAACCGGCTCCGGGAAAAATTCGAACATGGTCTTGCCGGTCAACTTTTCAGGGGTGCTGCCCAACTGCGCGGCAGCGATATCGTTCATATACAGGAACTTACCGTTATAATCCACGGTGGCAACGACACTGTCGAGGCTTTCCATCAGCCCGCGATATTTCTCCTCGCTTTGGCGCAGGGCATTTTCTACCTGTTTGCGTTCGGTGATGTCGCGCACAACAGCTAACACTTCATCGCTGCCGCTGGGGATCATACGGGCTTCATAATCCCGGATGCCCCGGCTGGGGATGTCGAGTTGAAACTCGAAAGTTTGCAATTCGCCGGTTTCCAGCGTGGCGTAAACTTTTTGGTCAATCAAATCGGCAAAGTCAGGTGGGGCAATATCTCGATTACGTTTGCCGATAAGCGTCGGCTCAGATTGGGCATACAAATCTCTAATATCTGCTTTGTAGTCCAGAAAAACGCCCTGCCGATTCAGCCGAAACATTAAATCGGGGATAGCTTTAAGCATGGCCTGGGCACGGGCTTCGCTGTCACGCAAAGCCTCCTCAGCGCCCTTGCGCTCGACAATATCCCACGACATGTCGGCCAGGGCGCTGATAATCTCCAGGTCGGCCGGCGTGTAATCATTCGGTTTGTTGCCAACGCCTATAATCGCCACAATGCGGTCGCCGCGCATAATCGGCACCACCGCTTCGCGGGTGACATCGGCATGGCCGGCGGGCATGCCCCGCCGGTTTTCAAGGCTGGCATAATTGTTATGAATGATGGGCCGGCCCTCACGGGCGCAGTCTGCCCAGACGCCGGCCAGGTCTATGGAATAGTGGCTGTCTTCTCCACTGGCGCGGCAAAACTCGTTGCGCGTTCGGGTAGACCAGGCTTGCAGGGTAAGGTTGACTTGATCGTCGTCCACAAAGTGGTAAAAGCCTATCGGGCTGGAGATCAGCGCGCCAACTTCATCCAACGTAGCCTGGAGCAGTTGCTTGACGGTATGAGTACCGGCAAATTCGATCAGACGCAGGCGCGCCTGCATCAAATCTTCGTTGAGTTTGCGTGCGGTAATGTCCTCAAAGGTCGCATATACCTGGTAGGGTTTGGTTTGGCCGGGTTTGAATTGGGGGGGTAGCATTGATGTTGATCCAGACATGCCGCTCTGCTTGAGGGTGGAAAACGCCCATGACGACATTATTCACCGGCGAGCCGGTGCGCAGCGCAACTATCGCCGGGTGGGTCTCGCCCGGAAACTCGGCCCCGTCTTCGTGGATAGCCCGCCAGCGTGGATCAATTGAGCTGCGGCCCTGCATTTGGTCGAGCGTCAGCCCCAGGATTCGTTCCGCCGCCGGGTTGGCCGAGATAATGCTGCCCTCGGCATCATGATAAACGATCCCCTGAGTCATGGTTTCATACAGGGTGCGGAAGCGTTCTTCGCTCTCGCGCAATAATGAGGCGGTGTGCAAAGAAGCCACGATATTGCCAATTTCAGCCGCGATCGTTTCAAGGGCCTGGCGGGCAAAGCTCGATATCTCGGATACTGTATGAGATGCAATATTGACACAACCCAGCACCCGTTTTTGATGCTGAATGGGAATGGCCCCAATACTTTTCAGTCCTTCGCGTTGGGCATATTCTATGCGGGTGATCTCAGCCGCATCATAATAAGACGATTGCCCACTGAGAATGAGTTGAACGTTGGGCGCGTCAGCCGGGTAGCAAGAAACTGTCTGAACAAAATCTGCGCCCAGCCCTTGCTGATAGATCAACTGGAGCACCTGCCCGGCTGGATCAAAGAGATAGATGCCGCCGCTGTCCATACCGGAAACCCGTAAGGCCACCTCCTGGCAGAGCGGCCAGGCGGCCTCGGCTGAAGTGATCATCCCGGTAATACGGGCCAAATCGCGCTGGGCCTGCACCAGTTCTTCGGTTTGTTTGCGGGCGGTGATATCTTGAACAAGCATAGAAACAGTTCGATGGGCATCATCCTGAGCAAGGATGGGGCTGGTCCGGGCCATAAACCAACGCTGTTCGTCACCGATTTCCAGGCAATATTCAACGCTTTCGGGATTACCCCTCGCCACTACTCGCTGCACTATTTCGGTAAATAAGCAGCCTTTTTCCTCGCCTAAAACTTCTTCTAGTCGCCGCCCCAGGAGTTGGGCTTTGGGCTGGGCCAACAGGCTTTCATCGGCTGTCCAAACGTTGAGATACCTTCCTTGCTCATCAATCTCAAAGACGATATCATCCAGAGATGTAACCAGCGATCTCATCTGCTGCTCACTCTGGCGCAAGGCTTCTTCCATTTGCTTATGTTGGGTAATATCACGATAGTTGATGACGATGGCCCCCAAAGCGGGATCATCCAGCCAGTTAGTCGTCGTGGCTTCCACCCAACACAACGTTCCATCCTTACGGATGAAACGGGCCTGGGAAAATATCGGCTGGTGAAGCTGGTTCATACTTTGGATAAAAGATTGTGCGGCTGCGGTCCTATCTTCGGGAAAGACCAATTCAAGAGCATTGCGTCCTTCCAATTCTTCCATCGTATATCCCAAGATAGGCATAGCCGCCGGGCTTTTGTAAAGGATAGCGCCATCTGCCGCGACCAGGGTAATGGCCTCAACGCTTTGTTCAATCAGGGTGCGCCAGTATTTTTCGCGGGTACGTAATTCCAGTTGAATTTGCTGTCGTTCAACCGCGTAGCGAATAGAACGGGCCAGAATGGCCAGACTGGCAGCATCCTTGACAATATAATCCTGCGCCCCGGCCCGCACCGCCAGGATAGCGGCCTGTTCATCGGTATTGCCGGACAAAATAATGATGGGCGGGCTGGCATCCCGCTGGTGTAGCTGCTCAAAGGTCTCAAAGCCGTGGCTGTCGGGCAGGCTCAGATCGAGCAGGATCAGATCAAACGATTCCTGATCGAGCAGAGACAACCCCTGGCTGAGTTTTTCGGCGGTGGTGAGAGAAAAGGTATTCAGCAGGTCAGATTCCAGGGCAGCCTGCAAGAGCAGAACATCGGTGGGGTTATCTTCCAGCAGCAAAACTTTGATGACGTTATCGGTCATGGCATTTCTCCGGGAGACATCAATAAATGTAATCTGAGGAGAGTTCTTCAGAGTCAATATTTTGCAAGGGCACAACCAATTCCACCACCACCCCCGGCCCGGCCGGCCGATTGTACATGCGGCAAACCCCGCCGACGCGCCAGACCAGGGCTGCCACCATAGACAACCCCAGCCCCATCCCCGCTACCTGGCCGGTAAAATATTTCTCAGCCTGATAGTAGGGGGTCCACACTTTGGCTAACTGTTCCGGTGGAAGCACCTGCCCATCATCGGCCACCTGAATTTGCAGGCCATCAGGTGGTGGGTCAGGCTGATTTCCACCACCGGCGCTTGTTTGGGATGAAATTTCCTGGCGTTTTCGAGCAGTTCCCACACGATCAACTCAACTTCCTGGCGGGAGAACAACAAATAGGTCTGCTCCGGCTGTTCAATAGCTTCATAAACAAGCTTAACGGATTCAAGTTCCAGAACTGCCTTAGTTTTGGTAATGAGGGTGATAACCTCGCTTAGACTACAATGCTCCTGCTCGAAGTGGCCCAATCGGGATATTTCCAAATATCGAAAGATTGCCTGAAGCTGATCCTGAAGCTCGATAGCTTTTTTGTGGGCCGTAGAGAGATAAGAGCGCAGCTCGGTTTCGGAGAGGGTGTCAACCCCTTCTTCGGCAAAATCGAGAAAGCCGGTCAGCAAGGTGCTGGGGCTTCTGAGTTTGTGACTTACCTGCGCATGAAAACTCCACATGATAGATTGTTTGACCATTGAGGCAGTCACATCATACAGGCGCAGCAGATACCTTTCGGCAGCGCCAGTCTCCATAGGCATCTGCTCCACTTGCAGCCACAGCGCATTGGCCGTCGGCGTTTCGGGCCGGACGAGGTAGCGCAACCCTGACGGCTCCGGCCAGGTGAGCCATAGTTCCTGCGGTTCGCAGTGATATTGTTTTTGGGCCAGGGCTAAAAAGGTTTCCGGGTAAGGTTCTGCTCCGTCAGCAGCCAGGTCCAACCAGATCTGCGCCTGGCGATTGGCATAAAGGATTTGGTCAGCCTCCCCCAGCATCAGGTAGCCTTCGTTCGCTTTTTGAACCACCCATTCAAACTTGCTGCGTTCGTTTAGCAGGCGGCGATAACGATTGAGCCGGAGCGTAGCTTTAACCCGCGCCCGCAGTTCAAGCCGGTCAAAGGGTTTGGAAATAAAGTCGTCGGCCCCGGCTTCGATGCCTTGCAGCCGCGACTTACGATCTTCCAGAGCTGTAACCATAATAATCGGCACTTCGGCCAGGGCCGGATTGGCCCGTAACCGTTGACAAACCTCATAACCATTCATCCCCGGCATCATCACATCCAGTAAAATTATATCCGGGGTAAATTTAGCCGCTTTTTCCAGGGCTTCGGGGCCGTTGCTGGCATAAATTAAATGAAACCCCTGGGTGACCAGCAGGTCCTCCAACGTTTCACGCCCAAGTTCTTCGTCATCTACAATTAAAACGGTGTTGAATTCCATAAAACTGATCCTTCGGGGAATAGACTGATATTTAAAGCATACCACGTCTACTACTCTTTACTCAACTTTTACCCAACTTTTTAATGGGGCATTAATGTAATTTCGGTCAGTTAGCCAATAAAATGATGCGCCAGACGTAATGGGTGACTTTTTACCCATCACATATCCCAATATCGCTGTGGCTGAAACACAGATTATAAAGTCAATCAAACTCTCCGAACAATTGTTCGTTCCACATTGCCTGACAATAGAACTGTGAGTATAATTGGTCAAAAAAGAGGAGGTCCAACCTATGATTGCCGGTCGTGATTATATTGGTGTCGGCGTCGGCGCGATGGTGTTTAATGCCGCCGGGCAGGTGTTTCTGGCCCAACGAGGACCACAGGCCAAAAACGAGCGGGGCTGCTGGGAATTTCCCGGCGGCAGCGTCGAATACGGCGAAACGCTGACTGCCGCCATCATCCGCGAATTCCGCGAAGAGTACGATATGGAAATCGAGGTCGTCGAACTGCTGCATGTAGCCGATCATATCCTGCCCGAAGAAAGGCAACATTGGGTTTCGCCTACCTTCATTGCTCGCTACGTCGGCGGCGTGCCCCGCATCACCGAACCGACCAAATGCACCGCTATCGGCTGGTTTGACCTGTTGGCCCTGCCCCAGCCGCTCTCAGTAGTAACGCTGGAAGATGTGCGCGTCTATCTGGCTAAAAATAATTAAGGAGCGCAAAAGCTTCAGCTTTTGCCCCAAAACTGGCAGAAAACCTTGTCCCTTTCAACGCTGTTGACCGTCTGGCGCGACACCCCCGGCATCGCCGCCAACATCACCGCCTGGCGAACCTTCCCCGCCCAACCCGGCCGCTTTGTCCCTTTCCCGCCCGACCTGCACCCCGCTTTGGCGGCAGTACTCAAATCGCGCGGCATTGAAGCCCTGTACACGCATCAGGCCGCGGCCTGGCAGCACGTCCGAACAGGCCGGCACCCGGTCATCGTCACCGGCACAGCCAGCGGCAAAACCCTCTGCTACAATCTACCCATTCTTGACCGCCTCCTCCACACCCCCGACGCCCGCGCTCTCTACCTCTTCCCTACCAAAGCCCTGGCTCAGGATCAGGCCGAAGCGTTGCGTCAACTCGTTTCAACGTTCAACGTTCAACGTTCAACGTTCAACGTTTCCACCTACGACGGTGACACCCCCACCTCGGCCCGCCCGGCGATCCGACAGAATGCCCGTGTGGTCATCACCAATCCTGACATGCTCCACGCCGGCATCTTGCCCCACCACCCCGCTGGGCCGAGTTTTTTCGCCGGCTTGAGTTTGTAGTCATTG
>JAAUSP010000173.1 GCA_012032575.1 Anaerolineales bacterium | reverse complement strand
GGAGCGTTTGGTTCAACTACTGAGACTGCCGGAGCCGTCGTCATGGGCCGGGTTTCGGCGATGACGTGGCCGGAAGAGCCATCGAAATGGTCGGGCGGGGCAGCGGCCACGCTCACGTGGGTGCCGCAGTAGGGGCAGATATTCCAGAGCAGGTTCAGGCTCTTCTGGCAGTTGGGGCAAATCTTCTTCAGCGTTGTATGGCAGTCGGGACAAACCACCCAGGCTTCATCCACCTGGCGCGAGCAGCCGGGGCAGCGCGGTCGCTCTTCCAAATCTTGCAGCAGCGCCTCTTCTTCCAGGGAACGCTCGTACAGTTCGGCCAGCGTGACCGGCGGGCGCAATAAAAAGTACAGCACCAGCCCCAGCGGGCCAAAGACCACCACCATCAACGTTGCCAGCAAAATGGCAAAAACATCGCGCGAGCGCCGCTTGACATCCTTGAAGGTCCAGATAATCAGGCTCAACCACAGCGCCAGGAAAACGCTCCCCAAAAGCCAGGATGACTTGCAGCCCGGTAATAATGAAGGAGGAATTTGAATTTCAGGCATTAAACTTTACTCCGTTTTTGTTCAATGTTTAAGGTTGGAACGTTGAACGTGCCAACAGTTTACGCATTATACCACAATCAAGAATTGAGACAAGCAGCCGCGCAATTTTGGCAGGTTAACGGAAGGCAGTTTAGCATTATCCTTGTGTCATGCAAATCGAGGCTATTGTTTATCCTGTTGCTTCAACACATACTTCTCAAACGCCTCTGCTGTCCAGGGCAGGGCCGGCTTGAGGAAGTGCTCATAAATCGCCTGGGCGTAAACGCGGATTTCCTCCTGGGCGTCGGGGGCCATGCGCAGGCTCAGGAAATGAAGCAGGTTGTGCGCGTCCACCTTTGTTACCCAGGTGTAATACAGCGAGAACCCCGGCAAAAAGAGGCGGGCCTGCTCCCTGGCAACACCGGCGGCCAATGCTTTTTCGTAAAGGGCAAAGCCTTTTTCATAGTGGGCCAACAGCTCCCGCGTTAATTCCTCACCGGTCTCCGGGTCAACTTCGCCTTCGCTGGCCTGCTTGTTGTCTTTGGCCTGCTTGCGCCAGACCTTGGGCGTATAAAAATCATTTTCCTGAAAAGGCGTATAGCGGCCGCTCTGGGCATTAAAATTCCAGGTACGATGCCGCGCCCACTGCCACCATGTAATCACCGGGGCACGCACCCGAAACTTGAACTCGACCATCTCAAACGGCGAGGTATGGCGGTGGCGCAGCAGGTAAAATAATAACTTTTTGTCGGCCTCCCCACCCTTGCTCTCCCCCAAAAACGACACCCGCGCCGCGTTGACAATCGCCAGGTCATCCCCCATCATATCCTGCAATTCAACCCAGCCCTGGTCCAGCACCTCGACCCGTTTCCCCAACAATTCATTTTGTGGACATGCTTCAACTCCAATTTTTGATTTTGCCGACCCATTATACACCGTAACTACTCAACCATGTCATTTCGACCGAAGGGAGAAATCTTCGAGGCCGATGCAACAGGGTTGAGCAGTTACGAGTGATTTAAAGCACACCTTTACTGTGGCGCACGGCACAGACGGCACAGCCCAAAAGGCTTAAGATAGAGACAGTTCTTTAACCAGCATTACCAGCCCATTCCCCCGCACTATAAAAACCCAATGCGCCAATTTTCGCCTTTGCCCCCTCAGGTAAGGGCGTCAAAAAAATTAGGAGGCAAGATGAATATCACGGAGGATATTGAAGCCATGTGCAAAATGCTCAAAACTAATAAAGTCTATTACCAAACTTCCCCTCATATTCCCAAGCGGGACGAGTCCGGCCAGGAAAACTTTTCCAAGATGAAGGTTGATAATGTGCTGGAAGTCTGGCTGATGCACCCGGATTTGCTGTCCCAATTTGAACAAATTGTGCAAAATTCGGGCAAAATCTCACGGAGTTCGATTTGGCCGAATACCTCAGTTCACCTCAATCAGGATTGCCCAAAAAGCTCTTTTTCGATTGATGGCACGTCATAGCCATCACCCCTGACGGCGATGGGGCTTGAGACTGAACCGGGTTCAGTCCATAAAAGAATGAATAGCCCCCATCGCCATACAGGGGCAAGACAAAATGCCACTGCCCCGCCAAAATCTTACCATAAAGTCACCCTCTTGCGAAAGTTTGGTGCGGGTGTTATAATACCGGCCAAGACTGAGGGATGACTATTCAACATTGACGACTCCGCTACGGTAACAAGTGTATCGCCAAAAACTGGAGGGAGAAGCTAATCTGTAGCTGCCCCCTTTTTTATAGCGATCTTGTTGTCAGTACCAACCGGCTGGCCATACCCCACTCAAAACAATTGAAAATAAAGGCTCTCTTACCTGTACGAGCCAAAAATTTTGTTTGGCATCCGGCGAAACGCAAGATAGCTCGCCGTTGGCCGTCTATTATCCATGGAGGACGAGATGACAACACGTGTTGCTTTTACCCAGGCCCTAAACGAATTACGGGACGATGTGCTGCGCATGGGCAGTATGGTGGATACCGCCATTGACCATGCCGTCCGCGCTCTCAAGGAGGGCGACCTGGTTTTGGCCGGTCAGATTACCGCCGAAGACAATAAAATCAACGAGCTGCGCTTTAAAATCGAGGAACACTGCGTCAATTTGTTTGCCCGCCAGCAGCCGGTGGCCAGTGATCTTCGCGCCATTATGTCGGCCATGAATATTGCCCTTGATTTGGAACGCATGGGCGACCACGCCAAGGGCATCGCCGTGATTGTCCAACGGATGGGCGGCGAACCCCCGCTCAAACCCCTGGTTGACATCCCGCGCATGGCCGCTATCTCCCGCGCCATGCTACGCCAAAGCCTCGATGCCTTTGTGTCGGGCGACACCGACCAGGCCGAGGCCATTGCCCGGCGCGACGACGAAGTAGACCAGCTCTACACCGAAATCTTTCAGGATTTGGTCGGCCTGATAGCCGCCGATACAACCCTCATCACCCGGGCCATGTTTTTGCTCTTTGCCGCCCACAATCTGGAACGCATCGCCGACCGAGTGACCAACATCTGCGAGCGGATCATTTTTCTCCGCACCGGCCGGCTCAACGAATTTCCCAGCGAGTCGCCCAATATTTAAGCCCATGCTTCGTCTCGCCCTCGGCGGTATCATCCACGAAACGCACAGTTTTGCCGCCACCGCCACCCGGCTGGCCGATTTTCAAAGCCAGGCGTTGCATTACGGCGGCGAAATTGTGGCCGCTATGCGCGGGACTCGTTCGGCCATGGGGGGAATGATTGAAGGCACAGAGGCGGAGGGCTGGACCCTTGTGCCGACAGCCTACGGCGCGGCTATGCCCGGCGGACTGGTCGCCGAGAGCGCCTATCAGACCATTTTGGGAGAACTGCGGCGGCGGCTCACCGCAGCCATGCCGGTTGACGGAGTTTTGCTGGCTCTGCACGGGGCAATGGTCACGGAAAACCAGCTCGACCCCGAAAGCGATATTCTGGCCGGAGTGCGCCAAATTGTGGGGCCGGACATTCCGATTGTGGTCGAGCTGGATACTGCACGGCAATCTCAGCCCGCGCACGGTTGAACTGGCCGATGGGCTGGTCGCCTTCGATACCAATCCCCACATTGACCCGCACGCCAAAGGGCTGGAGGCCGTAGCGCTGATGGCCCGGCTGCTGCGGGGCGAGATCAAACCCACCCCGGCCTACCGTCACCCGCCGCTGCTGCTGCCTCCCCAGGCCACCGGCACGGCTGACCTGCCCCTGCGGGCTGTCCACGAGCGGGCGGCCCAAATGAAGGCCGAGCGGGATGTGCTTTCGATTTGCGTAATGGGCGGCTTTGCCTATGCCGACACGCCCTTCAGCGGAACCAGTCTCGTCGTGACCACCGATAACAACCCGAACCTGGCCCAGCAGTATGCCGAAGAATTGGCCGGCCTGCTGTGGCAGCAGCGCCAGACCGCCCTGCCCCACTTTTTACCGCCGGAGCAGGCTGTCGCCCAGGCATTATCCCGGTCTGATGGCCCCATCATTCTGGTAGACTCGGCGGATAACATTGGCGGGGGCACGCCCGGCGACGGCGCGGAGCCGCTGCGGGCTATGCTGGCCCAGAGGGTGCAGGAAGGAACCATCGTGCTGGCCGATCCCGCTGCGGTGGCTGTTTGCTGGGAGGCCGGACCGGGTGCGGAGGTCACGCTGGAGGTGGGCGGCAAGTCCGACCGCCAGCACGGCGAGCCGGTGCGGGTGACAGGCCGGGTGCGCGCCCTGTCCGAGGGAGTGTTCCAGTGCGAGCTGCCCGACAACCACTTTGCCTCGTTTTTCGGCCAGACCATTCAGATGGGCCGCACCGTCTGGCTGCGCGTGGCCGGAGTGAATATCATCCTGACCGAGCGCAAAATCCCCCCGTTTGATTTGGCCCAACTGCGCGGCGTCGGCGTCATCCCGGAGCAGCAAAAAATGATCGTGGTTAAATCCGCTGTGGCTTACCGCGCCGCCTATCTGCCCATCGCCGCCGGGGTGATCGAAATGGACACGCCCGGTCTGGGCAGCGCCAATCTCCACCGTTTCCCCTACCGGCATGTGCGCCGGCCCATTTTTCCCCTGGACGATCAGGCCAATTCTTCAAACAAAAGGGCGCAGTCGGGGCAAATGCCGTGAGTAATCTGGGGGAGTTCGGCCGGGCCAAATAAGCCGAGGAGCTTAACTGCGTCTTCAACCGGCTGCCAGCTCTCCTCACACCAGACCCGGCTGCACCAACTACACATATGCAGCAGGTCAACGTTCCGCCGGGCCGTCACATCGAGCAGCCGGACGTGGCGGCGCGGCTCTACCCGAAGCAAGTAATTTCTGAATTCAACCGCCTGCTCCGGGGCCGGTACAATTTCCATCCAGAGATAGCGGCGCACGTCCGGGCTGTCGCAGCGAAAGGTAAAGACGATCCGCTCCTGGCTTTGGCGCACCTGCCGCATCAGCAGTTGATAGATTTGTTGCGTTTCCAGTCCGGCAATAAAACGCCAGAGCGAACTGCCGATGACCACGTCGCGCGTCAACTGCGGGGCTTCGTTTTGCTGGGCAAAGGTCAGCCAGTCATCGTTCACGACGATAATGATGTCCTGGAAATTAACAGTATGACTGTAAAGCCGTAATCCGGCTGAGTTGGTATCGTCTGTTTTCATTTGAGTCTGTCCGCTGTGCCGGAAATTACGTGATGGGGGAAGGAGCTTGGCAGGGGGAGAAGTACGCATTTCGGGAATTATATCATTATTTGGGTTAAAGAGCTATAAAGAGTAGATAAAGGGAGCATAGATAGACCTCCAGTTTTGAAAACCCCTTTCTCTTGACGCTTATCCAAGTTGTGCTAATATCTGGGAAGCGAGGACGCGAGGAGATGTGAGGCGAGGACGCGAGGAGGCTTTTCGCCTGCTTCGCGTCGCCTCACGAGTCATCGCCTCCCCGCCTCACGAGTCATCGCCTCCTCGCCTCACGAGTCATCGCGTCATTATCTAGGAAGGAGATTCCCCTTGATTAAACCTGTTCACTGGAAAACACGGCTGGAATTACTTTCACCGGCGGAAGTGCAGACGATTCACGCCGCCAGTCTGCAAATTATGGAGCGCACCGGGCTGAAAATGCCGCTCGACCCGGCCCGGCGGCTCAGGCGTTGGACCTGGGCTTGCAGATTGACCGGGAGACGCAGCGGGTGCGCTTTCCCCCCGTGATGGTGGAAGCGGCGCTCAAGCAAGCGCCGGCCCACTTTACCCTGTGCGCCCGCAATCCCAAACTCGATTTGCCGCTGGATGGCCGGCACGGCTACCTCAGCCTCGACGGCAGCGCCCCCAACGTGCTCGACCTCGACAGCGGCGAAGCACGTCCATCGGGCAAGGCCGATCTGGCCGCCGCTGTCCGCCTGGCCGATGCTATGCCCCAAATCGCCTTCCTGTGGCCCACCCTCAGCGCCGGCGATTGTCCCGCCCACGTGCAGCCCCTCCACGAACTGGAAGTGCTGCTGACCCAATCGAGCAAGCACGTCCAGGCCATGACCGCCGTGGACCCGCTGAACGCACGCGGCACGCTGGAAATGGCCGCAGCAGTGGTCGGGGGTCGGGAGGCCCTGCGCCGCCGCCCGATCATTTCCAACTTTCAATGCAGCGTCAGTCCCCTGGCCTATGACGAAGGGGCGCTCGAAGCCGCCCTTATTTTCGCCGAGGCCGGGATTCCCACCGGCTTTGTGGTCATGACCATCGGCTGCGGCACGGCTCCGGCTACCCTGGCCGGGAACGCAGCTCAGGCCAACGCCGAGGTGCTGGCCGGTCTGACCCTGCTGCAACTGTTTTATCCCGGCACGCCCACCTTTTACGGCTTCTGCCCGACCATGCTGGAGCTGCGGCGGGGCGGCGTGACCTGCGGCGGGCCGGAAGATTTCTGGCTGCAAGCCGCCGGCTGCCAGATGGCCCGCTTTTACGGCATTCCGGCCAGCATCGGCACCTTTGCCACCGGCGCAAAAAGCAGCGATTGGCAGGCCGGGGTGGACAACGGTATTTCCGGGGCGGTCAGCCAGTTTTGCGGGGCCGATATGATGTCGGGGGCCGGTTTATTGAACGGGGCGCGTCTCTTCTCGTTTGAACAACTGCTGCTCGACTGCGAAATCTACGATATATTGCGGACGCTCAACACCGAGGTGGTCATGGATGCCGAGAGTCTGGCCCTCGACGTGATTGACGCCGTCGGTCCGCAGGGACATTTTCTGGCGGCCAAACATACCCGCCGCCACATGCGCGCGGTCTGGCAACCGGCGCTGATGGACCGGACGCCCTGGGATGAATGGGTCAAACTGGGCCGGCCCGGCGCACTCGACCGGGCCAAAGAACAGGTCCGCCAGCTTTTAGCCACCCACCAGCCCGACCCCCTCCAGGCCGAGCGCTTACAAGAAATCGTCGCCGCCTACGAGCGGATGTAGTCGAGCGTGTTGCGTCTTGCGTCTTCCGTTTTTTCTACGCAACACGCAACACGCATCACGTTTTGGTCTACCCGCTACTATTTCCGAAGAGTGTTCACCAACCTGAACACGTCACCAGCGATGAAAAACCCTCTCCCCGTCGCTGGCGCGACTCCCCTCTCCCTGGCAGGGGGAGGGATTGGGGGAGAGGGTCTATTTCCGAGGAGCTTGAGATGAGTCAACAACTGTTTGAAGCTATGACCCAGAGTGTGATCGAAGGGGAAGTGGAAGAGGCCGAACGGCTGGCCCAACTGGTTCTGGCCGAGGGGATTGACCCGCTGGAAGCCATCAATCGCGGCTTTATCGTCGGGTTGGACCAGGTGGGCGAACAATTTGGCTGCGGCAATCTGTTTTTGCCGGATATGGTCCAGGCCGCCGAAGCGATGAAAACGGCGGTGGCGATTTTGGAGCCGGAAATAGCCCGGCGCGGCGTCACCCGGCAAATACTGGGCAAAATCGTCATCGGCACGGTCGAGGGCGACATCCACGACATCGGCAAAACCCTGGTCGCCACCATGCTGGCGGCCAGCGGCTTTGAGGTACACGATCTGGGGGTCAACGTACCCATCGCCAAACTGATCCAGAAAGCCGTCGAAGTGGAGGCTGATATCATCGCCGTCAGCGCCCTGCTGACCACGACGATGGTCAAACAAAAGGCCCTGATCGGCGAACTGGAAGCCCGGGACCTCCACTCCCGGCTGAAGGTGATGATCGGCGGCGCACCCGTCACCCCGGCCTGGGCCGAGTCCATCGGGGCCGACGGCTACAGCGAAGATGCCATCAGCGCTGTGGCTTTAGCCAAACGGCTGGTCGGGGCCTAATAAACGCAGCCTTCGATACGCCTTTCGCTTCGCTTAAGGCTGCTCAGGGTGCGTCTTTCATTTTAATTTATATTCGCCAGGCTGACGTAAGCCATAACTGCCAGGATAAAAAAAGACCAGGCAGCCCAAAAGCTGAAACACACCCGAGTCGGCAGATTTCAGGTGGTTCAACTGATCGTCAACCCGGTCGCATAACTGTTCATATTCCCGGCGATCCGCCAGGGTATCCCGGTATTTATTATGGACGACGGAATTTCGCATCTTTACAATGCTATCCAAATCTGTGAACATCTGGGGCGGAATTCTGTCTTTGACGTTATTCGCCAATTGCCCTAACCCATCGCCTTTAGCCCCCAATTCATTTTTCAGCCGGTCCTCCAGAGCTTTACTGCGTTTCACCGTAATATCTATATCGCTGCCTCGCCTCAACACCAGCCCAACGATAAGAAGCCCCAGGGCCAGGACAAAAAATGCTTCAATGTTCATCATTAATCTCCTTTCATCCGGGTTGTGCTTATTGTAACAAAGCAGCCTGGCCGAATCTTTTGATTTTGCTATCAAATAGATGACAGATTTTTGACTCTGGCAAAGCTGGACACAAGTTAAAAAAATTTAACCAAACTTTTACAATCCCTTAAAGCTTATTTAACGCAGATAAGGTGTTCGTGAGTAAAATTAAGATAGTAAGGATAGAACCTTACAGGCACAATAGCGGTGGCCGAATGGACACGCCAATGTAGCGCCAGTGATCCATCTCACCTTGAGGTGGATTTTCTATCTTTATGACCCTCTCCCGACGGATAACAAAGTATGCCCAAAAAAGTATTGATTGTTGACGACGAGGCTCATATCCGATTGCTGCTGGAGCAAACTCTGGAAGATTTGGAAGACCAGGGGGTGGAGTTGCTCATGGCCAATGACGGCGAAGAAGCGCTGGAACTGATCAAAAGCCAGCAGCCGGAGTTGATTTATCTGGATATTATGATGCCCAAGCTGAACGGCTTCGACGTGTGCCAGATTGTCAAGCACCAGTGGAACCTGCGCCATATTTACATTATTATGCTCACGGCCAAGGGCCAGGAATTTGATAAAAAGCGCGGTTTAGAGGTAGGGGCTGACTCTTACCTGACCAAACCTTTCGACCCGGACGAGTTGCTGGAAACGACATCACAGATACTCGGTTTGTAGGATAAGCGTGTGAAACTTAAAAAATTAATCGCCAAAGACGAAGTGGCGGTGCTGGTCAACACCATGCTTAAGGCCATCGGTGCGCCGATTGGCATTCAAAGCGTCAATGGCCGGCATCTGCTGGGTCAGGACATGTCTCAGCCGCCAGGCCGCTACCCGGTTGAGATGGATGGGGAACTGCTGGGTTGGGTCACCGGCGGGCCGCCGGCCCTGGCCATAGTTTCGCTGCTCACTCATCTGGCCGGCAAAGAGGCTGAAAAAAGACGTTGGCCCGCGAGGTGTTGGACAAGTACCGCGAGCTAAACCTGCTCTACAACGTTTCGGCCAAACTGGAAGCTGATCTGGATGTGCTGGAGGTCGCCGGGCTGGTGATTGATCAGGCCAGCAAGCTGATTACCGCCAATCGGGGCGCGTTGATCCTGCTGAACCAGACCACCGGCCTGCTGGAAACCATCGCCACCTTTGGCGAGGGCTACGACCGCAACACAACCCTCAAGCCCGGCGAGGGGATTGTCGGCAGCATTTTTACCAGCGGTCAGGCCGAAATTGTCAACCACGTCAGCAGCGATCCCCGTTTTATCCCGCCGCGCCACCCGGTCAGCTCCCTTATCTGCGCCCCGCTCAAAACCAAAGAGGGAACCATCGGCGCGGTAGTGATGAGCAGCGAGGTTCCGGTAGAATATACCGCCGCTGACCTCAAGCTGTTCACGGCCCTGGCCTCGCAGGCCGGGCCGGCCATCGAGCGAGCCATCCTCTACAAAACCCTTGAAGAAAAAGTAAAACAGCGCACCAAACAACTCCACCAGCGGGCCTTACAGTTGGAAACCCTGTATCAGGTCGGCCAGGCGCTGTCCATGACGCTTGACCTGGACGAAGTGCTCAACCTGATCCTTGAACACCTGGCCCGGATTGTGCCTTACGACCGGGCTGCTATCTTTTTGGAACATCAGGGCAATCTGGAAGTGGCCGCCGCACGCGGCTTTCCAGACCAGGTGGAAATAGGCCAGTTACGCATCGCGGTGCGCGAAGATGCGCTATTTAACCAGGTTTTTCAGCAGCAGCAGCCGCTGGCCATTGCCGATGTAGTTGAGTGGCCTGGTTGGCAAAATTTTGAAAACTTACCTCTGGCCCGATCCTGGCTGGGCCTGCCGCTGGTCCGGCTGACCCAGGTCATCGGGATGCTGTCGCTGGTGCGGGTAACCCCCAGCCCTTTTGGCGAAGATGAACTGACCCTGGCCGCCACGTTTGCCGGCCAGGCCGCCATTGCCTTGCAAAACGCCCGCCTGTACGACAAAATTACCCGTTTTTCGCACGAGCTGGAAGAAATGGTCCGCGAGCGAACCATAGCTCTGCAAGAAGCTTACGACAAACTGGATCGGCTGGACCGGACCAAAACCGACTTTATCAACATTGCTTCGCACGAACTCCGCACCCCGGTCACGGTGCTCAAGGGATACAGCCAGATGCTGCTCAAAGACCCGGCCATCCAGGCCAATGACGCGCATTATGAGCAGATTGGACAGATTTACCAGGGAACCCTACGCCTGCACGAAATTGTGGACAGCATGCTCGACGTGGCCAAGATTGACAGCCGCGCCCTGCGGCTTTACCCGGAACCCCTGTCTATGACCGGCCTGCTTGAACTGCTGGTGGCCCGACTCAGTCCAACCCTGGCTGAGCGTAAATTAAAAGTGGTAATTGAAGACCTGACCGCCCTGCCACCTCTGGAGGCCGACCAGGATGCTCTGCGTAAAGTATTTTATCACCTGCTGACCAACGCCATCAAATACACCCCCGACAGCGGCCAGATTACCATCTCTGGCCGCTGCCTTACAGGGGAGCCGGACAGCCTGGAGATTATCATTGCCGATACCGGCATTGGGATTGACCCGCAGTTTCACGAGCTGATTTTTGCCAAATTCTACCAGACCGGAGAACTGGCCTTGCACTCGACCGGCAAAACCAAATTCAAGGGTGCGGGGCCGGGTCTGGGGCTGGCTATTGTCCGGGGCATTGTCGAGGCCCACAATGGCCGGGTCTGGGTTGAAAGTCAGGGCTATGACGAGCAGAGCTACCCCGGCAGCCAGTTCCATGTGGTTTTACCCCTGACACGTCCGGCCGCCAAGGCTGCGGTGGCGCTGCCAACCTCGGTGGCTATGGTATAACGTTTAAGGTCTCCCAAGAGCTTATGACTCTCCATCAAAGCCTGGCCCAGTTGACCCCCGCTTCGACTCTGGCCGACCTGCCGGTTTATGCCGAATGTCAGGTTAACCCGACGGATATGGGCAGTGCCGTAGCCTTAGCTTTTGAAGCCCGGCCCGACCTGCCCGGTATGATCGTTGCTACCGAGGAACAGCTTATCGGGGTTATCTCCCGGCGCAATTACCTGGAGCGAATCATCCGGCCCTATGGTCCAGAAGTGTACATGGGCCGCCCCGTCTTCATCCTGTTCGACTCTATCAAAACCGAACCGCTGACCTTCTCCTCTACCCGACTGGTGGGTGAGGCCGCTCAAATTGCTTTGGAACGGCCGGTCGAAACGGTCTACGAACCGATTGTGATCCAGTTTGCCCCGGGTGACTTTCGCGTGCTCGATTTTTATGTGTTGCTGCTGGCCCAATCGCAACTGCTCAGCGTGGCCGGCCGGATTATCCGCCAGCAAAAAGAGACGGTCGAAGCGGCCAACCGGGAGTTGTGGGAGGCCAATGAACGGCTAAAAGAACTTGACCAGCTAAAAACCGACTTCCTGTCCACCGTGTCGCACGAGCTGCGCACGCCCCTCACCTCGGTGCTGGGCTTTGCCAAGATCATCCGCAAACGGCTTGATAACGTTATTTTGCCCCAAATTGTGGTTGAGGATAACGAAACGCGCCGGGCGCTCAACCAGGTTCGTGAGAATATTAGTATCATTACCATGGAAGGCGAACGCTTGACCACCCTGATTAACGATGTGCTGGATGTAGCCAAGCTGGAAGCGGGCAAAATTGACTGGAAGATGCAGCCGCTCAATCCTACGGCCCTGCTGGAGCAGGCCCTGGCGACGTCATCGGCGCTGTTTGCCGAAAAACCGCTTGAACTGGTGCAGGAGATCGAGCCGCATCTGCCGCTGGTGGTGGGCGACCGCGACCGGCTGGTGCAGGTGCTGCTCAACCTGATTTCCAACGCGGTTAAATTTACCGACGAAGGCCAGGTCATCTGCCGGGCCAGAGTAGTTGCCCCGGAACTTATTATCAGTGTGATTGATACCGGCGTGGGTCTGGCCGAGGCCGATCAACTCCAGGTCTTTGAAAAATTCAAACAAATCGGCGACACCCTGACCAACCGGCCTCGCGGCACCGGTCTGGGTTTGACCATCTGCAAAGAGATTATCGAACATCACGGTGGGCGCATCTGGGTGGAAAGCGAATTGGGCCGGGGCAGCAAATTCTCTATTTCTCTGCCCCTGACCGGGAACTTTGACCCTCCTGGCAAGGCCGTCGAGCCTGAACTCCAGATGGGCGGCCCATCCAAACCAGCGCTGCCTCTGCCGATCACACCGCTGAATGGCTCTGCACCCAAGACTCGCTCTGCCCCGGCAGTCCCCTTCACCGGGCCGGTGCCGGCATCCAAAACTATTTTGGTGGTCAGCGATGACGCCCGGCTGCGCCAGTTTATCGGCCATCATCTCGGCGAAGGCGGCTACCAGGTACGCCAGGCCGAAGATGGGCACCACGCCCTACAGCAGGTCCGCCAGGTCCGGCCCCACCTGATCCTGCTTGAGGCAGCGACCCCGGTGAAAAATAACGGGTTTGACCTGCTGACCACGCTAAAGAATGACCCGGAAACCACGGCTATTCCTCTGATTATCCTGGGGGTCGAGCGCAACCTGGCCGAACCCATCAATCCCAAAGTCCTGGTGCGACAGTTGGAAAAGTGGCTGATGTAAATGGGTCAAACTATTGATTCCAGGCGCAGGCCATGCTATACTCATGCGCGCGTCAAGAGATTGAGACTCTCTAATCTCTAATCTCCAAGAAAACCCGGCAAAAAAAATTTAGCGGCAGGAGGCAAGATGAAAGGTCGTTGGTTCAGCGTCAGCCAGATTTATCTTTGCTTTTGGTTCTGCTCTTGAGTCTACTCAGCAGTGGCTGTACCCTAAATGCT
>JAAUSP010000172.1 GCA_012032575.1 Anaerolineales bacterium | reverse complement strand
AAGAAATCGTCAGCCATTTCCTCGTTAGCATGAGAACTGATGCGATAAATTTTGCTCACGGATAGCTCGCTGCATACGTTGTAGGGTATCCATTACTTAATGATTCCGTAAACAGCGCGGCCACCTTTGACCTTTTGGGTTGGGGGTGGCTTTTTTTATTGATAAAATCCGCCAGGCGCAAAAAAAGAACCGCTGTCCGTTGACAGGTCATCAAGCAAACGTGGTCGCTCACCCCTGGGTTTGAGGTCGGTGGGGTTCAAGCTGTCTCTTGCCCCCCTCACCGTTACCAGTGACGCATAGTCGGATACGCAAAGCGTACGGGTGGCAGAACACCATGTTCGTCCTGGACTTTGCCCAGCCCGAACAGCTACTTACTCAACTTCGTATCGCACACACTGTAATTCATCGGTGGGCCGCGGCTACGGATGGAAACCACCGCCGATTGCACAACCAACACCGCTATACGTTTAGATCGTTACGGATTTGAATCCGTAACGGGATCATAGGCCGAGTTAACTGGGCGAGATGAGGTTACAGATGAATATCTGTAACCATCTAAAAAAAGTGATAAATTATGCTAGAGTAAAAGGGTGGCCGAGTTAGCGACAAGATAGGGTGTTGGGTGAGTGGGTAGGTAAAAGCTTTAGTTCAATTGGTCAGGCTCAAACGGTCTTCCAGGATCCTTCCCTGTTTCATCATAAGTGAACAATCGACCAACAGTAGAAATTCCTAAAAGTATCATAAAGAGTATCAAAGGTATCAATGCCCAAGGCGATGCAATTGTGCCACCACTCAGAACGCATATGGTTACAGGAGCAACTACCCCAATTAGTAGATAAAAGGGAATCACCCTTACTGCATAAAAGAAAGGACCAGGGCCTTTTTTTAGTTTTATTCTACAATTATAGCAAGCGTAATTTGTTCTTGGCTGTGTATAACCGCAGTTTTGACATCTTACAGTTGGGTTGTCTGGTGCGTTCATTTTCCCCTCTCTTTATAATATAAGTTGTTAAATACAGCGTAAACAAAGTAATTATGGCTTTTAATCCCTCAAAAGTGTCGCGTTCGCTAAGATGTTGTACAAAACGGCTCGACTGTAATTGTAACCCGCCCGGTGATAAATCAACCGGGCTAGAAAACTACGCCGGATGAATCCGGCTCAGGCAAGCCCGATTTATCGGGCGCTGTTACATAGCCGGGGCGATTTATCCCCCGGCGGTCTCCGGTGTAATGTTCAACTTGTTGGTGAACAGGGCATTAATCCCTCAAAAGGCATAAAAACTTAATTTACGATGTATTAAAATAAACTGGCTAAAAACAACTTCTTCTTCATGGTCATCATCGTCTCTCCTTCCCTTATCTTAATGTTTAACTTATAGGTTATACTATCACTTGATTCTGTTGCCATTGCGATCCATAGCAATCGCTCCAGCAGCTTCTCTCCAAAAAATCCAACCTTCTTCAAATGTGTTATATTGCCATGCTTGTTGTTTCTTGTCTATAAAAAATCGCTCATCGCTGATTGGATAACCTAAAATACTACGTTCCCACCCCAAAGATGCCCACTTGTCCCGAATTGGGCCACGAATGGAAAATGCCTCTTTCGCTCCTGGTTCCCAATAAATAGAACCATCTTCAAAATGATTATAACGCCCGACACGCCCATGATGCTGGGGTGTTGATGTTTCGTCAGTTATGGGATAACCCAAAAAGCTGTTCTCTGCACCTAAAGCCTGCCATTTCTTGCGAATCAGGCCATGCACTTCAAATGCTCCCACATCCGGGGACCAGTAGATAGAACCTCCATAAAATTTTTGGCGCTGACCACCGCTACTCGCCTGTTCAGACTCAATTGGACATCCCAAAAAACCTTTATGTTGTCCCAATTGCCGATATTTGTCATAAATAGACCCACGAACCATAAATTTTCCATAGGAGCATCCTACTTTTCTGCCAGAAGCAGATGTACAAATTTTTGGCTCACAACTGCCTTTACCATTCAAGGTCGCAGAGCCAAACAAATTTTTAATGGCTTTCCAGGGGGCGAAGCCTGCAATACTTACAGATTGGTTATCATCTTCAGGAACTGGCTGCCCATAGTAATTAGCAGTTACTGCCAAGTCTAGAATATTTACTATACCATCACCATTAATGTCAGCATTGGGTTCATTACTACCATAATGTGATGCTATCGAGGACAAAACAAATATATCAACAATATATTCTTCTTCATCTACGGGTTCATCATTAACAGCCTCATCATTGTAAGTTGTCACCTCTAGACCAACATCCATTTGTCCTTCTTCTGATAAGAATGATAATATTTCCTCATCAAGTGTATCTTCCACCAGGATTTCTTCAAATAGTGGTTCTGCCGTTATAAGAGTGTTCGTTGCTTGTGGTGTCAATTCTTCTATGGGGTTCGCTACAGGTTCATCCGTTAGGTCTTGAGTTGGCTCGGCTGTCGCTTCTCCAGTTGGTTCTGCTGTAGATACTTGCGTCGGTTCCGCTGCCGGTTCGATAGCTGGCGGGTTCGGTGTTTGGGCCAGGGCCAAAAAGTTAAACTGACCAGATGGAATCATTAACGTAAGAGCCAGCAAGGTCAGTACAATCGTTTTACCAAGTTTCTGATAAGCATTTCGAGTTTTCATTCTAGTTCCCCCCTCTTGTGCAATGTTAAGAATTGGCCTTTTACTGAAAATAAAAAGAGCCAAACGTTTACGGTTTGGCTCTATAGTTCCAATTGAAATTTACATTAGGCGAGGCAACGGCATAGAAGGATAAAACAATTTCGGCTGCCAAAATAAAAAAACCTAGAGAACCTTGAGAAGCCATTTACCTCACCTACCAAGATTAAGTTTTTAAAGAGCAAATAGATCAGTTGTTTAGTTTGTGTTAATTACACTTTATAATACGCTAGAATCAGCGAGTTTTCAATACAAAATTTGGTACTTTAGGCAGTTCCGAAAAAATAATTGTCCCAACCCTGTGATACGTGATGCGTGAAACGTGATGAATTTACGCCAAAAACCCTCACGTATCACGTTTCAGAGCCAAAGGTCCCCTAGTGGCGCATCACGCCCGTTAAGATTTTGGGATGATTTAAATTTCGGAACTCCCTTAGTCCAGCCGCCCAACATAATAAGGGTTTGATACGGCGGTGTGACACGAAGTCGCTTACATATTTGTTACAACTGAATATCAGGAAGTAACCCAATGTTCTGCCATTGGTAAGCCCATTATACCCGAAATAAAGCAGACTGAACAGGGGATGAGGGGAAAATTAAGGGAGCAGCTATGTAGCAGCTATACTGTCCGTGATGCGTGATGCGTGATGCGTGATAAGAATGCTCACGCATCACGCATCACGCCCAGCCAAAGTAGAATATGAGTTACGCAGTTTGAAAATTTTTAACCACAGATTACACAGATTTCACAAAATACTTTTCATTTTTCTGTGCAATCGGTGAAATCTATGGTTAGTTTTTAGACAAAATGCTTCAATTGCGTAACTCCTATAGAAATCAAAGCTTCTAGCTTTTTCTGCCTTCTTCCGCCGCCCAATCGGCCAGGCTCCACACAATCTTGACCTTCGTGCCGACCTCGGCCCAGTTATACAGGGTGGCGGAGTCTTCATCGCTGAGGATGACGCAGCCGTAGGAGACGCGCTGGCCCAGGTAGCCGTCCCACAGTTTGTAGCCGGTGTGTTTGACAATCGGCAGGGAGTGGATGCCGTTTTCCATGGTCGAACCGGCCCAGTAAATGCCCATCCAATAGGGCATATCCAGGTTCCAGGTGGCAGCGTAGGCCACATCAATTTTGTCCAGGATTTCAAATTCGCCGATGGCCGTATCGCGGCCCGGTTCGCCGGTGGAGACGACAAAATCAAAAACCTGCTTGTTTTTATCAAAGACCCACATGCGCTGCTCGGCAATGCCGACGACAATCAGCCTATCTTTAACCGAGGCCGGGGGGATGGGCTTTTCGGGGGCGGTCTGGGGGGCCAGGGCAAATTCGATGTCGGCGATTTCGCGGCGCGCCTCCGGCAAATCGGGCCGCAGCGACACAGCCATTTCGAGGGCATCCCTGGCCTGCTTCATTTTATTGGCCCCTTGCAGGGCCAGGCCGTGATTGAAATAGGCGCTGTAGAGCAAATCTTTCACGTGGACATAATCGCCATCTTCAACCCGCACCGCCTCCAGCGACTCAATGGCTTTTTGCCATTCACCGGCCTGATAATGCTTGACGCCCTGCAAATAAGCCTCGGCCAACTGAGCCTCCTGCCGGGCGCGTAACTGGCCGGGGCTGAGGTTCAGCGCTTGGTCAAACATGGGTCGGGCTGCTTCGATGAACCCTTTGTGCCGCAAGGCAATCCCTTGTTGCAGATAGGCGTGGGTCAACTGCTCTGTGAGCGCCGGAGAGTCAGGTTGGGTCTGGCGCAAGCCCTCCAGAATGGCAACCGCCCGGTTCCAATCGCGGCTGGCCCAGGCTTCGTCCAGGGCAGCGGGGCGCTCGCGCAGAAAAGCATCGGCGGGGGTCGGCTCCGGCGCAACCGCTCCGACCGGGAGAGTCAGCCCCAGGAACAGCACAGCCAACCCAATGGTTGCCGCCACCGCGACCGCAATCAGGGCGACGGTGTGAAAAGTTTGAGACAGCGGCTTGGTCGGCCTGGTTTCGGCAACAGCCGGCTGCGGTGAGGGCATCGGCATGGTCGCGGCTTGATGCGGCCGGGTGTCGTCCATTGGCAGGGTGGCCGGCTTTTGGGGTTGGGTGAGGGCAATTTTGGTGGGTTTAGTCGGCGGGGGGGCGGGCAGGATCGTAATGCGGTCGGAGGGTTGAGTGACAAAACGCCTGGCCACCCACTGTTCCGCCTGAGTCAGACTCGGATGGAGCGGATTGATGGTGCGAGCCTGGGCCAGGGCAGCTTCGGCTTCGGCCAAATCGGGGGCCACCGCCGACAGCCACAGCCAGGCGGCCTGGTTCATCGGCTGGGCTGCGACCACCTGCCGCAGCGCGTCACGCGCCTCCAGCCTGCGCCCGGCTTTGGCCAGATGAACGGCATATTGAAATTGATCTACCGGCGAAGCCGGCCGGGTTGAGTCGGGCGCTTGGCTCATTAACTTTGACACTGGCGTAGGATTATGTCTGCTCATTATAACAAACTTCCGGGGATTTGCCAACGAGAAGAGATAGAAGATAGAAGATGGTAGATGGTAGATAGTAAAGATAGATGATTTCTATCTTCAATCCTCTATCTTCAATCCTCTACCTCCGGCTGTCGTGCTTAATCCTCATGTACCATTGATTGAAGCAAAAAAAATATGGTATAATTGTTAAAATTCCGGTTAAATAATCATGGGCCATTAACAATGGTTGAAATAAATTCCAAACACCATCTCATCGAAGACAGCCTGCTGCGTATCCCGTTTTTCAAATCCTGCTCCCGTGAAACGCTGGCGGCGGTCTCGGCTAAACTGCAAAAAGTCCATTTTGAAAACGGCGAAGTTGTCTTTGTCGAAGACAGCCTGGGCGACTCGATGTATCTGATCGAGTCAGGCCAGGTGAAGGTTTCCATCAATACGGGGGCGGGCCAGCAGGAAAAGATTGTCAATTATTTGGGGCCGGGCAACTTTTTTGGCGAGATGGCTCTGCTGCTCAACCAGCGCCGCTCGGCCACCGTGACGGTGGTGATTGACGCCGATTTGTGGGTTTTACGCAAAGCGGATATGGACGAACTGCTGGCCGACCACCCCGAAATTGCCTTGCAGTTGACCCGCGAATTGAGCCGCCGCCTCAGCGATGCGGTGATGGAGGTAGAGAAACGGCCCGGCTATACCCTGACGGCTGTGTTTGGCCCCAAAGCCTGGCACCTGGCCCAGCAGCTCCATCAATTGACCCGCCAGCGGGTGGTGTTATTTGATGCCACCGGGACCAAATTGACCCAGGAAATCAGCGCGGGCGCTCAAAGCGAAAGTCTGGTGGTCCTGGAAGCGATGGACAATCTCTCCAGCGCAACCCTGGTGGAAACGCTGAGCATTTTGGTGGATGGTTATGATTGGGTGCTGGTCGCCCTGCCGACCGAATATAATGAAGTCGCCGCCAAAGCCCTGCAACTGGTCCGGGCGACGGCGCTGCTCGCTACCCCGGCAGCCGACTGGATGAAAGAACTATCCAAAGGGCCGATCTTCACCTGTGATAACAGCGAGGCCCAACTGGGTCGAACCGCCCGCAAAATCGCCCAGCAGGTGATCGGGCTGGCCTTATCCAGCGGGGGAGCCAGAGGTATTGCCCATATTGGGGTCATCCAAACCCTGGAAAAGGCCAATATTCCAATTGATATGATTGCCGGCACCAGCGCTGGCTCTCTTTTTGGCGGGTTGTACGCCGCCGGCAAAACCACCGATGAAATTGCCCGCTTTGCCAAGAACCTGGTCAAATTGATTGACCTCAAAAGCGGGCTGTGGGACCCGCGTATCAATTTACCCTGGAACGGCCTGATCAAAGGCAACGCCACCCTCAAATATTTAGACAAACAGTTCAACCACGTCACCTTTGCCGATACCAAAATTCCCTTTTACGTGGTCGCCGCCGATGTGATGTCGGGTGAAGAGATTGTTTTTGAAAAAGGTCCGCTGGCCGAAGCCGTCAGGGCCAGTATTGGCATGATCGGTATATTTTCGCCCTACCAGCTTGAGGGTCATTACCTGATTGATGGCGGGGCGGTCAACCCGGTCCCGGCCAGTATTCTGGCCGAAAAAGGAGCCAATATTATTATCGCCTCCAGCGTGATTCCTTCGATTGAAGAAGAACGGGCCAGGGGACGCCTCAAATCGCGCCAGCCGCTCAAACCCAACTTCTTTGGAGTGCTGACCAGCATGATGGCGATTATGGAGCGCGAAATTGTCAAAACCCGGATGAGTCCGGTGGATGTTTTAATCCGGCCGCGCGTCGAGTTGTTGACTTCGATGGATTACGACAAGACCCAGGAATTTATCCGCCTGGGCCGCGAAGCCGCCGAGCGAGAATTGCCTCTGCTGCAAAAATTGCTCAGTAATTAGCCCTTTTTTTGGATTAAGCTAGGATAGAAGTCTAAAAAGCAGGCAGGGTGAACGCTTGAGCACAACGACCGACACATTGGAAATAGCCGCCCTTCAAGAAAAAATAAAAAACCTGGAACTCAATTTTCAGGAAGCGCAGCACCGGATTGCGGTTTTGCACGTGGTACATGAGGTAGCCGGCTCGCTGACTTCTGAGCTAAATTTGGATCCGCTGCTGCATAAAATTCTGGCGGCAGCCGTAGATGTGATGAACGCCTCGGCCGGCTCGCTGATTTTGCTCGACGAGCTGACCGATGAGCTGGTTTTGCCGTGATTGAAGGCGGCGGCGGGGAGAATCTCAAAGGGGTGCGCATGGCCCGCGACAGAGGCATTGCCGGCTGGGTGGCTACCCACCGCAAGCCCTTGATTGTGGACGATGTGAACAAGGATAACCGCTACTACCAGAGTATTGCCGATACGTTCGACTTCAAGCTGACCTCGCTGCTGTGTGTGCCGATGATCTCGCGCAACAAACTTATCGGCGTTTTGCAGGTACTGCACACCAAGCCCGATCATTACTTTGGCAATTTGGATCAGAAGTTGTTAACCACCTTTGCCAACCAGGCCGCCATCGCCATTGAAAATGCCCGCTTGTATGAAAGCCTCAAAGAGGAGCGGGACCGCCTGGTGGTGGTCGAAGATGAGATCCGCAAGCGTCTGGCCCGCGATTTGCACGACGGGCCAACCCAGTTGTTGGCTTCGATTATTATGAGCCTGAGCTTTACCAAAGAACTGATCAAACGCGCCCCGGAGCATGCGCTGGGCGAAATTGATTTGAATCTGGGCGTCTCGGAAAAGGCGCTGAAGCAGCTCCGCACCCTGCTGTTCGATTTGCGCCCGGTTATCCTGGAAACCCAGGGCCTTATCCCCGCGCTGGAGGTTTACGCCGAGCGGCTGGCCGAAACCGATAAACTCAACGTCGTTTTAACCGTCAAGCGTGAGTTTGAGCGGCTGTCGCCCAAAGCCGAGGTCGCTATTTTTGCGGTCATTCAGGAAGCCGTCAACAACGCCAAAAAATATGCCCAGGCGTCGGAGATTGATTTGGTTCTCCAACCCAATGAAAGCCAGGATACCTTGACCGTGTTGATTAAAGATAACGGGAAAGGCTTTGATGTCCATAAGGTCAAAGCGCATTATGAAGAGCGCGGCAGTCTGGGCATGATTAATATGCAGGAACGTACCAGCGCCATCAACGGCGTCTTTACCATCCATTCCGAGGTAGGCCAGGGCACCGAAGTGATCCTGAGTTTACCAATCCGGGAAAATCTCTTGAGCTACTCGAAGGAAATGTAAGCACCATGGACCTGGCCCTCTCCTTTTTCTTACGCCTCATGTTGGGCCACATGATCGGCGATTTCGTTTTACAACCCTACTGGCTGGTTTTAGCCAAACGCAAAGGCTGGCCGGGCCTGATAGTGCATGTCGGCGTCGTTACCTTTATCACCGCCATTTTGGCCTGGAACGTATTGCCCACCTGGTGGGTCTGGATGATTGTGTTGTTTCTGGGCCATCTGTTTATTGACCAGTTTCGCACCTTTGTTTTTACCGATAACAGTAAGGGTAAAGGGCTGTTATTACTCATCCTGGACCAGCTTGCCCACCTCATTCTGATAGTTCTGATTGCCTGGGCCGCTACCGGCTGGACTCCCGCCGACTTGCAATCTTTATGGACCCCGACCGCCCTCAACCAATACCGCATGATGGCTTATCTGATCGGCCTGGCTACGGTGATTGGGGTGGCCCCGGTTTTAGAAGCCGAGGTTTCGGTGGCCGTTCTGGCCACCCAGGGCACCGAAATCAAGCACACGGTGGCTATCAACACGCTGGACCGGCTTATCGGCGGGTCCGAGCGTACCATCGCTACCCTTTTACTGCTGCTGGGGTACGGCCTGTTTACACCGCTGGTCTTTTTGCCCCGGCTGGCCCTCATGATCTACCAGGGCCAGGCCAGCACCAATCGGACCACGATGATTACCAAAGTGATTACCAGTTTTGCTACGGCCATCATCGTAGGGTTGATACTTTACAACATCCCCATGCCGCTGATTTTTTTATCCTCGTGAGCAGTAGTCAGACAATACCGTTAAGTTAAGCATCCTGAGTAGGTGAGCGAAGCGAACCGTATCGAAGGGCGCTGCTCTGTCAAACAGTCGTCGCCAACCTGCATCCTTCGATACGCGCTACTCAGGATGCGGTTTACTGCTCACTGCCCCTCTTCATTCTCACCAATTCCCAAAAAATAGAGCCACCCCTATAATACCATTATCTGTTTTTGAAGGGGTTGATTGACTGCCAGATTTTATATTTCACCGCTGAGGACGCCGAAAACGCCGAGTTTTTTTAATTCCTCGGCGGACTCTGCGCTCTCCGCGGTTAATTTGAGTTACAAGGTTAAGTTAGTCAGTCACCATAGAAGGGGTTGTTTATGGAAAATCTAAGCCCGAAATGGCGTGGGTTTTTACAGCACTTTGGCACGTATATTATTGTCATTGGTGCGCTGGCAATGATAAATCTATTCACTGATTCAGGTGAATTCTGGTTCCAATGGCCTGCACTCGGTTGGGGGGTGGCGATTGCTTTTCACTTATGGGGTATTTTGCTGGCCTCTATGAAAAATGTGAGCGGAAAGTGGCATAAGTTTTTGGGACATTTTGGGTCTTATGTGATTATTATAAGTATGCTGGCACTGATAAATTTATTTTCAGAGCCAAACAATTTATGGTTTCAGTTTCCGGCTGTGGGCTGGGGCGCAGCCCTGGTGCTTCATTTTTTTGGCCTACTTTTAGACGGAGGAAAAACTGGAGCAGAGCAACTGGTTCAAGACCGGAAGGATGATCTGGAGCAAAAGCAAGACGAGCCAGCCGCCCAGACCGAACCGGCCACACGAAAGCGCCAGGAAAAAATGCGGCCCCGGCCCGTCGAATATCCGCTGATCAACAAGGGGCAGACGAATCCGGTGATTCACGCTCATCTGGACAAGGCTCTGGCTTATCAGGCTCAAATTGAGGGCCTGATTAAAGCCACCACCACCCCCAATGCCCGCACCCGCTTACAGGAGTTGGCCGCTCAGGTTCACGAATGGGTTGAGGCGATTGAAGACCTGGTCCAGCGGATTGAAGGTTTTCAACAAAACAACCTCATCCGCCAGGATTTGGAGACGGTGCCGCAGGCGATTGCCAAGCTGGAAACTCAACTGAAACAGGAAACTGACACCGATGTACGCAACCAACTGGAACGGACTCTGACCAACCGGCGCAACCAACTGGCCTCGCTGGAGCGGTTGCAAAACACCATGAAGCGGGCCGAAATTCAGATCGAAAGCACCCTGTCCGCCCTGGGAACCATCTATTCCCAGCTTCTCACCGGCGAATCCACCGACCACGTGGCCGATTACAGCCGCTTATCATCAGAGGTGGATGAGGAAGTGCGTTTGTTGCAGGATCGGTTAGAGGCTTTAGAAGAGGTGAAGTTGGGGCGGGCTTGAAACTCTACAACTGCTCGTCTTTGCCCAGAATGGCATCGAAAATAGCCTGGAGTTCTTCCTGAGAATAAAAATGGATCACCAACCGGCCCGATTGGTCTTCCGAACGATTGAGTTCAATCCGGGTGCCGAGTTTTGACTCAAATTTGGCCAGCATGGTTTTATCGTGGGGGGTCAGGGGGGGACGTTTGGGCTTGGCTTCAGCATCCTCGCCAAGCAGAAGCTGGCGGGCCAGGGCCTCGGTCTGACGGACGTTGAGGCCGCGATTGATGACAGTGGTCAGCAAACTCAACTGGTCACGCCCCTTCTTGAGGCTGAGCAGAGCGCGGGCATGCCCTTCCGAAATTTCCCCGGAGGCCAGGGCGCTTCTGGCCTCTTCCGGCAAATTCAACAGCCGGACAATGTTGGCGACGGCGGTACGGCTTTTGCCGACCCGTTCGGCCACGGCCTCCTGGGTTAAGCCAAATTCCTCCATCAATTGAGCATAAGCCTCGGCTTCTTCCAGCGGGTTCAGATCGGCCCGCTGAATATTTTCCACCAGGGCCAATTCAAGCATCTGTTGGGGCGTGGTTTCTTTGACAATCACCGGCACGGTGGTCAAGCCGGCCAATTGGCTGGCCCGCCAGCGCCGCTCCCCGGCGATGAGTTGATAGCCTGCCCCCACCCGTGTGACCACCAACGGCTGGATCAGCCCGTGCGCGGCAATCGAAGCGGCCAATTCTTGCAGCTTCTCCGGGTTCATGGTCTGCCGGGGCTGGTGGGGATTGGGTGAGATGTGCTCCACGGGAATTTCAATGGCCCCGGCTTGCACTTCCGAACTGGGCGGTCTGGTCGTCGTCGTTGGAATCAGCGCTTCCAATCCTTTGCCCAACCCTCGTTTTTTGGTCATCATAGGCATCTTCCTCAACAGTCACAGGGGAACAGGGTAGCATGTAAAAGTTATTCTGCTACCTGCTACCTGCTACTTTGCTACCTGCTACTTTGCTACCTGTTTCCGTACCCGGCCCAAAAATTCTTCCGTCAACGCCTGATACGCCTTGCAGCCAGCCGAGTCAGGCGCGTAGGCCAGAATATCCTCGCCGTAACTGGGCGCTTCGCTCAAACGGACATTACGGGGGATGATGGTTTTGAAGATTTGCTGCGGGAAATGCTGGCGCACTTCGTTGACCACATCCATAGCCAGGTTGGTCCGGCTGTCGAACATGGTCATGACTACCCCGGCGACCTGCAACTGCGGGTTGAGATTGTCCCGCACCAGGTTAATCGTATGGACCAGTTGGCCCAGGCCCTCCAACGGCAGATACTCGCACTGCACCGGGATAATCACCCCCTGGGTTGAGGCGGTCAAGGCATTGACGGTCAATAGGCCCAGGCTGGGCGGGGTGTCAATAAAAATAAAATCGTAATCCGCCAACACCGGTTTCAGCATCTTTTGCAGCAAGGTTTCACGGGCCAATTGCTGCACCAGTTCCACCTCGGCGGCGGCCAGGTCAGGGGAAGCGGGCAAAATAGACAGGCGTTCACGGCTGGTCGGCTGAACAACCTCCTGGGCTGGAACCTTGTTTACCAGCGCATCGTACAGCGAGGGCGACTCATCGGCCAGCCTGACCCCCAAACTGGAAGTGGCATTGGATTGAGGGTCGGCATCAATGATTAGCACCCGCGCTTTGCGAGCCGCAACAAATGCCGCCAGGTTGACGGTAGTGGTCGTTTTACCCACCCCGCCTTTTTGATTGGCAATAGTATAGACAAAAGCCGCACGGTCAGTCATAGGTTAAAAATTGCAGGTTGAATGTTGATGATTGATTGTAACATAGGCCAGGATGACAAACAAAACAGAGCGGAAACAAAGCGATTAAATTTATTCAGCCGGGTGTTGGGCAATGTAGGCCTCAACCTCAGCCCGCGAAGGGACGCCTTCGGGTCCGGAACGCTCGATAGTCATCGAGGCAAAAACGTTGGCAAAATAGGCCGAATGCCACAGGTCATCTGTTTCGTGGTAGCGGATGAAAAAAGCGGCGGCAAAAACATCGCGGCGCCGGTGGGGTCGGTGGGAGTGGCGGGGCGGGGGGGCACGGCCAAACGCTCACCCTGATAAAAAACAGTGCAGCCTTCCTTATCCTGGGTCACAATCAGAATCGAGGTTTGGCCGGCCCATTTCTCGGCGATGGCCCAATTGCCTTCAATATCTTCGATGCTGATAACCGTGGCCTGGACTTTGGGCAAAATTTCTGCCGCGCCCTGCCAATCGCCCAGTGAGACAATCCCCGCGGCGTCCCACTGCCGCAGCCAGCCCTGCGGCGTTGTGACCAGCAGCGAGTTTTCAAACAAGCGAGTCACCCCGGCTTCCACATCCTGAGCCAACGGGCAAAGGTGAACCAGCGAAATATTTCGGCAGTCAGGGGGAATATCGGCCGGGCCGATGGAACGGGCAATCGGTCCAACCGTTTGCTGCCGGCCCTCTGGGGTGTAAACATTGCGGAAGGTCGTGGTGGCCGCGGACGGCAAAATATGCCACCGGGCATCGGCCAGAAAAGACGGCGGCACAAAAATCGGGGGGCGGCGGCGGTAATAATGACCGGCTGCCAGCCCAATC
>JAAUSP010000171.1 GCA_012032575.1 Anaerolineales bacterium | reverse complement strand
CGCCGCTGGTGGCCTGTCACGGTCTGCCGGTGGGTAAAATGAGCGGGCGCGGGCTGGGTTTTTCCGGCGGCACGATAGACAAGCTGGAGAGTATTCGCGGCTACAACGTCAGCCTGACCACCACTCAGTTTATGGACATGCTGGCGCAGCACGGCGTGGTCGTTTCCGGCCAGAGCGCCGATTTGGCCCCCGCGGACGGCAAATTTTACGCCCTGCGCGATGTGACCGCCACCGTCGAAAGCCTGCCCCTGATTGCCGCCAGTGTCATGAGCAAAAAGATCGCTGCCGGGGCCGATGCCATTGTGCTCGATGTCAAAGTCGGCCAGGGGGCGTTTATGAAAACGGTCGCCGAAGCCGAAGCGCTGGCCCGGCTGATGGTCAAGATTGGTCAGGGCGTTGGGCGCAAGGTGGCGGCGGTGCTGACCGATATGAACCAGCCGTTGGGCGCAGCCGTCGGCAATGCGTTGGAAGTGCGGGAAACCATCGAGACTCTGCGCGGCGGCGTCCCGCCGATTCCGCCACCATTGCGTCACCATCGGCGGCAAAATGCTGGAACTGGCCGGCAAAGCGGGCAGCCTGGCCGAGGGTGAGCGCATGCTGGCCGCGTCGCTGGACAACGGCCAGGCCTGGGCCAAGTTTGTCGAGTGGATCACTGCCCAGGGCGGCGACCGCAGCCAGTTGGAAAATCCAGACCTATTGCCCACTGCCACACTGATTGAGACGGTTGCCGCTCCTCGCAGCGGTTTCGTCGCCGGGGTGGACGCCGCCGAAGTCGGCAAGACCGGCGTGGATTTGGGCGGCGGCCGGGCCAAAAAAGGCGACCCGATTGATTACGCCGTCGGGATTCTCGTTCATGCCAAGGTGGGGGATCGTTTGACCGAAGGTGACCCGCTCTTCACCATCCACGCCAATGACCCGGCCAAGTTGGAGGCTGCCCGGCAGCGCCTTTTAGCCGCTGTTATCTGGAGCGAGGCCGCAGTCACCGCGCCGGCGCATACGCTAATGATTATTGAGTGATGATTGAATGGATTCAAAAGACACCTTTTTCGCTTGCTTGCGAGATGAATGGGCGCCGCTGTTGCGCCGTTCAGGGTTTAAGGGAAGTGGGCAGCGCTTCCAGCGAGACCTGGGGCAGGTGATCCATGTGATTGGGGTGCAGGTTAACAAATATGGGGGAAGCTGCTGCGTGAATTTAGGGCTGCACCTGCGCTTTCTGCCGTTTACCAATAACCAGCTTCTTGCGCCGGGAGAGAAAATCAGGGTCGAGTCATGCGAATTTCAGTGGCGTTTGACACCTCCCGGTAGTACCGATTATTGGTGGGCCTTTGAACAAGGTGTGAAAGCTCATCTGCCACCTGGCCTGCTTGACAAAACGAATACGGGACCAGTTGAAGAAGCGCGTCACCTGATTAATACCTTTGAAACTTATGGAGAGCCACGCTTTCAAACGGTGACGACGGTGGCCCAGGTATCCGAGCTAATCCAGGTTGAAGATATTGAACGGAGCTGGCCTGTCTCTCCCCTGTATTCTTTCACCCCGGTCCGGGCAGGTCTCACAATGGCCCGCATTTACGAGTATCTCGGCAATCGGGAACGGGCTGGGATGTTTGCGCGGGCAGGACTTTCACGGGTAGGTCAAGCAAAGGCTGTGCGAACAGCCCTCGAGGAGTTTTTGAATCGGATAGAGATGCCAGATAACTGACCTTAATGGTTATCACCCCTTCGCCGATGAACATCTTTTTCAAACGGTCCAATTTGATTGTCATCTACCTGTTGGCAGGGCTGCTCATCTTCGGCATTAGCGGCTACATGTTCATCGAGGGCTGGACCTTCCTCGAAGCCCTCTACATGACCGTGATTACGATGGCCACTATCGGCTTTAGCGAGGTCAGGCCCCTCTCCCCGGAGGGGCGTATTTTTACCCTGACCCTGATCGTCTTCGGGGTGATTACCGCCACCTATTCCGTCAGCACCATCATCGAGTTTTTTACCTCAACCGAACTGCAAGAGCAGCTTCGGGACCGCAGGAGGCGCAAAGCTTTGGCCCAGATTACCGATCACTGCATCATTTGTGGTTTTGGCCGGATGGGACGTTCGCTGGCCAATGAACTGAAGACCCGCAGCGCTTCGTTTATTATCCTTGACTCAAACGTCGAAGCGATTGAAAAATGCCATCACCTGGGTTTCCCGGCCATTCTCGGCAATGCCGCCGACGAGCGCATTTTGCACGAAGCCGGCATCGAGCGGGCCAGTTCGCTGGTAGCCGCGGCCAACTCCGACGCCGAGAACGTTTTTATCATCCTCACCGCTAAAAGCATCCGGCCCGACCTGTCCATCATCGCCCGGACTCACTCCGAAGCCTCGGTGCCCAAGCTGGAAAGAGCCGGGGCCGAAACGGTCATTTCGCCCTATGCTATCGCCGGACGGCGGGTGGCCCAACTGTTGACTCACCCCAATGTGACCCACTTTCTGGATGGGGTGCTGGACTTTGGCGACCAGCAAATGCGCCTGGAAGAATTTATAATCGGCCAAAATTCGCCCCTGGCGGGCCTGGCCCTGCACGAAGCCCGGCTGAAAGTCGCCGTGCTGGCCGTGCTGCATCCCGAACAGGAATTGCTCTCGCACCCCAACGCCGAAACCAAATTATTGCCCGGCGCAGCCATCATCGTCATGGGCGTTGACGCTGAGTTGAATAGATTGGCTCGGTTGGTTAAAGGATAATTTGGGAGCCACAGATTTTTGGGGTATATTTAACATCACTGGAAGAATGGAAGGCTGGAAGGTTGGAGAAATAAGAAAATTCTTCCAGCCTTCCAATCCTCCAACCTTCTAAAAATAAAGGAATTAGGGTTACACCATCATGAGTTCAACCAAAGAAATCTATCTGGACCATGCCGCCTCGACCCCCACCGACCCGCAGGTGGTCGAGGTGATGCTGCCTTACTTTACCCGGATTTACGGCAATGCTTCGGGGCTGCACAAACAGGCTCGCGCCAGCGCCCGCGCCATTGACGAGGCCCGCCACAAAGTGGCCGATATTTTGGGCTGCTCGGCCAAAGAAATCATTTTTACCGCCTGCGGTAGCGAGAGCGACAACATCGCCATTCGCGGGGTGGCCTGGGCGCAGCGACAGGCCGGCAAGGGCCATCACCTGATCACCACGCCGATTGAGCATCACGCCGTTGACCACACCTTTAACCAGTTGTGCGACAAATTCGGCTTTGAGCAGACCGTGGTTCCGGTGGACCGCTACGGTGTGGTCAACCCCGCCGACATCGCCGCCGCCATCCGGCCCGACACCAGCCTGATTAGCGTCATGTACGCCAACAACGAGGTCGGCTCCTTGCAGCCGATTGCCGAAATCGGGGCGCTGGCCCGCGAGCGCGGCATTGCCTTTCACACTGACGCAGTGCAGGCCGCCGCCTATGAGCCGTTGAACGTTGAAACGTTGAATGTTGACTTGTTGGCGATTTCGGGGCATAAGATTTATGCGCCCAAAGGGATTGGGATTTTGTATGTGCGGAAGAATACGCCGCTGCTGTCACCCTTTACCGGCGGCAGCCATGAAAATAATCGCCGACCCGGTACCGAAAACGTACCTTACATTGTCGGCATTGCCAAAGCGTTGGAGCTGGTGCAGTCGCACCGCCTGGCCGAAAACGAGCGACAGGGGGCGCTGCGCGACCGGCTGATCAATGGCGTTTTGTCCACGATTCCCGGCAGTGAACTGACCGGCCATCCTGTCGGGCGGCTGGCCAACCACGCCAGTTTTGTCTTTCCCGGCTGCGAAGCCGACGCCATCCTGATGCACCTGGACATGGCCGGCGTCGAAGCCGCCAGCGGCAGCGCCTGCACCACCGGCATGCCCGAACCCAGCCACGTGCTCTCTGCCATGGGCATCCCGCACGATCTGGCCCTGAGCGCCTTGCGCCTGACCGTAGGCCGGCAGACCACCGAGGCCGACATCGAAACCGTCCTGAACATCCTGCCCGGTGTCATCGAGAAAGTGCGCCAGCTCAACCCGGCGTATGAGCCAGCTTTTTAAGCCTCTCATGTCATTCCGAGTGGAGCGGAGCGGAACGAGGAATCTCCTGTATCTGGTCTAAAATGACATAACCAAGGCTTATTCCTAACCTGATAATGACTGAAATCTTTAAAGAAATAATTCTGTGGCTTGGTTTTGGAGTTTTGGTTATTGCTCCATTTGCACCTCGCACTTCTCTGGCTAAAAAGTACATCCCTAATTTCTGCCGGAGACGATTAGCATCAATTGTAGTGACGTTTTTAGCCAATGTTTTAACGACTATCTCTATAGCAATGTCAAATATCGAAGCTGGCTTATGTCTTTTTGCTATGATAAGCTGTGTCCAGATAGTGGCTGGAGCCTATATAATCTTTCTGTGTTCTAAAGTGAGAGTAAGTGACCACAAACGGTAATCCCAAACGAGTCGTCGCCGCCATGAGCGGCGGCGTGGATAGTTCGGTGGCGGCGGCGCTGCTGGTTGAGCAGGGCTACGAGGTGATCGGCCTGATGCTGCGGTTGTGGGCCGAAGCCGGTGGAGCGGCCAATCGCTGCTGCACGCCCGATGCCGTCGCCGATGCCCGCCGGGTGGCCGACCAACTCGGTATTCCCTTTTATGTCCGCGATTACAAGGACACCTTCAAGCAGACCGTCGTTGACTTTTTTATCGAGGGCTATGCTCAGGGCGTCACGCCCAATCCCTGCGTGGTCTGTAATCGAGATATTCGCTTCGACAAGTTGCTCAAGGAAGCGCTCAGCCTGGGCGGCGACTACCTGGCCACCGGTCATTACGCCTGGGTCCAGCAGAGCGGCGACGGCGCGTTTCAACTGCTCAAGGGAATTGACCCGACCAAAGACCAGAGTTACATTTTGTACACCCTCACCCAGGAGCGGCTGGCGCGGGTTATCTTTCCGCTGGGCCGCCACACCAAAGCCGAAATCCGCCAGATTGCCGAAGCCAAGAATCTGCCCGTTTTCAACCGGCCTGACAGTCAGGATTTGTGTTTTCTGGGCCAGGGCGACTACCGCGCTTTTTTGCAGCGTCGCGCCCCCGAAGTCGTCCAGCCCGGCCCGATTGTAACCACCGCCGGTAAAGTGCTGGGCCAGCATCAGGGATTGGCTTTTTACACCATCGGCCAGCGCAAGGGCCTGGGGGATTGCCGCGCCCGAACCGCTGTACGTGCTCCGTCTCGATACCGCCAGTAACAGCCTGGTGGTCGGCTTGCTGGACGAGCTGGGCCAGACCGAATTGACCGCCCGCCAGGTGACATACATCAACGGCCAGCCCCCGGTGGGGACCGTTGAAGTGACTGCCAAAATCCGCTACAAGGCCAGGGAAATGGACGCAACGCTGACTCCGCTGCCGGATGCCCGCGCTCTTCTGATCTTTGCCGAACCGCTGCGCGATATTACACCGGGGCAGTCGGTCGTTTTCATTCAGGGTGAGCAAATCCTCGGTGGCGGCATTATCGAGAAGCCGCAGCCGGCTTGAGGTTTTATGCCGCCTTATTTATTGCTCACTATTTTATTGGGCGGCGCGTATGGGGCGCTGTTCCACCTGTGGCGGGGCAAAAACATCCGCGAGTTGATGATCTATTTTTTGACCGGGATCATCGGTTTTGGGATAGGGCAGGCTGCCGGCAATGTGCTGGGGTTGAATGTTTTTTTGATCGGCCCGCTGCATATTCTCGAAGCCAGTGTGATCAGTTGGGTGAGCCTGTTTCTGATGCAGTGGCTTAAGGTTTAAATTTTCTCTTCCAAAACTGTCCATCCGGCTGATGACAATTTTCACAGAATGTGATACCATGCTAGAATGACAAGCCTAATCTCTTAATATTTGAGCAGAGTTTGTATGCCTGAAATCAGTGACTCCTATTATGCTGAAGCTAGTAATCCCCGGCCAGAGCTTTCGCCGGAGCCGATTGATAAACGTCCCCTCATTATTGGTATTGTTGTTGCTGTTGTTATAATTATTATATTCGGATTATTGGGCTGGTGGTTGTTCACTAATCCCCCCGCTGCGGCGGTTTTAAGAGATATTTTTATTATCTTTTTGGGGTTGGGCGCGTTTTTGATTATTTTGTTGCTGATTGCCCTGGTGGTCATTACCGTTTACCTGGTGCTCAAAATCAACGATCTAATCCAGTTGCTTAACCGCGAAGTCAGGCCGGTTTTGAGCCAACTGCAATCAACCATGCACACTGCCCAGGGTACCACCAACTTCCTGAGCGAGCAGGCGGTCAAACCCGTCATTACTACGGCTAGCGCTGTGGCTGGGGTACAGGCTGTTTTTCGCAGCCTCTTCCGGCGCAGCTAGCGTTTTTTATCCATTCATTGAGGTTGAAAGGAGCTACGAGTTATGTCAGAGCAAAATAGTGGCGGCATTGAATTTTTTGCCGGTTTGGTAATTGGCGGCCTGGTGGGGGCAGCGTTGGCCCTGCTGATGGCTCCACAATCGGGTGAGGAAACCCGCGCCCAGCTTCGTGACAAGAGCCTGGAGTTCAAAGATCGGGCCGAAGAAGGCGTGCTGGAAGCGCGCCAGCGGGCGCAAACCCAACTCACTTCGCTGCAAGAACAGGTTACAAGTCTGCAAGGCCAGGTTGCCAGTTTGCAGGAGAAGGGTAAAGAAACCCTTGAAAAAGGCAAACAGACCGCCACTGAGGCCATTACCCGGGGCAAAGAAACCGTTTCCCAGGCGCTTAATCGCGGCAAAGATAACGCAGCCGACGCCTAACCCTTCAAACTTTTAACAAAAAGGCGAGGATAAGTCCTCGCCTTTTTGTTTGTTGAAATGGAGGCTAAAGCCAATACTTTTCAAATAACGTAGTTTAGCCCCTTGTGGGCGGGCACAAGGCCCGATGCTACAGTCTTATTTGAATAGTATTGAGGCTAAAGCTTGCTTTGGCCTCAATTTTTCACAATCTTAACTCTGTTGAAATATACACAAAAACCTTAACAGAGGTTTAAAGAACCCTTAACAGTCTGATAACAATCTGCTGTTACACTGTAAACAATCCCTACAGTCTTTAGTTTGTTTCCAATCATCGCAGAAAAGAGCGCCCACCTCCGGGGCGCTCTTTTCCTTTATAGACCATTCATTCCCCACAAACGGTCCGAAAAGCCATCGGCAAAAAGCCGATCAAATCTCCGGCAATCACCGCCGTTATGCCCACACTCTCGCGGGCCAGCTCGCCGGCCAGGCCGTGCAGATAGCCGCCGGCTACGGCTGCTTCAAACGCGCCCAATCCCTGCGCCCGTAAGCCTACAATTGTCCCGGCCAGCACGTCGCCGGAGCCGGCTTTAGCCAGGGCCGGGTTGGCAAAAGGCAAAACCATCACCCGGCCATCGGGAGCGGCAATAACCGTATGCGTTCCTTTGAGCAGAACCACCTGTCCCCATTTGACTGCCATTTCAGCGGCAATCTCCAGCCGCCGGGCCTGCACCGCTTTGATGGTGCTGCCGGTCAAGCGAGCCATCTCGCCGGGATGAGGGGTCAGGATGCTTTCGGAGGGCAGCAAACGCCACCATTCCGGCTGTCCGGCCAGAATGTTCAGCGCATCGGCGTCGAGGACGAGCGGCGGGAGCGGCTGGGCCGCTTTTTCTTCTCGTTCACTGTCGGGCTGGCGAAAGCCGACCGGCCGGGGTGGTGCGCCCGCTTTGCCCGACAGCAGTTCCTTCAAAAAGGCTACCGTGGGAGCGGCCTGAGTCAGACCTGGCCCAATGAGTAGCGCGTCTACCTCATCCAGCTTGGCATACAAAAGACGAGCGGCTTCCGGGGCAATCGCGCCTTCGGCGTGGGGCAGGGGAATGTAGGTGGCTTCGGCCAGCCGTGAAGCCAGAATCGAATGGATGGCCTGCGGCGGGGCCAGCGTGACCAGACCAACGCCGCTGCGAGTAGCCGCTTGCCCCGCTAACATGGCCGCGCCGGTGTAGCTCATCGAACCGGCGACCAGCAGGGCTGTACCAAACGTGCCCTTGTGTGCGCTGATCGGGCGCGAAGGCAGCAGGGCCGCCACCAGCGCCGGCGTCGCCATTTCCAGGGTTACATCATCCGGGTAATGCTCGTCGGCCAGGCCAATATCGCCCACCACCAGTTGGCCGACCATTTCCAGGCCGGGCAGCAAGATATGGCCTCGTTTGACCGCCGCCAGGGTGACGGTCAAATCGGCGGGCAGGGTGAGGGGGTCAACCGCACCGGTATCGGTATTGAGGCCGGAGGGTACATCCACCGCGACCACGGCCGGGCCAAATTCCGGGTCAACCGGCGGCTGAGTCGGTTGCACCAGCGGGCCATCGGCCAGGGTCCGGCGCTCGCTGACCACAGTTTTAACCTGCTTCAGCAAATCGGCCAGATTACCTTCGATGGGCCGGGAGACGCCGCTGCCGAGCAGGGCATCCACAATCACCCCCGACTCTTGCAGCAAATGCTCCAGCCGGGCCGGTCCATCGGGGGCACTACCCAGCACCTTTTCCACCCCGGCGGCATCCAGCAGTGCCCAGTTTTTGTCACCGTCGAGCCGGCGCTGGCCCACATAAACAGCAACGGTAGCCCCGGCCTGCGACAGATACCGGGCCGCTACCAGGCCATCGCCGCCGTTATTGCCCGGCCCCACCAGCACCAGTACCCGCACCCCGGCAATGTCAAATTGACCGGCCACAGCCTCGGCGACGGCGTGGCCGGCGTTTTCCATCAGTTGTTCATAGCTCAAGCCGGCGGCATCGGCGGCTTTCTCTGCCGACTGCATTTGGGCGGTCGTGACAATATACATTTGTTTTACTCCCGCAGCAGTCTGGCCAGCATCAAACCAATGGCACTGCCCAACAGAACGCCAGCCAGGACATACCAAATGGGTTTGACGGATTTGGAAACTGGCGGCGGCGGTGGACATTCGATAACCGCTGCATCGGGCGAGACAGGGGCGGGCACCGGCTCCAGTTCAGCCAGTTTGAGCAGGCGTTTCTGCTCGCGCCGTTTCTCCAGATAAGTGGCGCCGTGTTTGGCTAAGTAGCGTAAGATATAGGGCCACACCAGGCGCAAAATTGTTTTTTGCATGGGCAAAACCTTTGACTATTTCGAGGTCAAACGGCCTTTGATCCACCAGATCAAGGCCAGGGCCAGGGCAAAAACCGCACCAAAAGCCGCGCCGGCGGCCGGTCCAAAAACAGCGTTCACCGGCCCATCAACCCGCCCGGCGATCATCAAAATCACGCCGGTGTTCTCGCCGGTCGAGACACGCCGGGCCAGCACCAGCCCGCTGCCGCTCTGGTCCATCCTGACCTCTCCGCGGGTGAGCACGGCTTTGGTGCTGCTCTGGTCCAGGGTAACATTTCCCCGGCCAGAATGGCCCCCGGTAGCAGTGGCCGTCAAATTGGCTTCTCTGGTTTGGGCAAAAACGACGCCTCCCTGGGTCATGCTCAGGGTGTCGGCCCGGGCTTGAACGATGCCACCCTGGCGGACATTCACGTTATAGCCGTGTACCATTTGCGCCCCGGCCTGACGCAATTCCACCGTGCTGCCCTCGATATGGGTGGCCCCGGATTGAGAAACCGTGACCGTGTTGGCTTTGATGTCGCCAGTGTGGCCGTAGCGCACATTTACCCGGTCGGCCTGGATATTATTGACATTCTGGCCGTTAACGTTGATTTCCCCCCCGTTTTCAGAATTGGCCATAAATCATCTCCTTTATTCTAAAATCCAGCGATCAACCGCCCGTTCATAGCTAATCAATTCTGACTCGTCAAACCACAGCGCAATTTCCGCCGCGCCGTTTTCCGGGCTGTCTGAACCGTGGACCAGATTGCGGCCCACCATCATGCCAAAATCGCCCCGGATCGAGCCGGCGGTGGCCTCAACCGGCTTGGTTGAGCCAATGGTATTGCGGGCAGCCTGAACCGCCTGTGGGCCTTCCAGGGCCATCACCACCACCGGGGCCGAGGTGATGTATTCAATTAAGGGTTCAAAAAAGGATTTGCCTTCGTGTACGGCGTAATGCTGGCGGGCCAGGGAGTCGGAGACTTTCAGCATTTTCATGCCTACAATTTTCAGGCCGCGCTGTTCAAAACGGGTGATAATGGGACCAATCAGATTGCGTTCGACGCCATCGGGTTTAATAATAATGAGAGTTCGTTCCACGGTAATCTCCTAAAAGTATAGAATATTAAGATCGTCCAGAGAGTGTCAGCATATCAGAGGATAGCAGAGTTGACAAATTTTTGCCCATAAAAAAACCGGGCATTTGCCCGGTTTTTAGCAAGGGTTTGGTTACAATCGTGCGAGCGCCTCGCGGTAAGCGTTCAGGGCGCTCTGGAGGCGTCCATCGCGCATCATGGCGTCGCCCATCACCTGGAACAAAAGATAATTCTTGGGCTGGGCCTTGATGCTCTGCTGCATATCTTCGATGATTTTGTCCAGATAAATCCCGCGCGACACCAGCGAGTCGTAAATGCGGACGGCTTCATCCAGGTTGCCTTTGTCGCGGCTGGTCCGGGCCAGTTGAAGTTGCTCGGCAGCATCGGCAGGAATGTCGGGCGAGGCAGCCACAGCTTGGGCATACACCGGCCGCGGGGCTTGCCGGACGGGAGCAGCCACCTGCACCGGCGCGGGTAGAGGCATTGCCGGAATGGACACAGGCGGCTCTTCGTCAACTTCGCGCAGTTTTTGCAGCCAATCAGGGATGCCGCCTTCAGTGGGCGCCGCTTCGATGGGCTGGCTGACAGGTTCCGGTTCAAATATAGGAACGGGAGCCGGTGTTTCCGGTTCTGCCACCTCTTCAACTGGTTGTGCGGCTGCAACAGGCTCGGCCTCTTCTTCAACTACCTCGGCGATAACCATTTCGGTGGTGATTACTTCGGTCACTATTTCCGGCACAGGCGCAGTGACCGGGGTTTCAAAGGCCGGCAGTTCAACCTCTTCTTCCGCCTCGACTTCACGGAGCCAGTCCGGCAGTCCTTCTTCGTCAACCACCTCAGTGGTAGTCGTTTCGGCCACTATTCCCGGCACAAGCGCAGGCGCAGGGATCGGAGCTTCAAAGGCTGGCAGTTCAATCTCTTCTTCTTCCGCCTCGACTTCACGGAGCCAATCCGGCAGTCCTTCTTCTTCAACCATAGTATCAGCAGCGGGGCCGGCTGAGGGTGCGGTTGTGACCGGCTGGGGCGTTTCATCTTTAAAGGTCACGGCTTCTTCGGGCGCTTCGTCCTGAATTTCTTGCAGCCAATCCGGCAGATCACTGATCCCTCTCTCGGGCAAAATCTCTGGGCTGGGTTCGGAGGGTTCAAAAGGTTCATCAAGATTGAACTCTTCCTCCCGTAACCAATCGGGCAGGTCTTCTTCAATGACCATCTGATCTTGGGGCAGAGGGGTTTCGGTTAGCGGTTCGAGGGCTTCAAATTCCAGCGGCGTTGTCTCCTCCGGCACATCGCGCAGCCAACCGGGCAGTTCATCTTCAATTACCTCGCCGGCAGAGTCCAGGGGCAGGCTAAATTCGGTAATCAGCGGCTTGCTGACGGAATCGGCCGCGTCTCGTCCGTCTCGCTCCTGAACCTCTTTGAGCCACGAGGGCAAATCGTCTGCGTCCAACGCATCTAATTCGTCATCGCTCAATGAGGCGGCAGCAAACGCGGGTTCCTCGGTTGACAAATCGGCGATGGGTTTAGGGGGGGCAGGGTCAGGTTATCTTCCAGATGACTAACCTCAACCTCACGCAGCCAATCCGGTAAATCTTCGTCAGTTTCCAGTTCGTCCGGCTCAGGCGCAACCGCCTCAAAACCGGCCTGGGTTAGAATTACATCTTCTGTACTGCCCGACTCGACTTCGCGTAACCAGTCGGGTAAATCTTCGTCAACCACCATTTTGTCGTCGCTGAGGGTTGGAGGAATGGGAGCGACGGTTTCCGACTCCTGCGGTGGTTCCGGTTCATTAGCCACTTCACGCAGCCAATCAGGCAGGTCACCGGCTACAATCATCTTGTCTTCGGCCAGAGATTGGGGGAGGGAGGGGGCGGTAAAATCGGGTTCCGGCTGTGTTTCGGGTTCTGCGGTTAGGTCTGGCTCGGCGGCAATGTCTTGCAGCCAGTCCGGCAAATCCTCTTCGACAACCAGATTGTCGGAGGGTACGGGGGTGGGGCTGGCTTCTTCTGTTGGCGGTATGGTGATGGGGATGTTATCTTCGGCTATCTCTTGCAGCCAGTCGGGCAGCTCTTCCTCAACCACCAGCATATCGTCTTCTTTGGCCGCAACCGGGGCCGGGAGCGGCGGTTCGGGTTTGCTGATGGGCCAGGCTGCTTCAGTGGCCTCGGCTTCGGCGACATCATCGGCAATTTCCTGGAGCCAGTCAGGCAGGTCTGACTCGACCACCATTTTGTCATCGCTGAACGAAGGGCTGGCTGGCGTTGGCGCTGGCTCAGGTTCGGGCTGTGGTTGGGCGGCCAGCTTATTGCGGATAATTTCTTCGCTGGAAGTAGCAATGAGCCAATCACGGGCCGACATGGCGCCGGAGCCTTCGGGCCGTTCTTCGGCCACCGAACCGAGGTCAATGCCTTCCTCGGCCAGCAAACGCTCCCAATCGGACATGCCTTCATCGCCGGCCTGGGCCGATGGCGGGGCAGGCGGTGGAGCCGGTTCTTCGGCTTGAGGCTGCGTCCCCAATTTATTACGAATAATTTCTTCGCTCGAAGTGGAGATCAACCAATCACGGGCCGACATGCCGCCGGAGCCTTCGGGCCGTTCTTCGGCTACCGAACCGAGGTCAATACCTTCCTCGGCCAGTAAACGCTCCAGGTCCGACATGCCTTTATCGGCGGAAGCGGCCGGTTGAATGGCAGCGGGTTGGGGCGGCTCGGGCTGCTTTTTTCCCGACGCGCTACCCTGTCCAGACCGGATTGATTTGAGCCAGGCCGGGGTATTTTCCTCGGTCAACGAACTGCCGCTGCCGCCAGCAGAGGTGGCCAGCCGCATCCAGTCCGGCGTCGGGCCATCCACCGGCGACTCAACTTCGTTATTCTCAGCTTCATCCTCGGGGTTTTTGTTTACATTATCCATCATTGTTGCCCTTGCCCAGGGGTATAAAATGGCCGGGGTTGAACCGATGTTCACTCCAGCAGCAACTCACCATAAAATATTATGCAACGTTTTAAAAAAAAAGTCAATGACTTTACAACTTAATTAACCATAACGACAAACAGAAAGAGCCG
>JAAUSP010000170.1 GCA_012032575.1 Anaerolineales bacterium | reverse complement strand
TTGGGAGAGTTTCAATTGGTGCAGCAGGGAGAACCTCTACCCTTCGATGCTGTAGCCGCGCATGACTGGCTGGCTGGAGTGGATGAGGTCACACTCGTGGCTGATTTGGGCGTGGGCTTGGCTGAGGCTGTCGTGTATACTTGTGATTTTTCTTATGATTATGTCAAGATAAATGCGGAGTACCATACCTAAATGAGCTAAAAAATTTCTTATCCTGATTACCGTGCTTGCCATCGGCTCAAAATTCGATCAATAACACCTTCGACTTGCCGGCGGGCCTCGCGACGCTCGCAGCCGCTGGCCAACAACCTGTCGTAAGCAGTTTCGGTGTGCCGGATGTGCGCAATCACCGCCAGCCGGACGGCCTGCTCGTCCAGTGTTTTGGCCGCTGCCGAACGACCCACCCGGCCGCTGTATTTCATACAGGCATGTTCAGCGATGAGTTGCTCTCGTCCCACCGGACAGCCGGGGAATAAGTCTCGAACTCGCCGGGCAAAGCTTTCCACATAGTGCTGATCTAACGCAACCTGGCGTTCCGTCTCGCGCGCTCTCCGTCTGGCTCTGATGTCACTGTCGGCCAGACATTCCTGTTCGGCCTGGGCCAACGCATCGGCTTCGACCAGCAGCCCTTGCCGCTCATAGCGCTTGCGGGCGCGGCTCCACTGCAATACCACCGCGCTGAGAGTCGAATGTTTCTTTGCCCGGCGGGTCAGCGCGGCATCCCCTGCCGGGAGAAAAATCAGATGATCCAGGTCGGCGCAGGAGAGACACAAGGCCCCTTTTTCATCAGCCAGGGTAATCCAGGCCTGGCGGCCCAACTTTTCGCCGCACTCCCCGCACAAAGAATCCTGAGTCGAGATAAATACTTTCAGTTCAGTCGTTTGTTCCATTGCCTGTGTTGGAAAGAGCGGGCAGAATTAAGCGGGATTTGCGTCGGGTGGATAGCGCCGCTCCGGTGCGCCAATCTTTCCGCCGTTGCCAATTTCATAAACCATATTCAGCAAGGCTTCAGTATCGAGGTAATAGTGAACATCGTTATCAATCCAGCCGGTTTGCAGCACCTCGATCCCTTTTTCTTTAAATTCCTGTAAAACGGCGGGCATATCCTCGTCGGCGACGATTTCTTTAATATGGTGCAGCCCTTCGCCGTGCTCCTCAAGAAACTTCCAGTAAATATTGGGGCCTTTAATCGGCTGGATTAGCTCAAGTTCCACCTCCCCCACCCAGGTGACGGCACAGATAAAGTCAAATCCTTCTGTGACCGGCTGGCCGTGGACATAAAAATCTCTGACCGTGGCCGGGGTAAAGTGACGCACATCCCAGGGGCCAATCCCCAAAATCTCCCAGTAATGTTTCATGGCTTTGTCTACATCTCTTACCACCAGGGCAATCTGTTTATATTTTCTGGTCATTTCAACCTGTCCTTTCAGCATTGAAAATTTTGACTTATTATACCCCGGTTTAAGTTATAATCCAGTAACTCTCCTCGAATTTGACCCCCTTTACCAATGCCACCCGGCAAGATTTTGAGATTGTCATAGAAATAATCAGGTGATAAAATCGGAAGGGGGTTGAGCATAATGAGTAACGCTAACCCTCTCCACCGTTCAAAAAAGGACAAATTTTGGTTTTAACAGGCAGGACAGTTAGACTATTGCCAACTCGATGTTAACATGTTAAGTTAACTAACAAAGATTATCTGCCCGTATTGCGAAACTATTTATGCCTTCCTGGCTAATGGTTTTCCCAAATTCGGGAGCAGCTATTCAGTCATGCCAATTATCCAATCGAGAGAAAATATATGCTGCTGAAATTTTGGGGCACCCGAGGCTCCATTCCGGCTCCAGTCCGGCCCGACCACGTCGAACAGAAAATAATTGCTGCGCTCGAAGCCGCTGGCCGCGAGCAAGTCAATCTCCTCAATACCCAATCAGTTCAGGAATTTGCGGCTAATTTATCCTTTAACGGCAGCACTGTGGGCGGCAACACCACCTGTGTCACCATCGAAGTTGGCGATGATTTGATTATTTTTGATGCCGGCTCCGGGATTCGTGAACTGGGTGAATACCTGATGGATGAAAGCGACCCACGCGCCAAAAAGTTTGGCTTTGCCCGGGGCAAAGGCCATGCTTATCTGTTTTTTACCCATACCCATTGGGACCATATTCAAGGCTTGCCCTTTTTTAAGCCCATTCACGTGCCTGGCAATACCTTTGATGTTTACCATGTTCATAAGTACGTGCCCGATGTATTGGCTCGCCAGATGGAGCAGGAATTCTTCCCCTTACAGTACCATCAGATTGCGGCCTCCTTTCAATACCATCAGCTTACCGAAGGCCAGCATGTAGAAGTAGCCGGGGCAACCATTACCAACATTGAGTTAAAACATCCCGGTAAAGCCTATGCTTATCGGGTAGAAGCCGACAACGCCATTGCCATTTTGGCCACCGACGGCGAATACAAAAGCCTGGATTACACCAGCACCATGAAGTACAGCAGATTCTACGCCAATGCCGACGTTCTCATCTTTGATGCGATGTTTTCGGTGCGCGAGTCATTTGTGAAAGAAGATTGGGGCCACAGTTCCGCTCTGATTGGCGCGGATATTGCCAGAGAAGCTAATGTTAAGCGGCTTCTCCTTTTTCATCATGACCCCGCCTCGACCGATGTCGAGATTATGCGTGTCTGGCAGGAGACCAAAGAATACCTGGGCCAGCGGCGTGGTGCGCCGGAGGTGCTGGTGGCTCAGGAAGGGCTGGAACTAGAACTGTCCAATCCCCCGGCGGCCTCCGAGTTTTCAATCAACGATCAGTTGGAAAGAGGAGTCATTTTTATGACCCTTTCCGGAAAATTTGGCGCACACGCTACCGAACAGTTCAGAGAGCATCTGGCCGACACCCTGCAAACCTATCATACCGATAAAGTTGTCCTCAAAATGGAAGACCTCAGCGAGTTGACCATCGCCGGGATTCGCGCCCTGGTTGACGCCCGGCGGACAGTCCTGACCCTGGCCCTGGTTTCGGTACCGGAGAATATTTATCGGGTGTTTGAACTGGCCGGCACCACCGACTTTTTGCCATTTATAAAGATGTTGACGCGGCCTTATCCGCGCTCAACTCCCATGCCGAGTAAAAATCCCTCCCTTGCAAAATTAGCCCAAACGCCCATTGACAATTTTTTATCGTCCAGATAACAACGTGCCTCCACGATCTTTTCGCCATTCTCGACACGTAGGGTTATCTCAACATTCAGTCGTTCGATCAAAAATCGCCGGTCCTCAAAATTCACATCGGCTAGATTCAGCCCTTCCTCTATCTCTGCCTTAACTTGTTCCATCCGATCAATGGCGGCCCGGATATCACGTTCAGTAGTTTCAGCATTCTCTATTTTGGCCTCGACCTGGCGCTTTTGCTCTTCCAGGCCATCGAGTTGAGCTTCAACCCGTCTTATATCTTCCAGGGTATTAGCCAGGGTACGCTGCGGTGGATCATCCCCCAGTAGCTTTAGCGCCCGTTGGTTATCGGCCAATTCTTTTTTACGCTCTTTGATCGTCTCGTTAATGAGCGCCAACTCTTCACCCAAGGGCTTTTTGATTTCAGCTTGTCGAGCCTGGTATTCAGCTACGCCTCGCTCCACAAGCTTCTCATCGTCAAAAAAGCCTCTTACCCACTGCCAGATCACATCATCAACCCTGTCACTCCGAAAACGGGGCAAATTACACTGATGAGCAGCATCAAGATTAAAAGTGCCGGGGCACACGTAGTAGTAATAACCTTTTGCCCCGGAACCAGGCATTTTGTAGCCACATTGGCAAGTCACGCGCTTTGACATCAAGTAATTCATCGTGGTACGACCAGCCTTTCTCTTATTAACTTTTGGTGCTAGTTTGCGGAGGTCATGAGATGAATTATCCTTAAGCTGATATCGACCAAAATATTAGCCAAAAGGAGTGATCTCATGACCACGGTTGATTTTATCACAGAATTATTTTGCCGAGTAGCTAACCAAGTCGTTGATGATAAACACAGCCAGGCCAAACTTTATCCGAGTGAAGTCGTCACCTTAGCCTTGCTGTACGCGCTCAAGGGCAGTGGGCCACGGGCCTTCTGGCGTTGGCTCAAGCGAGACTACCGACCTTTATTTCCTAACCTGCCTGACCGAACCCGCCTGTTTCGGCTGTTCAATAGTCATCGTCAGTATGTGGATCAGTTTTTAGCCGCCCCCTCTCTGTTGGGGGTCATTGATAGCTACGGGATTGAGTTACTCCATCCCATTCGCGAAGGCCGCAGCCCGCAGCAAATCGGCAAAAAGGTATCTCCAACCATCGTTGGATTGTGGGCGGCAAGTTGTGTTATCTGCTCAATCATCTCGGCCTGATTGTGGCTTGGGACTGTGATACGGCCAATGTTTATGATGGGGCCGTCTTCCAACACTTGGTGGATGACGTCGCCGATGAAATGGTCGTCTTTGCCGATATGAGTTTTGAAAAGAAAGATTGGTATCCCCCCAATCTGCGCTTGTGTAAACGAGGTGAATGGAATGTCCGGATGGTGGTCGAAACTGTCTTATCGATGTTGACCTACATTTGTCATTTCAAGCACTCTCATCATAAAGTTTGGACCTATTTTGAAACCAAACTCGGTTTTACGATGGCAATGTTCAACATTTTGGTGCAGTGGCATGGGTTTCAACCCGATGAGACTGGCTTCGTCCCTCTTTCCATTGCCGAATTCAGCCTCTAATCAAACTAGCACCAAAAGTTATTACGAAATACTTACATATGACATTAATGGGATGGATAGTGGTTCAGCCATTCCTTCAACAAGTCGCGACGATTTTTACAGACTACCCGTAAAGGTTCCTCCCCTCCCCACCCAGCGACGCATTGCCGAAATCCTGGGCCGGCTGGACGACAAAATCGAGGTGAACCGGCGGATCAACCGGACATTGGAGGCGATGGCCCAGGCGTTGTTCCAGCATCATTTTGTGGAGTTTGGCCCGTATCAGGCTGAGTTGGTGGAGAGCGAGGGGGGGGTGATTCCGAGGGGGTGGGAGGTAAAGTCTTTGGATGAAATCGCGGATTTTCTGAATGGGTTGGCCCTCCAAAAATATCCTCCCAAAGATGATGAATATTTACCCGTCATCAAAATTGTCGAAATGCGCCGAGGGGTTACTGAGGCAACGGGACGAGCCAGCCCAAATCTTCCTTCTCCATACATTGTCGAGGATGGTGATGTGCTTTTTTCTTGGTCGGGGAGTCTGTTGGTATCTATTTGGGCACACGGACGAGGGGCACTCAACCAGCATTTATTCAAGGTTACATCATCGAATTACCCTAAATGGTTTTACTACCAATGGATCCAGCATTATTTATCCGAATTCCAAGCTATTGCTGCTGGTAAAGCCACTACGATGGGGCATATCCAACGTTATCATCTGAGCGATGCTAAAGTGGTAGTGCCACCAGAGGATACATTTGAGGTTTTAGATCGTTCAATGAACACATGGCTCAATCTGTTTATCAATAACGAACTTGAAAATCGCAAGCTCACCGAAATCCGCGATTACCTGCTGCCGAGGCTGCTGAGTGGTGAAATTGCTGTCTGAACTTGAAATTGACTTAAATCCAAACCCGACACAAGGAGAACCCCATGTTCCTGATGTATGTTGATGAAAGTGGAGACAGCGGCTTGCAAAATTCACCGACGCACTATTTTGTGCTGACCGGGCTGGTGGTGCATGAACTACGCTGGCAGGCTTGCCTGGAACAACTGATCAATTTTCGACGAAGGATGCAGCGGACGTTTGGCTTGCGTTTACGCGAGGAAATTCACTCAGCCAGACTGATTAATAAACCGGGCGAGTTGGTGCGGATTAAACGGAATGACCGTTTAACGATCATTCGGGCGTTTACCGAGGAGTTGGCTCGTCTGCCGGATGTGAGCTTGATTAACGTGGTGGTAGATAAAACGCCGAAAGCAGCCCCCTATGACGTATTCAACATGGCCTGGCGGGCGTTGGTGCAGCGCTTTGAAAATACGATCTCACATCACAATTTTAGGGGGCCGGCCAACCCTGATGAACGGGGGATGATCTTTCCCGATCAGACCGATACCAAAAAACTGACCCAACTGCTGCGACAAATGCGGCGCTACAACCCAATCTCTCACCAGCCCAGTTTTGGGTTGGGTTATCGTAACATGGCCTTAACCACCCTGATTGAAGATCCCAACTTTAGAGACTCAGCCCACTCTTATTTTATTCAAGCGGCTGATTTGGCGGCATTTCTGCTGTATCAAAAGCTGGAACCAAGCGGGTACATGCGTAAAAAATCGGGGCAAAATTATTTTGACAAGCTCGATCGGACTCTATGCAAGGTGGCTTCGCCAAGAGATCCTCATGGGATTGTCCGTCTTTAAAAGGGGGAGGGGGGCGGTTAAGCCCCCCGGGTGAATCCTACTCCTGCGGATAAGCCGCAGTTTCAGATTCACTTATATTGTAACCGATATTGAGAGGTAAGTCAACCTACGGTTGATTTGGATTATGTAAACTACAACCCTCACACAAACTAGGCTTAACCTGACAGGCGGGTTAAGCACCCGGCATGGAGCCGACTTTCATCTGTGGCAGGGCTACTTACCAGTATACCCCAAGTTGAACCGAAAAGCAAGGAGGAATCCGCTGCTTATGTCAATCAACACCGGAACCGAGAGCCAGTTTGAAGAAACCACGATTGATCGTCTCAAGGGGTTGGGCTATCGCTACCAGTACGGCGGGGAGGTCGAGCGGCCCAATACTCAGGCGGTGGTGCTGGCCGGGCCGCTGCGGGACTATTTGCAGCGGCGCTACCGCCATCTGCCCGGTCCGGCCATCGAGCAGGCCATCGAGCAGATCAGCCATCCGGCCGGACTGACCACCGAGCGGCGCAATATGGCCTTTCAGGAGGTGTGGCGCAGCGGACTGATCCTCAATTACACCGAAAACGACCAGCCAAAATCGGAGCATCTCTACCTGGCCGATTTTGAACGGCCCGAACTGAACGATTTTTTGGTCGTCAACCAGTTGAAAATTCACGGCCCCGGTGGCAATGATCGCATCCCCGATCTGCTCATCTACCTCAACGGGCTGCCCCTGGTCCTGTTTGAACTGAAAAACCCCTGGCACCCCAAGCCAAGCATCCTCGACGCGCACACCCAGATAGGCCATTACACCAACGACATCAGCCAGTTGTTCGATTTCAACGGCTTCTGCGTGGTTTCGGACGGCAACGAGACCCAGCACGGCGTCCACACCGCCCCCTTGGAGTGGTACGCCGCCTGGAAATCTATTGACGGGCGGACGATAGAAGGCACGACCGCCGCCAGTATGAAAATGCTGGTCGAGGGGCTGTTCCCCAAAGCCCGGCTGCTCAACTACCTGCGCAACTTTATGGTCCACGAGCAGCGCGACAACAAGAACATCGAGAAAAAGGCCGCCAAATATCACCAGTTCTTTGCCGTCAACCTGGCCGTCGAGCAGGCGCTGCGGGCCATGCAGCCGGGGGCCGACAAGCGGGCCGGGGTGGTCTGGCACACCCAGGGGTCGGGCAAGAGTTTGGAGATTGTCTTTCTGATCGGCATTTTGCGGCGCTGGCCGGGGCTGAACCCCTCCATTGTGGTCCAGGTAGACCGGACCGACCTGGACGACCAGCTTTACGGCAGTCTGGTCGCGGCCAGGACGCTGCTCGGCGCGGTCAGCCAGGCCGAAAGCGTGGACGACCTGCGTCTGAAATTGCAGACCGAGGGCGGCGAGGTCATCTGCACCACCATCGAAAAGTTCGCCCTGAGAACGGGCGAGCAGCAGCACCCCTTGCTGTCAGGCCGGCACAATATCCTGGTGGTGGCCGACGAGGCCCACCGCACCCAGTACGGCTTCAGCACCGAACTGAAGCGGCGCGAGGGCGGCGGCTTCTACACCAGCCAGGGCTATGCCCTGAACATGCGCCAGGCCCTGCCCAACGCCGCTTACCTGGGCTTCACCGGCACACCGATTGACCAGGAAGACGCCAACACCGTCCAGATTTTTTGGCGAGCACATCCACACCTACGACATGCGCCAGGCCCGCGAAGACCAAGCCGTGGTGCCGATTTACTACGAAGCCCGCCACATCCCCCTGAACCTGACCGAGCGCCAGCTTGACGACAAGGTAGACGCCCTGGCCGAAGAGAGCGAGATTGACGCCACCACCCTGGAGCTGGCCAAGGCCAGGTGGTCGGCCATCGAGCAGGCAGCCGGGGTCAAGGAGCGCCTGGACGTGCTGGCGCGGGACCTGCTGGACCATTTCAACACTCGCCAGGAAACGTGGAAGGGCAAGGCCATGATCGTCTGCATGAGCCGGCGCAACGCCGTCAGCCTGCACGAGGCCCTGACCCAACACCCCGACTGCCCGCCGGTTAAGGTGGTCATGACCGGCAACCTGGGCGAAGACCCGACTGCCTGGAGCCAGGCCGGCCACCTGACCACCAAGGCGCCCGCGATGACATCAAAAGCCATTTCATTGACCCCGACGACCCGCTGAAGCTGGTCATTGTCTGCGATATGTGGCTGACCGGCTTTGACGCGCCCTGCGTCAACACCCTGTACGTGGACAAGCTGATGAAGGGCCACAACCTGATGCAGGCCATCGCCCGGGTCAACCGCATTTTCCGCGACAAGCCGGGCGGCTTGATTGTGGATTACATCGGCATTGACGAGCAGTTGAAAGAAGCCACGGCCAAATATACCCAGGGCGGCGGCCGGGGCAGCCTGACCGGCGACCTGGAACAAGAGGCCGCCGCGTTGTTCCTGCGCCAGCTTGAGATCACCCGGGCCAATATGCCGGGGCTGAAAGCAACCGAATTTCCGGCCAACGCTTACGCCGCCTGGCGCAGCCTGAGCAATATTCAACTGGAAGACCTGACCAGCTACGTCTACGGCACCCTGGTGGGCGACCCGCAGCATCGCGACGACTTTTTGAACGAGGAGTTCAAACTTTCCAAAGCCTTTAGCCTGGTCAAGCACCTGGCCGTCGCCCAGCAGCACACCGAAGAGGTCGGCTTTTACCAGCTTGTCCGGCAGCAGTTGCGCAAGATTGATGCCGCCACCAGCCACAAGACCCGCCAGTTGGAGCGGGCCGTACGCGACCTGCTGGACGAAAGCATCGCCGCCCGCGAGGCGATTGACATTTACGCCGTGGCCGGGCTGGACAAGCCGGACGTGTCGGTGCTGGACGAGCAGTTTTTGATCGGCCACGACGGCGACGCCCGCAAAGAGGATTTGCAGGTGCGGCTGCTGGCCCGCCTGCTCAGCGACGAGATCGAGCTACGGGAGCGCAAAAACCTGGTCCGCTATCGCTCCTATCGGGAAATGCTGGAAGAGGCGCTGCAAAAATACAACAACCGGACCGTGACCGCCCAGGAAGTGATCGCCGTGATGCGCCAGATTCGGGCCAAAGATCGGGCCGAAGCTGAGCGGCAGCAAGCCCTGGGCCTAAACGAAGAAGAAATGGCCTTTTACGATGTCATCGTCCTGGGCGAAGCCATCGAGCTCCACCAAACCGACGCCTGGATCGCCGACCTGGTCCGCCAGGTGGTCAAAAGCGTCCGCGAGAATTTAGAAGTAGACTGGACCAAACCCCACCGCAGCAACATCGAAGCCGCCGTCCAAAGCGCCGTCAGCCGGGTGCTGCTGAAGAACAAAATCAAAGGCGAGCAATTCCACTTTTTGCGGGCACGGTTGATGACCCAGGCCAAAGCGACGTATTCGAGATGGCCGGAGGTGGCGTGAAGTATGGTTAAAAATATCTGTATGAATCCGTGTTCTATTCCACCTCTGCCTGGAAATTTTATGATGCGGTTAGTATATTTGGGGCAAAAATAAAGATCACCACAACGTCGGAATCAGGCTGGCGGCTTGCAAGTTGCGATCTGCCGTAACCAGGGTAGCGTTTTCGGCCAGGGCCGTCGCGGCAATCAGGCGGTCAGCCGGGTCCTGGTTGATCTGGGCCGGGAATTGGGTCGCCAGGGTAGCAATATGCGGGGTAATCGGCTGGACTCGTACTTTGTTGGCCTGCAAGACCAGATTGATAAAGGTCAGCGGGTCGGTCTGGACCTGGACCCGGCCTTTTTGCAGGAGCATAGCGATTTCCCACACCGAAATATCGCAAATGATGAGGCCGTCGCCTTGATTGGCCTGGGCAATGGCCGCCCGCGCCGGTTCAGATAAGCGCTCCGGGGCCAGCGCATCCCAAATGATCACGTGCGTATCCAGGACAATCATTCCGCCTCGTCCCAACGCTCGCCCAGCGGCGCAAGCACATCGCCCACCACCGCCGTCTGGCGGAGATGGTCCAACTCTTGCCGGGCCGCCGCCTGGGCGAACTCAGGCGGCACCAGGCGGGCCACTTCCGCGCCGCGTGAGGTCAAGGTCACTATTTCACCATTCTGAACCTTTTGCAGAATCAGATTCATCTTCGCTCTAAATTCGCTAATGCCAATACTAAGCATATAGCCTCCCTTTTGAGATTGCTGTACAATCTAATTGTACAAGCGCAAAGAGGCAAAAGCAAAAGAGGGGGGATAGGGTGTTATCATAAGTGAGGTTAAAGAAACGGCCAAGGTTTTTGAAAACCGGCAGCCACGTATTCTGGTCTGTTTGCCAATTGTGGTCAGAGGTGGATAAGGGATCAATTAGGGATGGAACCGCAACGTAAAGGGATATCAATTGTCCCACGGGACAAGGATCACGACGATGAGCTGAAAGCCTAATGTTGCGGTCATAGGTTGACCGGCCTGTTTCTTGTATTGTTCTTACCCCCCAATTTTTAGGCTACCAGTAACGTCAAACTCACGGTATGTTTTGGGGATTGTAGTGAGCCAGGAGTTATGATAAAATGGACTAGATGTAAGAGACCCCGGCTGCTAAACCTATAGGGGTCTTTATTAATGACTCCGACCAGGTAAGGTAGCCCGGCCAGTTTTGGATAATGGCAACATGATTTTACTACGGCGTGGCCTGGTCAATAGCTGCGCTTTTTTGTTTCCTATGACCCATTACCAAACTTTTCTAACCAAACTCACTCAAAACCTCGCCCTCCTGCGCGAGCGCGAAGCCAAATACGGCGGCAGCGCTCCCCTCGAACTGCTCAACCAGATCGCCGACCACCAGGACGCTATCACCCTGACCGAACAAGCCATTGGCGGCAACCTCACCGACGCTGAATGGCGCGAAGCGCTCCAGCCTCTCCTGATTGCTATTCAAGCCCGCCCCGGCGACGAAACCGCCAGCAGCGTCAACATTGGCGATATTGGCGGCTCGATTCAGCACAGCGTCATTGCCGGGCGGGATGTGCAGCAGATCACGGTCAATGTGGTCAATCTATTGGGTCAGGCGATGCAGGCGCAAAATCAAGCACTGGAGCCGGCTGTGCAGGCCATTGTAGACCTGGCGATGGCCCAGGTGCAGGCCAAAGAACCGGGGATTGCTCAGCGGTATCCGCAGAACCCGGCCGGCTATAGTATCCCGTTCCAGGATGCCCTGACCGAACTTCTGGAAGCAGATCGCGGCCTGGCAGCGCGGCTGGACGCGCTGTTGACCCAGGCCGCTAAAGCCCGCCCCCCCAGCGCCGGAACTACCTACAAGGCCACCCTGAAAGGCTCCGGGGCGATTGCTCAGGGACCGGGAGCGCAAGCTGTGGGGGCAAGAGGCGTGATGGTCGGCGGCAACGTGGGGGGGAGCATCATCACCGGCAGCATCGGCGGCGACTATGTGGGCGGCGATAAAGTGGGGGGAGATAAAGTAGGCCGCGACAAAATCACCGGCCTGACCGGAGCAGACCTGGCCCAGATGTTCCAGGACATTTACAGCCGCATCGAGGCCCGGCCCGCCGACCCGAATGTGGACAAGGCAGAAGTCAAAGACACCGTCCAGAAGATCGAGCAGGAAGTCGAAAAAGGCGAAGAGGCCAACCCCTCCAAAGTTGAGCGCTGGCTGAAGACGCTGAAAGGGATGGCTCCCGACATCGGCGATGTCACGATAGCCTGCCTGACCAATCCGGCTGCCGGCGTGGCGATGGTCATCAAAAAGATTGCCGAGAAAGCGAAAGTTGAGTCTAGCAAAGCCTAATGAGCCAGAAAAACAACAAACTACTGTTGAAACTCCGTCAACTTTACAAGGATGGTCTCTCTGCGATAGCTGGCCTAGAAGGCTCCGGGGCTATTGCTCAGGGCGACAAGGCCCAAGCGGTGGGCCAGAAGGGTATCGGCGTCACCGGCGACCTCGGCATCGGCGTCACCGGCGACCAGAATGTGATTGTGGTCGCCGAAACCTTCTGGCAGCAGTTCCGGCCGCAGCGTCTCTCGCGGGAGGAGTTGCAGCAGGCGACCGAGCGCTACCTGACCTACCTGTTGGATCGCTACCGCTTTCTGGATTTCAAAGGCATGGGCGTCTCCGACCGGGTGCCGCTGCGCCTGCCGCTGGTCGAGATGTACGTGCCCCTCAAGGCCAGAATCGAGCTGCCGGACGGCGAAACCTGGAGCCGGAAGCTGCGCCTGGCCGGGCGAGCCGTCAGCGAGGAAGAGGCTGAGGCGATGGGCCAGCGTCTCAGTGAACCGCAGCCGGTGCTGGAATTATTGCAACAGCAGCCCGGCCTGATCATCCTGGGCGACCCCGGCGCGGGCAAAACGACCTTTCTCAAATTCCTGGCCCTCCAACTCGCCACCGGCCAGGGTGAGGCCCTAGGCCTGGGCCACCGCCTGCCGATTTTACTCCCCCTCTCGGCTTACGCCAATGCTTTGGCCGAGAAGGATATTCCCCTCGACCGCTTCATCCCCACCTATTACCGCGAGCGGGGGGTGGACCTGCCCCTCGGCCCGATGCTGGACGAAGCCCTGGCGCAGGGCGGGGCGCTGTTATTACTGGACGGGCTGGACGAAGTCAAAGAGCAGGGCCAGCGCGGGCTGGTGGTCGAGCGGGTGCTGGACTTTTTCGGGGTGCAGCAGCAGCGGGGCAACAAATTTATCCTGACCAGCCGGATTGTCGGCTACCGGGAGGTGCGGCCCACCCATCCCGGCCTGGCCGAAGGGACGCTGGTGGATTTTGAGGAAGAGGAAATCGCCCAGTTCATTGCCAAATGGACCGGCGCGTTGGAGCGAGCCGCCCAGGGCGATACGGCGGTGGCGGCCCAGGAAGCCGCCCGCGAAGCCGCCGAACTGCTGGCGGCGGTGGAGCGCGAATCCGGGGG